>JAUIMJ010000185.1 GCA_030433295.1 bacterium | reverse complement strand
GATTCTGCGGGTAATTAGCATGCCCGGCGGACTTACCTTCGAACAAAACGGTTCCTGGCGCCACGACGGGGGTATTGTACGGCACCCAAAGATTGCAGAGTATTTTAGTCGTCATCTTACGTATGACAAGCATCTGGAAAGTTTTGTGGTGGCAGTCGATGGGCGTTGCGTTCTGGTGGAGGTGGAAGACGCGCCATTTCTGCTCCGCACGCTGGACCTCGCGGCGAATCCCGCTCTTGGGCTCTTTAATGACGGGGCGCGTGGCCCCCTGGATTTTGAGAGTCTCATGGTTGCCAAAAACAACTGCCTGTATATCGTTCGTTCCGACAATGGATTGACTGCCAAGTTCAGTAGATCTGCCCAACAGGAAATCTCACAATTTTTCGAAATGGATGAAACAGGTGATGTGGCGCTCGTTTTTCGTGGTACTCACTATTCCGTTAAAAAGAGGTAACGAAATCCTATGCGTGTAGTTCTCGTACACCCTCTCATTCCGCAAAATACCGGCAACATCGCCAGGCTCACCGCGGCCTGCGATCTGGAGCTGCACCTGATCGAACCCCTTGGTTTTGAGATTAGCGATCGCAATGTCAAACGAGCGGGACTTGACTACTGGCCAGAAGTTACGCTGTTTCAACATAGCTGCTGGGAAAGTTTCACCGAGAAATGTCTCGCACCGGGTGATACCTGCTGGTTGTTTACAAAATTTGCTGAGAAGTCATACCACGAGGCAGCTTTTCGCGAGCGGGATTGTCTGGTCTTTGGAAGTGAAACCGAGGGGCTTCCGGAGAGTCTGCGTCAGGCATATCCGGACACACATCTTCGCATTCCCATCCAGAACGAAAATGTCAGGAGCTTCAACCTGTCGAACGCCGTCGCAATAGGTGTGTTTGAAGGCCTGCGACAGCTGGATAGGCTCAGCTGATGATGCCTATGGTTAGGGACTACGCAAGTTGCAGAGTTTTGTCGATCAGATCACTCATAGTGGTGATCACCTGTGAACCAGCCTGATAACCTCTTTGAAACCTGACGATATTGATAAACTCTGTTGCGGTGTCAACGGCGGAGGTTTCTAAGGAGCTACCTACGAGTACTCCTCGCCCTTCACTTCCAGGCAAACCAATTATCGGATCACCTGATTGGTTAGTCTGAGCAAAATTGGTATCACCGACTCGCTCGAGGCCGTCGTTTGAGTTAAAGGCGCTTATGGCAACCTGACCGACCGTTACCTCTTCACCGTTGTCAAATATTGCCTGAAAGTTTCCGTCTTCATCGAAACGATAGGAAGCAATGTTACCAACCGGAGTTCCGTTGGAAACAATGGAACGCAAAGAGGAATTCCCGGCAAACTGCGTGAAGCCGGAGAGATCCACCGCTATTTCACTTGCAGCCGCACCGTTGCCGAAGGCCGCGTTCACCAGGAGGTTCGCGTTATCGGGGTCGACCAACTGTCCCGCGTCATCGAACGCTAGTTCTGCGGTTCCGCTCAACACCGGAACGCCTGCTACACCACCCTCAGTTTGTCCACCGTCAATATATGCCTGAGCAGTCCAGGTTCCGACGTCTGTATGGAAAAAGTATATAGAGACATCCTGCGAGGTTCCGAGTGAGTCAATCACGGTCGCAACGGTTCTAAAATCAGCGGCATTATTAAGAACCGTAAAATCTTCCGGATCCGCCGGAGCGGCGCCGCCGGCAACAAGCGCCGAATCAGCCGCAAGGTTACCGACCAGAGTAGCCGTAGTGGTTGCGGCTGCATCGTTACCGATGTTTGCGGTAGTAAGGGGCACCAGGGCGTCAGGACTATCTGCGGTAAATCCCATCACGCTTAACCCCGTCTGGGTCACGAGGTTTCCTTCGGCATCGGTACCGAACTGCCCGGAGCGAGTATAGAGGGCGTTTGTACCGTCGCTTAAGTTAAAATAGCCATTCCCCTGAATAGCGACGTCAAAAGGTCGTCCCGTGGGGTCGATCGCGCCCTGGATGTCATGCCGTGTATTAATTGCGAGGGTTTGGGATCCGTTTCCGTAGTCCTCGGGACTGCTTTGTAGTCCACCCAGACTATCAGCCAGCAAAGAACCGAACTCTACCCGACCGGGTTTAAAACCGGTGGTATTCGCGTTTGCCAGGTTGTCGGATGTAGAACTCAGCGCATTAGCGTGAGTCATCAATGACTCACGCCCGGCATACAGTCCTGTAAACAATCTATTTGCCACAGACGTTCCTCTGTAATCGCTTTCATTTCTCTTGCCCGGCTAATAACAGTGTCCTGCGGGTCCACCACCGGTAGAAACAGCCGGATACAATATTCCGGCAGTTTCTACCCACCGCCACACCATCACTGGGCCAAGAGCCGTATGGCCACATCACAACCACACCACATCCACAGAGCTAGATGTTTCAATAAGCGTGCCACGGCCAGACCTGGCGCTCCTGCACGCTGCTCGCTATATAAGCTTCCGAATATACGTGGGTTTTTTTGGGGCTGTGAAAAACAGATAAGTTAGGGGCCGAAATGGGTCACGGGTGCATTTTTGCCGCAGACGGGCAAATTTACCTCCTGAGTACTACTTGCTTCCTTAGCTGCTGTTTTCGGAGACATCGCTATTCTCTTTGCCCCGCAACTGAGCTAAGCCCAATCCTTCTTTCTTCAGGATGATCGCTCCAAGTATGCACGCAAGTAACACCTGATAGGCATGCAAGACAACTGAGTAGGCGACAGCGAACTCCTGGCTGTACCCGTACAGCCCGCTTAGCGCGGCAACACAACCGAGCTGAAAGGTTCCGAGGAATCCAGGTGCGCTCGGAGCTGCGACCGCGAAGGCAAGTATCACAGTAACCGCAATACCAACCCAGAACGATGGGTATACTCCAAACGTCCATAATCCAATCTGATAAAGAAGGGACATACCCAACCAGAGAACCAGTGACCAGAATAATACCCACAGAAGCTCCCCAAGGGAGGCAATGGAACGCAAACCATCGATGAAGCCTCGAGCTTCAACGAGAAGTCTTTCGTTGAGCTCGGGAAAACGCCCGCCCAGCACGGCCGTAAAGACAAGCTTAATGAAGTGGTAAATTAGGTCTCCCTTGATGTAGGCCATTATCATCACTCCCGAAATTATAGCGGCGAGTATGCTTAAGGCAGTAGCGCCCGTTGAGACAAATGCCGGCGCATTCTCAAGTTCGCTTACGGAAAGCCCCATAAGAAACAGCAGAGCAAGTACATCAAAGACCCGCTCGGTTACCACACTCGCAAGACCAACGCTGAAGCTTACGGATTGCCAGCGACTCAGGACCAGAGGCCGGATAACCTCCCCGGCTCGAAACGGAAGCACGCAGGTCGCAAAAAAGCCAACCATGGTGGCATTGTAGAGCTTCCGAGTCTCCAGGGTATCAGTGTTGGGCAGCAGGTATCTCCAGCGCCACGCTCGCACGACGAATACCAGAATGAACATTGCGATCAGAAGCGGGATATAGCGGAAGTCCACCCGCTCTAGTTCTTTTAGGAAAATGCCCCAATCCAGGGACTCCGCCAAAAACGCGATAATCCCCACGCTGATTAGCAGCCCGAGGAAAAAACTAAGCAGCTTCTTTTTGTTTGGTTTCTTATCGGACATTAGCTTTGGGTAGAAAGACTGTGGATATTGCTCGAGATGGTAGTTATGCCCCGCCTTTGGATATTAGGCCAAACATTTCCGAAATAGCGCCAAAAAACGGAAAAACCACAAAAGAAAGCAGCGCGATCTGCCGATACCATAGGTGAAGCTCATTCTAATCACCACTGGCAAGAGATATAGATTCCCTCGGGAATCTAAAAAACAAATGGAATTGGTCGCGTCGTTATTAAGTAACACTGATGTTGTTCTCGCAGTAGTCCTATGTGGCATTGTTGTCAGCATCCTCCTCCTCAAACGCATTATCGCGCTTGCGATAAAGGTTGCCATCTTCGGAGCAAAACTGGCCGCGGTAGCTGTTCTGGCGCTCAGTGTCTACAGCCAGACTACACCTCCTGCTGATTTGCGAGCGGCGCAGCCCCTAAGCCTCGAACAGATAGGCGAAAGCGTTATCAAAGAGATTCACACCTTCAGACAGAGCCTGGCGATCGGACATCGGTCAGACACGGCGCGTTCGTAACGAAATTAACGAGACAATGAGGCGCGTATATGTGCCGGGCTATGCTTCGCCGTTTGCGTTGAATTGCATCCTCATGAATATTCTTTCCTGTCGCTTACATCGTATAGGAAGTAAGATACTGTCATTTCTCTAACTGGTATTTAGTCAATATAGGCCCCGGGAGAAGGTAGAATTTATGATCGAACAAATTTTAAATGCTATTCCCAGCGATCAGCCTGTCTGGGTCTATGCTCTAGCTGCTCTCATCCCGTTTTGCATGCTCCTGGCTCTGCGGGAGTTCGTCTGCTGGTTCTGGAAGCTGAACGCTCTGGTCTCTCGACTCGATAGAATTGAAAGAGCCCTCCTCAAACTAGAATCCGGCTCAATTGAAAGCAGCTCGTCAAAACGCGGGAAAGCCACTGGCGGCGCCAGCTCGACGTCTGCGTCCGAGGGCAAACAATCAGTGTCAGACAAAACGAGCCGTGGGACTGATAGTTCAGGGGTCTTTAAGCTTGAGTAGCGTGGAGCTGGTATCCGTACACATCCCGAAGACAGGCGGAGGGAGTCTTGAGCAGATCCTTCGCGGTGCCTATGGCAATTCCCTTCAGCTCGACTATACCTACGCAGCCGAATCAATTGCGGATATACCGGAAGACACAAGAGCCGTGCACGGGCACATACGCGCTAGTACCTACCGTACGGCATTCCCAAAAGCTAAAATGATTACCTTCCTTCGGGAGCCTATCGACCGCTTACGCTCCCATTTCTTTTTCTGGCGTGCGGCCTATGAGACCTTCGATGAGATCGCACGCTCGAATCCGCTGGCACGAGCGGTGTTCCACAAAGAGGTGGGCTTCTATGAGTTCGCACAGCACCACCAGATGCGAAATCATGTCTCCCGTGCCTTCCTGGACGTAGATATAGAAAAGGAGTTTTACTTCGTCGGCTTGTTTGAGCATTTTCGCGAAGAGCTAAAAGCACTGCAGGGAATGCTTGGGACATCCGAGAATCATACGCCACATGTCAGGAAAACAAGCGAATACGCAAAGGAAAATGCCGAACTTCTCGCCGAATATCGCGATTTCAAAATTGAGACGGAAGAGCGCAAAAACATAATCAGTAGTCACCACGAGGACTATGCTCTTTACGAAACTGCCCGCCAAATGTACGGAAGAAGAGTAGCGGCAAGCGCTGCACTGCTCGGATCCTAGGAGGCCCGCCGCCGAACAACAGGGCTACCTGAGAACAATTTCCTGAGAACTAATTCCTGAGAATAGTCAGGACATACCTGGTAATTTAGAGCTACTAATTTTGAGCTATCTACACTGCGTTCAAAACCGTGGGTTGTGGAGCCGGACGGACTTGAACCGACGACCCCCGCCTTGCAAGGGCGGTGCTCTCCCAACTGAGCTACGGCCCCACTTGGTTTTGACTACGCATCAGGGAATCTGTGAACAAAGTCATTCTTTAGAAGGCTCTGTCCTGACGCCCCATTCTATTACTTCAAAAACGAAACCGTCGCTAGCAAAATTCCGAAGTCTTCCGCCAGATTAATTGAGCAATTTCGCTACCGCTTCAAAAAAGCTTAGCTCCAGTGATTCTGCTGTGGCGACATATCATGTCGCATTCAAAAGAGAATGCCGAAGGCTGCCGGAACTGAACATTCTCCGGTAGCGATACTACAGAGAACAGACAGTTCGGTACATGGTGGGCCTGGGTAGATTTGAACTACCGACCTCACGCTTATCAGGCGTGCGCTCTAACCAACTGAGCTACAGGCCCTCAGCAAAACTGGAGATGCTTAATAAACCTCTCAGGCGGATCGTGTCAATGGCAGTTTCGAATGAATGGAACGCCTACTCACCATTTCGCCGCACTATGGAGACGTAACTAACGCATTTTATGCAATATTTCCGCGATATTTTGCTCAGCAAGCAGCACAGCATACTATTTTCCGAATTCCGACAGTAAAATATGCTATAATTAGAGGTAGTTCAGACAGCCAGGCCTGAAATTTGCCTTTTCTAAATTCACGCAGGGTTATAATAATATTAGTGTCTTGCGGTGTCAGGCATTGCATCGCGGGGAAGCCTGTAGAAGAGCGTTTAGACGGGCAAGCTCCTCCACAGGGACCAGGCGGGTCGAATTTTCGCTCCGTTTGCGGTTAAGCCCGTGCTGAAGGGGTTTGTTAATGGATACCACCCTGTTGCTCAATGCAAGCTACGAACCACTCAAGGTTATCACCTGGCAACGCGCCGTCACCCTGTCATTTTTAGGTAAAGTAGAAGTAGTGGATAGCTACGACCATGTCGTGCGCTCAGTTTCCCTCACCTTAAAAATGCCGGCTGTTGTACGCCTATTGCGATTTGTACATCTTGGTCGCCGAAGACCGCCACTTTCCCGACTTAATCTGCTCGCCCGGGACGACTATTGCTGCCAATACTGCGGCATCACGCTGGAGCGTAGAGAGGCGACGATCGACCACGTTGTCCCACGGTCGCAGCAAGGTGGTACTTCATGGGAAAATGTGGTTACCGCCTGCAACGCCTGTAATCGGAAAAAAGGGGGCCGGACCCCTCAGCAAGCGCGGATGAAACTATTGAATAAACCGGTGCAACCGGACTGGTTGCCCATACTGAGCATTCAATTCAGGAAAAACCTGCCGGAACCCTGGTTGATGTTCCTACGAGATGCCTCCTCCTGATACCCTGTGACTGTTGCCCGGCGACTACTTAATATTGATTTCTGACGCAGTATTGAGTTAAATCCTAGCGCTTGCACGTGCAAAAGCGCTCAATAGATGACAAGCCAGAGCATCGTCTCGACCGGTAAAAACGCATCCTCATGTCTTCAACAATCAACAGCGAAAGAATCAGGCAGCTCGATCTCCATACCGGCCTCCGCGTGCTACATACTGCTCTGGGGACCGATGCCGACCTGCATCTGGTGGGCGGCGCTCTACGAGATATTGCCCTGGGTCGAGAGAGCGGCGACCTTGATCTCGCTACCATTCTGGCTCCCGAGGAGGTTCTGGCGCGACTGGAAAAGGCCGAAATTCGGGTAATACCAAGCGGGTTACAGCATCAAACGGTAATCGCCGTTCCGGTAAAGGGTAGTCCCGGAATTGAGATCACCTCGTTCAGAACAGCGGGAATGCGACCTGAGGGCGGTCAAAAACTCGCAGGCAGCATTGAAGAAGATTTGCAGTATCGGGACTTCACCATCAATGCCCTCGCGTACTCGCTGAATAGTAAAACCTTTGTAGATCCAATGAATGGCCTGGCTGATGTTCAGGCCGGGATCGTGCGTGCGGTTGCTGATCCGCATGAAAGATTTACTGAAGACCCGCTACGGGTCCTGCGCATGATCCGCTTTGCCTGCATGCGTGGCTTTCGGGTGGACGAGCGCACGCTGGAGGCCTCAAAGAACTTCACAGACGCTCTTCTTAAGACCTCGATAGAGCGCATTCGAGATGAATTTTCGGCCTTGCTTTGTGCTGACACTCCCTCGCATGGACTCACGCTTTACAAGGAACTAGGAATACTGGAGCGGCTAATCCCTGAACTCTATGTGTGTGTAGGCTTTGAGCAGAACAAGTACCATGAGAAAGCGGTTTTCGAGCATACGCTTGAAGTGGTTGATAAGTCTCCAGCGGTGCTCATAAGTCGTTTGGCTGCACTGTTTCACGATATCGGAAAACCCCCTACCCTCACTATCGATGACGCGGGGGAAAGGCACTTTTACTGCCACGAGTCCGTTGGAGCCGACATCACCGCCGAAATTCTGCAGCGGCTTCGCTACCCCAAAAAAACAATCTCTGCGGTTTGTATGCTCGTAGCCACCCACATGAGACCCATCTCCGCGGGTAAAAGCGGTATACGTCGAATCCTGCGTGACACGGGTGAACACTACGATGAATGGCGCGCGCTGAAGGAAGCCGATTCCACATCCGTACGCCTGGATGCCGAGAAGTTAGCACGCGAATTGGATGATTTTGATGAGCGCGTTGAAAACGTGCGTTCGGAAGCGGTAAACTCGCCGTTTGAGCACCTCGCAATAAATGGAAACGATATTCTGGGCCTTGGCGTTTCACCTGGGCCAAGGATAGGTGAAGTCTTGCGCAGCCTGCATGAATTGGTCGTGGATAATCCGGAAGTCAATGAACGCGAGCATTTGCTTGCAGTCGCAAAAAAAGAGCTGGGTGTATAGAAAGGATTGTAGCGCTACTGAAAAACCGGTTTCAGTCCTACCAGTGTTTCTTAAGAGAGAAGTCTCTAATCAAACGCCCAAAACGACTGTATATTGCTGAAGGCACGAATCCCCTCTGCCCCCAACTCCCGTCCGAATCCCGAATCTTTCACCCCGCCAAAGGGCACGGCGGGATCGGATCCCGGAATGCCGTTTATGACGATCGTACCTACATCGATCTTCCTTGCCAGCGGCTCAGCCCGCTCAGGGTCTGCGGTCCAGATTGAACCCGATAGTCCGTAGGCACTACGATTAGCGACCTCAACTGCCTCAGCATCATCTTTAAACGGAATTATCGCAGCAACCGGGCCAAAGAGTTCCTCCTG
>JAUIMJ010000002.1 GCA_030433295.1 bacterium | reverse complement strand
GCGGTGCCCGCAGGTAGCCAAAGGTATTCAGCGTGACGTTCTCTTCTTCTGCCTTGCGGATATCCAGGTCGCCGAACTTTTGCTGAGTCAATTTTCGCATACGACGCAATCTCGCCGACACCAGATAGGGGATCGCAAGTAGTGTGGGCAGTAGCCCAACTAATGGGGCAAAGGGGCAGGGCATTGTTGTCTCTTGCTCGGTACCAGGTCATACTAAGCCCGGTACCTTTCTGTAGTTGCGTCTAATTCGCGCTTCTTCTTTTTGTGTGCTTTCGGCCAAATTACCGCTATCCGAGAATGAGAAGGTAAGACAAAAGCACCCACTGAAGATACCTTTCTTCAGGCAGAATATCCAGTTTTTCCCGGAGTCAAATGCTGATATCAATACTTCATCGATTCATTTTCCTTTGAGAAACGTTAAGGCTGCTTCCCTATGGTAAGGTAGCATTCCAGGCGCGAGGAGAAATGCCAGAGATGAGAAGGCAGTATTTATTATCCTTTTCCTTGGGTGCAATGACTCTTGTCTTGCTCGGCTGCGATGCTTTTTTACGCGTTCAGGGAGTTCTGATACTGGACGAGGGCGATGTCGCAGCACAGTGTCGTGCGTCCCTGTCAGATCGCAATAATCAATACAGCAGACCGAGAGAAATTTCCGGAGCATTCGAAGAGGGCTGGACGGTTTCGCCATGGAGTAGGGATTTTGAATTGCAGATAGCCTGCGATGGCTATCAGGTAAAACGCCTTGCCTTTGAGTCTAAAGGTCCGGAGCCTGCAAATCTCGGACGCATCGTTATGCAAGCTGAAGCGAAGTCGCGGACTGGCGATAGTTCTGGGGGAGATTAAAACACAGAGCACTCAGAGCACACAGAGAGGAGAACCAGTGTTTTAACTAATTCAGAGATTGGGTCAGTGTTCCCTACGTTAAGTCGTGCTGGCGCAAGACTGCTTTTCCTCAGTAGCTCCTCTGCGTGCTCCGCGTGCTCTGTGTTTTAAATCTTTCGGAGAACCGTAACGCCCGGGTTCCCCGGATGTATTCTTCTCGTCGAGAGAGTTTCCGAAATTGAATAGGCGTGTTCCAAGTGTTCATGTAGAGAGGTGAATCTATGTGGTTCTCAAAACCGGATGTGCTGACAGAATCTCAGCTCTGGGGCCTTGCAGCGGGAGGTTTGCTCACCGCTCACAACAATGAGGGCTTCGAGCAGCTTCGCTGTAACAGTGGCAGGCGAGGCAGCAGAAAATTACTGTCGGGAAGCTGGGGGGTCTCAAACGCGAGAAAGGCGGACGAGATGCTTCGATGGCTTTACGATTGTGGACACAGTGAGAACTGCCGGGATATTTGCGCTTCGTACGGGAAGGAGGACTGGAAAGCTACTGACATAGTGCAGTTCGATGCTTTTTTGGATTCACATATAGCTCGCCTCAAAGAACATTACATCATCGGCTGGGATCTCTCTCGCCTTATACAGGTGGCTCGTTGGTCCTACACTACGGGGTATCTCAAAAAGGGGGCTGCATGGGATTGGATTATGCGAAGCGCGCAAAGAATTCAGGGAGAGTACAATTCCTGGGATGAGTTTGCCGAAGATTTTTGCCTTGGTTTTGACTTCTGGCGATTGAGTATGAATTTCGGGGCCGATTTTGATTTGAACGAAATTAAGGTCTGGTTGAAGACGAGCGACGAAAGCCCGTGGAGCAGGTATTCGTTTTCCACGGAGCTCTGTGGCTAGACACCCATGTTTCTTGAGCTTTCGTATCCGGGATTTATTGAATCTGGAACTTGTATGATACAACATACGTTCCGGTAGTTTACTTTGTCCTGTCTTTAGCGGGGCGATGTGCTGTTTTTACAATGATTTAACAGGAGGAAAAAAATGAGTGATGCGGTAGTTGATTCTTTGCGACAGGTAGTTGCAGACACCTACGCTTTGATCGGTCAATTACACATTTGCCACTGGAATGTCAGAGGGACGTCGTTCTTCTCTCTGCATACCGCGTTTGAAGAACAGTACACTGAGCTGTTTGCAGCGGTAGACGAAATCGCCGAGCGAATTCGGGCAAAGGGAGCATTGGCGCCGGGTGGTCTTTCGAATCTTGCGAAAATGGCCGGCATCGAGGAAATCGCCGAGAACGCCCCTGCTGTTGATATGGTCAAGCATCTGGTGAAGGCCAATGAAAAGTTGCTGGCTGACCTGAAGACCGCGCGAGATCATGCCGGAGAGGCAAATGATTCTGAAACAGAGGATATGATGATAGCTCGCATGCAGGTGCATGAGAAAACCGTGTGGATGCTAAAGAGTTACCTCGAGTAAAATCCCAGCAGAGAGGCCAGGGATACACCTCTGGCCTCTTTCCCTTCCCCCAGCCGATTGTGTGTCGGGCCTTCCGTTTGTTTCACCATCAGACCAGTGTTAGCATGCTCCGTATGCAAAACAGGCAGCCGGAGTTCTGAGGGCGCTTCTATGTAGAGCCTTTGGATCCTTGTGGCTTGCGCTGTGCCTGCCATCTGGATCAATGTTTATTACCTGGAGTTTATGAGATGGGAGTTTCTGAGATGAGTTTTCGAAATGTTCCTTGTTCTTTCAACACTGTTTGCCTGTCGTTAGTGTCAGTAGTCATTCTGCTTGCGTCTGTTACTTCTGCCAGCGCAGAGGATTTCAGAGTCATCGTTGATAAGGAGCCGAGCCAGGTTTCTGGAGTGCTTTCAAACGTGACTGCCTCTGATGATGCCATTGTTTTCTGGGCGATGTCTGATCGTTGTTACTGCTGTTCAATACTGGCGCAGGATACCAGTCTTCTGCCTCGTCTTTCCACGGTCACCGGACCAAGTGCTGAAACCCTGAGGACGAAAGATCGAGGAGCTACGGAACCAACTCTGGAGACCGATGAAAAGGTAGGTAATCCAAGCCAGCGTGTGTGTTTTACTGCCGAAGAGTCGGGCTTGCACCGTTCGGTGATCACCTTTCAAAGTGGCGCGACTTCCGCGCCGCTGGTTGAGGTTCGTTGCGACGAGACGACTCTATACGGGGGATTTAACACCAGTATTGCAGACTATAATTTCCTTGAGGTTTCTAACCTCCAGACGCAACAGAGCGGAGTTGTTGGCGGTTCAGATGGAACCAATATATCGATTACGCTTCAGGATATAGTAAATAACAGCACACCGGTTGATAACGTTCCCTCTGTCGTCTTGTCGGATCGTCGATTTGATTTTGATATTCATAGTCTCGTCGGTCCTGGAGTCTATGGGACTGTCCGTCTGTGCCATGACTCAGCACCCGGAAACATCAAAGCGAGGGTTAGTCAGTATCAGGTCAAATCCACAGGTGTGGAGCTGGTTGGCAGCAGCGAGCTTAAGCGCCGCTCCGAGTAAACGATACCCACTACGAAGCATGCCGACCTGAGCATCTGGTCCCCATAGTTTTTTGGGGTTTGGGTGTTCGGCGCCGGTGGCCAAATCTAAGTTTTTGGGAGTATTCTGCCCTACGCGGTCTGCTAACTGCCGGCTGCACCTCGCCCTCTTCGCAGGTTCTTTCGAACCTCGCTGAGTCGGGTCTTCTTCACGTCCGCCCGCTTGATGCAGTTCTCTACAATTTTCTCCTGGAGTGCGTCAAAGCCCCCCTCACAGAACATCTTAGCGGTAGCAGTTGAAGCCTGAAGGCCCATGTAAAAGCGGTCGTACATTTGACCACCTTTTCCTGTCTTCAGAAGCTCTTTTCTTGCAGCGGCAACGCGAAACAGCATGTCGAGGATAAGCCGCGCGAATGCGTCGTTTCTGTCGTCTGCTTGAAGAATAGTCTGACTAATTGGTGGTCCGCTCGTTGCCGCGATGAGCACAGCCTCGACCGACTCCAGACTTGCAGGTGGTACAAGGAATCCCCGAGCACCGCCCTTGATCAAATCAAACACATTATCCATCCCCGGGTTGTCCGTGATGACGACAAGAATTGCTTTTTGGTTTGCGGCGACCACCTCTTGTACGAATTCGATGGGGTCCATGGAATCGTCTGAGGTGCTGAACAGGACGTGTGTAACCGATGAGCGCCTGGCAGACTCGTAGCCCTCGGCAAGAGTGCCTGCAATATCTACATTCTTAAATCCAATGTTCTTCAGTGCGGAACGCAGCGGATTGGTGAGAGCTTTGTTTGCTCCGATTACGACGCCATGGTAGCGGCCTATGCCCTGAATGAATTCTTTCTTCTGACTCATGGTTTACCTCTTCATACCCAAACGATCTGAGTCGTGGCTCTGTTCGTGGAGCACTACCGCGACCTATGGTTCAAAATTCTGTCCACCAAATGCTTCGCCTGCAAAAGAGGCAAGCAGGATGACCCATCGGGAAGGCAATAAAATCCCGACTTACATTGGCTATCGTCCTTCTCGGTAAAAAACCTAAGACCCGAGACTATGTTTTTAGCCCCGTTTTTGTAACTAAGTGCCTAAAATAAGCTCAAAATACGGCTTTTCCCCACCGGTTTACTGCGTAGTTCTCTTTTTTTAGGGATGAAACGACCATATTGGGTAAAACTGCATCATAAGGTGGAAGTGCAGAGCCCCGCGTTGAGACTGTTTGTTCGACCCCCTAGAAATGCTGAAATATGCGAGATTTGAGATGAGTGAATCAGAAAACCCTTTTGAGTCGAGATTCGGTGCGACTTCAGTCCCCGGTGCGGCAGCCACAAGCGCAACGCCTGCCCAGAGCGCTGCGGTGCAACCAATGCGCATTGGTCAGCTGCTCGACCGTGCCTTGCGACTTACCCCCGGTGTGTTTCAAAAGTTTATTATACTTTTTGTTATCCAGGCGCTCTGCGTTGCGGTTTCTCAGATGCCTGCGTACGAGGTGAACATGGCGATACGCGGGGTTGGATCGCTTGTCCAGATGGTTCTCAGTTTTTATCTCATGGTCGCGATGCCACTGCTGGCTGCACGACACTGGAAAGGAGAGAAAGTATCACTTTCGGCTTTGCGCAAGGATATTTCATTTTCTCTTATATTCAGAGTCTTTGGCTTGTTACTGCGCGTCGGACTTGTGACTGGTCTTCTGATGATACTTCTCGTCATTCCTGGCATTATTTACTTCGTCAATCGAATACTCGCCATCTACATACTTATCATTGAGAAAACGAGTATCTCTGACTCCCTGAAGAAGAGTAAGAAGCTCATGCTGGGTGAAAAATGGTATCGCTCCGGCAGTCCGTGGATGAGAGTCACCGGTCTTCTTTTGCTGATAATGGTAGTCAGTATCTTTGCGTCTGTTCCTACTATCGGGGCAACGCTCCTTATCGCTCAGGGAACTGACGTCATTCCATTGCTGCTGCTCGGAGCCCTCTTTCTTGGTTCTTTCATCCAGCTATTCGTGCAAACCTTCGGCAGCCTTGCCTATGTTGGTTTCTATAACGATCTCTTAGCACGCTATGAGGCGACTGATATTCTTTCCGGGATTGACGAAATAGAAGCAAGCTAGGGGCAGATGCGTGAGATTCGCAAGATGCGTTTTTCTAATTGGTAGCCTCCTATCACTGCTGTCTTTGTTTGTGTTCGGGGGGGTGGTTTGGGCTGAGCCTCTTCCGGAAGACGGAACAGCAACGCTGGAAGAGGTTCTCGCGCGCCCGGAGTTTGCTTCAAGTTCCAAAGAACTCAGTTGGTGGGATCGCTTTAAGCAAAAGGTTTCTGCTGAGATTCGCAGCTACGTAAAGTCCTTTTTCGATTCCATTGATTTGCCGGAATTCAGAGTCGAGGATGACTCCTGGATTAGCTCTATGTTCGATGGAATTGTCGAGGTGCTCGAATTTCTTGCGAGCATCGCTGTCTACGTATTTGAAATCGCACCGGCGCTGCTTTTTGCCGTGATTATCGGACTTGGCGCTTTTGCGCTCTATCGAGTCTATCGGGCTCGAAAAAACAATGTTCGCTGGCGTGATACGGAGTATCAGAGCGAGACGGGGAATGAGCCACGTCTGTCTTTGTCGGAGCTTTTAAAGAATAAAGACTACATCGCGATGCTGGAGGAACTGCGAATTCGTTTCCGCACGCAGTACCATGAAACGTATTCACTGCCGTTTTCCGTGACCGATCGCCGCGTTCTTCGCGAAATCCCCAAAGATGCCGAAGGCTATGCGCTCTTTGCGGACATCGTACAGCTATTCGAAGCCATCGCTTTTGCCGAGGGTTCCCTGGACGAATCTCGTATCCTTGCGATTGCAGAGCAGGTGGAGGCGGCATGAAACGAAAGCATGTAGTGCTGCTGATAGCGTTTCTTGCGATGACGATTTACTTCGAACTCGCAAAGGATATGACATTTGGATCGACCTTTGCGTCCAAGCGACAGGGAGCGCGCGCGTTTTTTCTCAGCTTACAGGAACTCGGCAAGAATGCTTCGCCCTGGTTGGAACCCTTTGAGTCTTTGCAGACAAAGACTGAGAAGGCGACTATGTTCGTAGTCTCTGTTCCCGATTTTAAAGGCATTAAGTTTCTTGAGGAGTGGGTCAGAAAGGGAAACAGACTCATCCTGATAAATTCTTTCCCCGGTGCCGGCTTTACAAAAGGAATGGCAAAAGAGAGCACGACTACTGAGGCTGTTTTTGATTTGTTTGAGGACGAGAAGAAATCAATGTCGGTCTCTTGCAGCGATTCCCTGCAGGAGGTGTGTGATGGGATCACTTCGGTAAGTAAAATGGTTCCATCTCTGGTGCTGGAAGGCGAGGACGTGGAGATACTTGCGGGGACCAAAGCCGATGCAAAAATTGCGTATCAGCAGGTCGGCTCTGGTGATGTGTTTCTGATTAGTTCTGAGTCTCTGATTTTAAACCAGAATATCGAGAACCACGACAACTTTCGGTTCCTCTACCAGATTGCCACGGTGCATGATGAAATTCTCTTTGATGAGTTTCATCACGGCTACCGCAGTCCGGTTGCTGCACGGCTGGAAGCGAGAAGAGATGCTGTTTGGGTATTGATCGGAACGCTTGTGGCCGTGCTCTTACTGGGAGCGCTTAGTAGGGCTGTTCGATTCGGACCGCCGACGGTGATTCCGGAAGAGCCCCTGTCTTCCTCAGTGGAGTTTGCCGGAGTGCTGGGCATGCTGTATCGGGAGCATCAGGCACAGGAAGTGCTCTCGTACTACGTCCGGAGCTGGAGACGTCGATTGTCCCGAATCTTTGGGGTGGCTTCTGGCCTCACGCATGAGAAAGCGCTCGGCCAGCTTGTCGAGCAGGGTGTGATAAACAATGAGCAGGCAAAAGAAGCGGCACGCTACGTGTTTGAACTGGAAACTCAAAAACTTTCTGATACCGCGTCTGAGCAGCGTATTGCCTACCTGGAGCAGATAAGCGACACGGAGAGAGTGGGTGCCCCACAGGCATGAGACAGTTTGCGTAGCGACAAGCAGTTTTTGACAATTGTTTTTTAAGAAAGCGAAGAGAGAATGCAAGAGCAAATGATACCAGCAAAGATAAAAAATGTCGTTGATACCGTCTACGAACAGGTCCGCAAAGACGTCTATGGTCATGAGGAGACGGTTCGACTGTTGATTGGTGGCTTTCTTATTGGCGGTCATGTGCTGCTCGAGGGTCCGCCGGGTGTCGCTAAAACGCTTACGGCAAGGACATTTGCGACTTCGCTGGGGCTTCGTTTCAAACGAATCCAGTTTACTCCCGATCTGATGCCGTCGGATGTTACCGGTGTGACGATGTTCGATCAGCGAAGTGCTACATTTCGTTTCGCGCCAGGCCCCATTTTCGCTGACATTATTCTCGCGGATGAAATCAACCGAACGCCACCAAAAACGCAGGCTTCTTTGCTGGAGGCTATGGAAGAGCGTTTTGTTACCATCGATGGTGAGCGTCATTCTCTGGATGAATTGTTCTTTGTCATAGCGACGCAGAATCCCGTTGAGCACGAGGGAACATTTCCACTTCCCGAGGCACAACTCGACCGCTTTTTGTTTAAGTTGAAGATGGAATACCCCGGTGCTGCCTTTGAAGAGGAAATGATCCGTAAGCTCAGTGGTGCCGCAACGACTGCTGAGTCGGGGAGTCAGGAAAATGCTCAGTTCTCAGGTGCTATCAACAGGGACGTGCTCGTTGAAACAAGAGCGCTCATACGACAGATACACCTCGACCAGTCAGTCAGTGATTATATACAGCGCATTGTGGCGGCTACCAGAGATCACGCGGATCTCGCACTTGGCGCAAGCCCGAGAGCGGCATTGAATCTGGCTCTGGCGAGTAAGCTGGAAGCTGCCTTGCAGGGTCGTGAGTACGTCATACCCGACGATGTTCAGGTGATGTGCAAACACGTCCTGTCGCATCGAATCATTTTTCAACCGGAAATTTTCGAAATCGAAGAGGAAGCTGAGCGTTTACTGGAGGGCATTCTATCGACGGTTTCTGTTCCTGAGCGGGTAGCAGTGTGAAGATAGGTCAGTTCTGTAAACTGTTTCCTCTCCCCCTGCTCCGAGTGCGGGGGGTTTTTCTGTTGTCTTTCTTTGTGTTCGTGCCCTTGCTCGGATTTTTGTTTCAGTGGGACCTGGTAACGCAGTTGCAGTTGCTCACTATTCTGCTCTTTTCGCTCCTGGCATATGTGATACTCGATTTCACTCGTGTCGTATCCATGCTGGGCGGGTTCAGGCTGAAATTGGATCTGGATACTGCCTTGCAGTCCGGCATAGAGAATGAACTTTGTTTTCGATTGCATCGGGAGAACACGTCTGAGGCCGTATCGGTGAGCTTTCGGCCGATTCATCCAAAGCATTTTGATTTCGAGGATGATTCCCGAGATGTCACCTTCCGGGTTAATGAAACTGAGAAGGAAGTTCGCTTCACATTAACGCCCCTCGCTCGAGGCCCGGTCCAATGGGAAAAGGCGTATCTGCGGCTTCATCGAAGAGCAAACATCTTTGCCTGGCAGTGCGAGCTTCTGATAGACGAGGCCAACGTCTATACGGTCTCACCGAACGCCAGCGGTGTGATTGGCGCAAAACAACAGGCGTTTCAGCGGCATCGCGCGGGTGAGCTGATGGTGAATAAGCGAACGGCAGAAGGTCGCGAGGTTGATTCGCTCAGGCAGTATGCGCTCGGCGATGACTTACGGCGCGTCGACTGGAAGCGAAGCTCTCGCGGACGTGGCCTGATGATGAAGGTGTTTCGCCCGGAAACGCACCAGCGAATTAACATTGCCATCGACTGCAGCCGGCGTATGGGGAACTTGATTGATAAGCGATTACAGCTTGAGTTCGCCACAGACGCTGCGAGTCATCTCGCGCAGATTGCCAATCGAAATGCTGATCAGGTTGGCCTTTTTGCCTTCGGTCACCGAGTGCTTACCCAGGTGCCCTGTCGAAGCGGGCCAAGACAGGAGCAATTGCTTTCCCGGAAACTGACCGAGCTTCAGGTCGGAAGTTTTGAGGCGGACTACCAGTTACTCTCCGAATGGGCTCACTTGAATCGCAAGCGCTCCTTGTTGATTTTGATTACGAGTATCTCAAGCCCTGAGGGATTGAATGTTATTCGTGAGGCTCTGTATCCCGTTCGCAGGAAGCATCTGCCTCTGGTATTTGCGGTTGCGGACAGAGAGCTAGAGGAGTTGAGTATTGCTCCGGCTGCGAATCTGGATGATGCCTATCAGATTTCTGCGGCAGTTGAGCAGCTCGATGAAATACGGTCTCGTGCCAGACAGTTACAGCGAGAGGGGATCGACTGTATCTACTGTGATGTAAAACAATTAGCGGTCATGATTCGAGAGAAGTATTACATGATGAAGGCGTCGGGCAGGCTTTAAGGCTTTCCTCTACGCGAACTCATTTCTGTGCGCGAGAGTTCTACCTCGCGCCTGCGTCCTGAATTAAAGCCCTCACTTTCCTGTACATCGTTTTACTAATCGAACTTCCCGGCAGGAGGAAGGACCAGTAGAGCGATCCAAGCACCAGACCAATGGCGAGTTTTACAACGAAGGGAATTTGGGGCTGAGGCGAAATAAATCCCTCGACAAGGCCGGCAAGCACCAGACAGGCGGCGTTGAAGAGGAGCAGGGGCACCACGATGCTGGCGTTCTCCTGCAATGCGTGTTTCCGGCTTTTGTGACCGGGGTTGAGAATTGCGTCACCGAGAAACAAACCGCAGCCACCGGCAACCAGAATAATTGAGATTTCCAGAAATCCGTGCGCGACGACGAAATTGAACAGGGGATCAGCCATATCGTAGATGGCAAGTGAGGCAAAGACACCTCCCAGGTGTATACCGTTGAAGAGCATGATGATCACCGTGCCAACGCCACCGGTAATACCAAGCACAAAGGCGGTGATGGAAACAGATATGTTGTTGGTCATGATTCTGCTCGCGGCAATTTCATTCATACCAACAATCTTTTCGGTCCAGATGTGACCGGCTCGCAACTGTGCGACGGTTTCTTCATTGAGAAAATGCCACGAAAGACCGGGCTGCAACTGAATCAGCAGAGCGCATAATACTCCGCCGAGGATAGCGATCGAGGATGCAAGGGCGCAGTGAAAGCGGATTGCCGCAAAGCTGTTTCCGACTCGCTCCGATAAGCCGATATTTTCCCGGTTCAAGGCATCAAGCCGCTTGCCGTAGACGAAGCGCCGCCCGTTCCTGACGATTTGTGCAGCTTTGTTTGCCTCAGGAGTCTTCGGATAGAAGGTAGAGAGGTAGGCATAGCGCTGGCAGACGCCTCTATAGGCCTGTGCAAATCTGGTGAGCTCTTCCTTTGTGATTGTGCCCTGTGTTTGCGAGATAGTTTTTAAGAGATGCTCAGTTTCCAGCAGTTCCTTGCGAATCTTTCCCCACTGTATGTTCGAATCACGTTTTGATTTCGCCTCACTCTGCTTTTCCGGCTTACTTTTCTTGAGAACGTCAGCCAGCCAGAGCTCTCGGCTTGCGAGGTCGGTCTCTCCAATCTCAGGGGCGTCCGGAACTACGCGCTTGATGGCAGCTTCAATGCGCAACAGGGTATGAAGACGTATGTCTTCCGGAAGTGTTTCTCGTCTCGCCTTATAGCGGTCGATGATGTTGTACAACTCGAGCGGCATGGTGAGCGTCTTGGCACTGTCGGAATCCTCAGAATCCTCCTTATCAAAAGAAACGTCTTGCTCCTGATAGATAACCATGGTTTTTGCTACCAGGTCGCCAAGTCTTTGGGAGCGCTTGCTCATCGCCATAGAGACAAAGGCTACCAGGCCAAAGCTCGGCATCATATCAACGGTGTTCAGAGCCGTTCTCAGAAAAGAACTCCGAAATGAGATAGGGAGCCCTCGCTCGTCGACGACGCGCAGTCCCAGCATCTTCTTTCCAGGGGTCACTCCATCTCGATAGACTTCGAAGAAAATCGGGTAGCTCCACTCAACGAGAAAGATACCGATGAACAGCAGGGCCAGCGCTACTCGCCCTAGGCCCCAGAATGTCGATGCATCGACATGGCCGGCGAGGTTTGGGGTAACGACGAGAAAGCCAATAACAAGCACGTAGATAATCGAGCCGGCAACTGACCAACGAATAAGAAAATCGACAATGTAGGCCAACGCACGACTACCAAAACTGGCGGGTGCAACATCGATCCAGACCTGCTCGGGAAGAGATACTTTCATGTTCTTAGCTATCGGTAGTTAAAGTAAGAATAATTACCATGCTTTTGGCAGTGGGGAACTCTGAGAAAGATTTCTGTTAGGGGGACAGGTGCGTAAGGGTGGTTTGCCCTGAAACTAGGGATAAAAGAGTCACCTGAGAGTTGGGGTGATCCGATCCTGGGGGGTGAAGAGGCGGATATATCCAATGATATATCCGCGCTCAGAACCCTTGAAAGATAACCTCTCTTTTGTTTGAAAGCCTGAAGAAGAGAAAGAACGTTTAGCGCAGTTGAGCGTGGTAGCGCTCAAAGCGTGCACGTGCTCGATTGTTGATCGACCACGCTCCGTCCTGACTTGTTCCGAACACCATTCCGACAAAGGCCTGCAGGGCAAGCGCCACAAGCAGTTGTCGTTTGTGCTTTGGGTTCGTATCTCCGTAATACATCTGAAGGACCACATTTTCCACCGAGTCATCTGCTCCGTTGTAACACAGCTTGGACAAATCAAAGTTCGGTGCCATCATGGCAGCCGTCTCGAAATCGAGAACAAGAACTCGATCGTCTACAAGCGCGATGTTACCAGGATTCAAGTCTCCGTGACCTGAAACCTGTTCGGATTCAAGATTCTCAGTGAAGATGTCCGTCCCGACAATCTCCCACGCCCGTTCCGCAGCTTCGTTCAAAACCCCTTCTTCTTTTCGCCGTTCGAACCAATAGGTCGCACGGGTAAGAAGAGATTTATTGATCGAGAGCTTTGGTCCTGCGTGGACGACCTTTATCACGTTGACGATTTTTGCCAGAAGCTCAGTGTTCCTGAGGTCTGAAATCGTCGGGTGCCGAAAACGCAACAACTCCATCAGCAAATAGTCCTTAGTTGCTGCAAAAATCTGCGGAGCTGCATTGTGTTCGGCGGCCCATCCGTGGGCGGCGTACTCGTCCTCTCGGTCATATACTGCGGGGTCGTCATTCACGTTGTTCAGCCGCAATGCGAATTTCTTCGCACCGTCTCTGACTTCGTAGATGGCGTTGAAGTTTCCCGCGGCAAGCCGAGTAGGGCGTGGGTTCTCCGAAAAGAGCCCAAGCGAACGAAGCGCCGATTCCAACTTGATATCAATTGACACGGTAGTAGGTCCTGTAGTGGGGGACGGGGGGAACTCAGATATTGCTTTCAAAGAGCTACATACTACTAGGTTCTACGTATTGAATATCCGCCTGCCGTACGAAGAAGGCAGAGAATATTACGTGCAGAACTGAGTAGCACTAGTAGTGAGAAAAACATTCGGGATAGATCGTTATCGGGAGGGGTTTCGAGGGAGTTGAAAAAGTACCTTTAAAAAACCGCAGCCGTATCGACGTCCGTCCTGATTCTGAGGAAGGATATGTCGGAAACAATCCATCAGCTAAAAAACCTTGGAAAACTCTTCACTGGTAATAATACGGTCTGTAGGTGGGTAATTCAAGGGAGTCGCGCGCACCAGTACGTTTAGTGTACATCGGCATTCTAAGTACCTGCTATCACTAAATTATTTTTCTCGTGATTTTGCGCAATCCGATGCCCGGGGGAAAGTGTTTTGTGTTAGTCTCAGTGATCTGGATGTCGATGCTGCGATGGGGTTAGCCAGATACTACCTTTTGAGAGGCGAAGCGAACAATGAGCAGTTCAGCGAAGATTTTTCATTCAATTCATATGCGCGATGTATCGCGATTTTGTTTGCGCATCGTTTTACCAAGCCTTGCGATAGTGCTGTTGTGGCTTTTCGCCGCCTCGATCGCCGCTGCAAGTAACGGAGCGGTCTACGTTAAGGTTCGGGAAGCGAAGCTCTTGAGTAAAGCCCGCTTTATTGCCCCGGTGATAGCACAGGTTCGTCATGGTGATCGTCTCGACCTGGAGCGACAGGACGGAAGCTGGCTTGCCGTGCGCACGTTCTCCGGCAAGTCGGGATTCGTTCATGCCTCTGCGGTAACTGAGCGCCGGGTTGTGCTCGATTCCGGTGCTGCCTTTGATAACAAAGGTGGCGGTGACAGTACGGTGATACTTGCGGGCAAGGGCTTTAACAAAGCGGTGGAGCGGGCATATGCTTCCAGAAACCGCAGTCTGAATTTTAAAGCAGTGGATGCCATGGAGAAACAGTCCGTTTCCAGTGCCGCACTTCTGCAGTTTGCTAAAGAGGGAAGGCTCGCCGGAGTTACTCCTTAAGTAGAGGTCAATCAGGGTTGATGAGATACGTCGTTTCTAAGGCAGTAGTTGCAGTTGTTTGTGTTTTTGTTTGTGCCGCATGTGCTGATAAGAAGTTTCAGTCTCTGGGTTCCTCTTTATTGCGACAAACCGGTCTGGTGTCCGGGGCCCAGGCAAACTCTATAATGCGCTTTGGCGGGAGTGTTGCTGAGAGCGCCCAGGATATAACTGACGAAGAGGAGTATTACCTCGGTCGGGGGGTTGCAGCGACCATACTCTCGCGTTATCGACCCTATCGCGGGGCTGCGGCAAACACGTACGTGAATAAGATAGCAGCAGTTCTTGCTGCGGTGTCTGACAGGCCTGAAACCTTTGGCGGATACTCTGTTCAGATTCTCGATAGCCCTGAAGTCAATGCGATTTCGGCACCCGGTGGTTTCATCTTCGTAACTACGGGCTTTCTTAGAGTCATTCCTAATGAAGAAGCCCTTGCCGCGGTACTGGCGCACGAAGTTGCTCATGTGGTGAAAGGGCATGGCATGGCGGCCATTTCTGAAGCGAATCTTTCTAAAGCCCTGCTTCGTCTCGGGCAGGATACTGCGCGACAGCAGGGCGGTGCTCTGGTCGGAAAGGTGACCACCACGTTTGGAGACAGCGTGTCCGATATCGCGTCTACGATCTTGTCGAATGGCTATAGCCGTTCTCAGGAGTACGAGGCTGACTCCTATGCCGCAGTGTTGCTCGCCCGTGCCGGCTATGATGTGCGTGGCCTGGCTACAATGCTTAGACGGGTAGACGCTGATGCGTCCAGCGGAGGATGGCACTCCACGCATCCCTCAGCACAGGATCGCATTGCGGAGCTTGAGGTAAAAACCGACACTGAGTTCGTTTCAAGTGCGGCTCGTAGCAGGCGCTTCGCCCGGGCCCTTAGATCGCTTAGCTGATAATCGTGGCTGCCTTTCAATCACTGCGCGGAAAAGTTACTAAGGGAAATGGTGGCGTCTGTATTATTGCGCTTGCGCTCCTTTTTGTCTTTCTGGCAACACAGAGCCGATGGACGCTGATCGAAGAAATTGAAAGCAGAACCTGGGATTGGCGTGTCTCTCTGACCTCCGAGGCTCGACGGGCGGATGCGCGAATCAAGATAATTGAAATCGATCAGGCATCACTTGATTTTTTTGATAAGGAGTATGGCCTCACCTGGCCGCTTCCGCGCGAAACCTACACCTATGCAATTGAGTTTCTTACCCGAGCTGGTGCCCGGGCACTTGCCTTTGATATTCTTTTTGCGGAGTCCTCAGCCCAGTCCGTCGATGGGGATGCGCAGTTTGCAAAAGCGGCAGGGGGCAAACTACCGGTCGTCTCCGCAGTCAGTCTCAATAGCTATTCTTCGTATAGCCGACCGGAGAAGAAGAAGCTGTTCGCAAAAAGGCAGCGTGAGTTCAGCGCTAGCGGAAATATAGAATCTCGTTATCCGAGCACGGTCGATACGCCACGCTTTTCTTACGCCACCTTGCCTATCCCTGAATTGCTCGAGCATAGTGCTGCCTTTGGTGCTGTGCAGTCAGAGCCGGACTCTGATGGTGTGTATCGACATTATAAGCCGGTGAGCTATCTCGATGATTATCTCGTGCTGTCTATGCCATTCGCTCTTTTAGAAGCCGGGGGGCTTCGTGTTGAACACCTCTCTGATTTTCTCGATAAAGAAGGTCGGTTGAGCGTTCGGCTTCATGGCGGCAGCCATGCCTACGAGAGGATTTCCTTTGCAAGCATTGTTCAGGCGCAGGCCGACATCGAGGACGGTAAAGAACCACGGGTAGACCAGAGTATTTTCAAAGACGCATGGGTATTTATTGGAACCAGCGCTCCCGGCCTGCTTGATTTAAGACCAACATCGCTTGAGCGTCGCGGTCAGGGCGTTCAATACATAGCCGCAGTGCTCGACAACGCCCTGAATAAAGACTTTATCCGTAAGCTTGGCTCCTCGGAGACCGTGCTCATCGCCGGACTGTTGATCGTGTTGTCAGCCTGGTCAACGCTTGCAGGTAGCCAGCGAAAACTCCATTTCTTTTGGCTCATTGCCTTCTGGGCCGGTTTTCTTCTGTTTACTGTCGCCGGTGCTTCAAAAGGATACTGGGTGCCTCTGGTCCTGCCCCTCAGTTCGGCAATTATGACCGCCATGCTTTGCTTTTATTTGCAGTATCAGCTTGAAGGACGACGTCATCGTTTTATTCGAGGTGCATTTCAGCATTACGTAAGTCCGGAGCTCGTAAAGCAGATAGCGGAATCTCCCGCGGCTCTTTCACTTGGAGGAGAAAAGCGCGAAGTGAGCATTTTCTTCAGTGACATTGCAGGCTTTACGTCAGCGTCCGAGAAGCTGGATCCTGCGCAACTCGTAGCTCTGCTCAACGAGTATCTTACGCTGATGACGGACTTGATTCAGGAGCGAGGTGGTACGGTAGATAAGTACGTTGGTGATGCTGTTGTCGCGTTCTGGAATGCTCCGCTTCACAACGCTCGACATGCGGCCCTTTCACTCGAAGCTGCGATCGCCTGTCAGCAGGTTTTGCTTGCTAACAAGGAACGCTTTGAAAGTGCCTACGGTGTTTTTCCTGCGACGCGTATCGGTATCAATACAGCGGAGGTCAGCGTAGGAAATTTTGGATCGAAGTCGCGTTTTGACTACACTGTAATAGGTGATGGCGCTAACCTTGCGTCGAGAATAGAAGGCGCCAATAAACATTTTGGTACCTATTTGCTCTTCTCAGAGAGTTGCCGCAAACAGCTTGCCTCTGATTTCCCGTATCGGCGTGTTGCCGATATTCGAGTGATTGGCAGGGAGCAGGCGGTTCGGGTGTATGAACCAAAGTATGATGACTCGCAAATTGTATTTACAGGAGATGCTCTCAGTCGATACGAGCAGGGACTCGACTACTTTGATCGGGGTGATCTCAGCGCAGCACGTTCTGTATTTACTGAGCTGAGGGAAGATCCCGTCGCACGAGCGTATGTGGCGAGAATCGAAGAAGAGCTGAGGGAGGACTTTTCTCCCGAGAACTGGGATCCCTCCTGGTCATTACAACAGAAGTAAGTCGAATCTTCTAAGTGGGACTTACTGACAGGCTGCACTGAGCGTCTCAGCCAGGAGTTTGCTGAGATTTTTTCGATCGAAGGCCTGCTTGAAGCTTTCCTTTATAGCAGGCCGTTTCCATCCCTCTTCTTCCAGTGCCTTACGCACTGCCTGTTCCACACTATCAATCTGGTTATCACATACGACGTGACTACCGGAGCCGTATTCCCTGATGATATCCGCGTTGTCACCTTCCGGGCAGTCCGCTATTACAGGCAGGCCGCAGGCGAGGTACTCATAGGTCTTTGCCGCAACGGCAACATAATCATCCACGCCCTCCTCAAACCCTTGTTTAAGAAAGAGAAGGGAAGCAGTATTCATCTGCTTTAGGGCTTCTTCGCGTGAGACCATTCCGGTAACCGTAATCGAGAGTCTTGATTTGTAGTGTTCATATGATGGAAAGGTCCCGCCAACCTGGACAAACTCAATGTCTGAGCGCTCAAGGCGCGTCAGCGCTTCGAGGAGATTGTCGGGGTTACGCGCTCCGTAAAAGTTACCCACGTGCATTATCTTAAGCGGTGCATCTTTCGTCTCGCCTTGCTTCGCTTCAACTAGCTGAAGCTCGTCATAGCCGTTGGGAATAGCGAGGAACTTGTCTTGATACTGAGGATACTTTTCTCGATAGAGTCGTTCGGCGCCCGGTGTGTTGAGTATCAGCCTGTCACAGTTCCTGATCACCAGGCGCTCAAGTATCTCGGTTCCCTGTTTATGAAACCAGATAGGCGAGGTGTGCGGATTAAGAGTCCAGGGATCGCGAAAATCCAGAACCAGTGGTTTGCCGGTAAGTTTTTTTAGCCAGGTGCCGCTGATTGCAGAGCTAAATGGTGAGCAGGTTGCATAGATACAATCACTGTTTTTTGCGGCTGATAGGCCATACCAGGTAGAGAGCCAGGCCATCTGAGAGTCCGGCAGGCAGAGAATTTCACGCGGATAGTCGCGTTTGAGGTCATGCCCGAAGAGGGAGCAGGCTTTGCTGATTGCCCCGTTCAGAATCGATATCAGTGCATTCAGGTTCCACTCGGGTGTCCTGATTATTTCGATGTCTTCGGGAACAGGAGCACCTGTTTTCACCCAGGGATCTTTATGGTCTCTAACCGTCAATATCTGGGGAGTCCATCCGAACGCGGGTAAGTGCCGCCCGAAGGCAATACTTCTCGTTGCCCCTGTCGTGAGTATCGGAGGAAAAAAATAGCAAAGCATGAGAACCCGAGAGGGTTCATCTCTCTCAGGAGAGCTCATCTTTCAGGTACGCAATAATTCGTTCAGCCGTTTTCCCGTCCCAGTATTCCGGGATACTCCCCTTGGTCTCACTGCTCGAAAGTACTTTTTCTACCTCGGCGAAAAGCAGTGTTCGGTCACTCCCGACCAGCGCGTTTGTGCCTACGGTGAGCGTTACCGGTCGTTCAGTATTTTCTCGCATGGTGATGCAGGGAACCTGTAGATAGGTAGTCTCTTCCTGGATTCCGCCCGAATCGGTGATGACTGCTCTTGCGTTACGGATAAGTGCAAGAAAGTCCAGATAGCCAAGCGGCTCACAAAGTATCAGGTTTTCTATTGAGCGAAACTGTTCATCCAGACCGTGTCTTTTCAAGGATGCCTCCGTACGTGGATGGAGGGGAAGGACGAGCGGCAATTTCTTGCAGAGCTGCTCAATTGTTCCGACCAGTTTGCTGAGATCTTCCTTTGCGTCGACGTTACTTGGTCGGTGAAAGGTGGATGCAAAGTAGGACGCCGGAGTAAGAGAGAGTCGCTCGAGAACATCTGAGGACTCGGCCTGCTTGAGATTTGAAATCAGCGTATCAATCATGACATTGCCGATAAGGACAGCCTTACCCGGAATGTCTTCCTTCTCAAGATTGTCTATACCGGATTGCTCGGTAATAAAGAGGTAGTCAGAAATCTGGTCAGTCTCAATACGGTTGTGCTCTTCCGGCATATCCATATCAAAACTGCGAAGACCTGCTTCCACGTGAGCAACCTTCACTCCGTGTTTTTTTGCGACGCGAGCGCAGGCAATAGTTGAATTCACATCACCCACGACCAGAACGAGCTGGGGCTTCTGCTCGAGAAGAACAGGCTCAAAGCGCTCCATGATCTCCTCAATCTGCTCCTCTCTGGGGGCAGAACCAACGCCGAGGTTGATATCCGCACGAGGGATACCGAGCTCATCAAAAAATACCTTGGATAGTTTTTCATCGTAATGCTGTCCGGTGTGGACAAGGCACTGAGACATGCCATCCTCTTTCTCAATGGCATGGATGATCGGTGCGATTTTCATGAAGTTTGGTCTGGCACCGACGATATTTATGATCTTAATCAAGGTTTCCTCCCTCTACGAGATGTGTCCCGGAGCGACAGTCAAAAATAGCAGGGCCCGGGGTTTCCGGATTTTCTCTCAAACGAGGGGAAAATCCCGATACCCAAAGGGTAGTCGCGTCCTGTCTTCGCTTGTTACCTGTTTAGAGTCGGCTAGCAGCGAAAAGACTGCAGGAATATTAGCCATTTTCAAGGATTTCTCAAGAATCTCCGTCTAAATAGTAGGTTTTTGGTTATTCATGCAGGGTCTTCGCATGTCTCGATGGCCTTGGGTCTAAGGAGAGGATTTAGGAGGGGAACGATGTCCTGGTATGAGCAATTACTTCGCAGTGAACGAGGCGTATTGTTTCAGGGCTCCTTCAATCGTCTGCGGCTGGCTGTTGTGAAAGCATTGGAACTACGTAGCCGAGCGCGAGCCTTCTGGCACCCATGGTGCACGAGCCGTCGACCATTTCTGGGCTCAAGCAAGCGGCAGTCTGTTTTCTTCATTGCGATTTTCTCCATGCTGGCAAAGGTGGCAGCTGCAGATGGAAGAGTTGCCCGGAGTGAGATGGCTCTAATTTCTTCCTTTATTGACGAAAAGCTGAGTCTCAGCGAGCAACAAAAGAATCTGGCCTTGCAGACTTTTAAACTTGCAAGAAGCTCCAGTGTTCCCTTCGAATACTATGCCCGACATTATCGAGAGTTGTTTTGTGGCAATCCCGTGATGATGGAGAATGCGATCTGCTTGTTTCTAATCCTCTCGTTTGCAGACAAGGAATTCTCGTCAGAAGAGGAGAAGCTCGTTCTCTCTGCCGCAACAATTTTCGGCCTCTCTCGGGAAGAATACCTCAGTTTAAAAAAACAGTATGTTTCGAACAGTGGTGACCGGGGGCAGAGCGCAGCGAAAAAACTGGAGGAGGCCTACAGGGTTCTCGGCTGTCTGGTCTCAGATAGCACTGCAACTTGTAAGAAGCGGTATCGCGAACTCGTAAAGACGCTTCATCCGGATATCCTTCAGGCACACGGGGTAAGCAATCAGATGCTTTCTCGCTCAAACGCAGAGTTCAGAGCGGTACAGGAGGCCTATGAATTGATCCTTGAGGCGCGAAAGCGCAGTTTGGGCGCGGTTTAGCTTCCTGCTAGCCCATATTTTGCTTGGCGAGAAACTGCCTAATCGTTTCCAGAAAAACCTCTGGTTTCTCAAGATGTATGTTGTGCCCGGTGTCCTTAATGATCTTCAGAGTAGCCTGAGGCAGCACCTCGGCCATCTCTCTGGCCGAATCTGAGAACTTAGTATCGAGCTCGCCGGCGATGAGGAGTGTTGGAAGCTGTAGTTTAAAAAGTTCCGGCCAGTAGTTCGGTGCCCGTCCCGGTGATAGCTTCTCGAGCATGTATGCTGCCTGCTCCTGCTGTTGTCGGAGCAGGATTTTCTCTTTGAGAGCTGCAAGTTTTAGCGGTTTTCTTCGAAGGGATTCAAAAAGGGGGATGGAGTACCATCGCTCCAGAAAGCTCTCCATACCTTCTTCTCGTATCATTGCCGCAAGCCTGGCATCTTTTTCAGCTCGCTGCTGGCGTTCGCTTTCCTCGGCTATACCGGCTGAGGGACTTTCGAGTATTAGCGCACGCAGCAGCTCGGGGTTACGCAATGCGAGGCTTAGCGCAACTCTTGCTCCCATGGAGTAGCCGATTACTATGGTTCCACCGGCATCTTCATCAAGGGACTGAGCGATTTGCTCGGCGATAAACTCGAGGGAGTATTCTTCGCAGGGCGACCATTGGTCCAGGTCAATCGAACTACTGTGGTACTCGCCGGACAGGGCATCCCGAAACGTATTCCAGTCATCGCCGGAGCCCAGGAATCCGTGGATGAACAATAGATGAGGCCTTGCCTGCAAATCTGCCAAGATGCAGCTCCTTCTTTGCGGTTAAGTGCCTATAACTACTGAATTTCCATAGAAAAGTGAAGTATTTCCTTCTGTGGGGCGGATATGGGGGTGTAAGGGCTCTGAGTAGGCGCGAAACACGGGTTTCGGATACTCCTAAAAAGCTCTGTTGTGTTGGTTTGTTGTTGTTGAAGGTGTTGAGAGGAAGTGGTGATGGAAGCTGGTGAGGCTGGACGTGGATCCGATTTTGTTGAATTTGCTACCCCATTGGTGGCAGTGGGAATCGGTATTGGGGCGGTTGTTGTTTGTGCGGCATATTTTGAGAGTGTGATACCGAGTATTATAGCGTTATCGCTGGGTATACTTATCCTGGGGCGCTACGTATATCGTGAGTGCGTTCCAACCAGACGGGTTGGCTATGTCGGAGAAGATACTATTTCGACCTATAGTCAGATTACTGCTGGAAAGGAGATGGCAAACATCTTCTCGAATGACCGCTATTAAGCGTTTTTCGCTTATTTCATTGTGCGACAAGCACTTAAACGAATCGAAGGCTTCTCATTCTTTGAGAGGCCTTTTGTTTTGTACTCGGCCTTACATGCATGTCAAAAAGCGCAGCTAAGCTGAGCCTCCTCTCAATACTAACTCCGGCAAATCTGCTTCCAGTGCATCTTCCTGTCCAAGTGATGCGACAGATGACAGAGTACAGTATTGTCATTGTATTTACAGTGTAACAAATGCCGTAAATAGCGGACCATCTCTAATAGTCGCTGTAAAACTCCAGTAATTCCAGTAAATGACGCACTAAAACGAATGTTCGTCTTCTCTCCGCCCTCGCACTAAACACTGTAACAAGAGCTACGTTCAAATTGAGCGCGGCTCCGCGTATTCTTGTAACAGAGCCGGAGTTCAGCTCTGGATGCTTTATCAGAATAGATGGAGAACACAATGAATACATTACGTCGATGGACCGTATCCGTAGCATCACACTTTGATTGGCTGGTGCGGCAGGTGGAGAATCATGAAGCCCTCGTTGAAAGTGCATTGCAGGAGATGCGAGCCGGTAGCAACAAAGCCAAGCGTCGTCTTTACCGCGTGCGTAAGGACGGCAAGCGAATGAAAGAGCGTCTGAGCGAACTGAGGACGCAGGAAGAAGTCTGGCGTGAGCGGGCAAAGAGCATTCACGGAGAGAGCGAAGACAAGGCGCTCGAGTGTGTGCGCAGGGCAAAGCAGTGTCGTCGCGAGATAACGAGACTGGAGCAGCACATCGCGGAACACGGAACGCTTGAGCGACAGCTCGAACAGGACCTTCGAGTAGTCGATGAGCGGATTGAACTTCTACGCAGGAAGAAGAATGAACTTGCAGCTCGAGAGAGTCGCAGCGATGTGATCCACTTTGGTAAGGAGGAGGAATTGGGAATCGTAAGTGAGCTGGACGATATCTTCGACCGCTGGGAGGGGAATCTCGAAGCAAAAGAGTATGTCGAGGAAACGCAGGATTCTTTTGAGAGCGAGTTTCTCTGCAAAGAGGAGGCTTCGGAGTTGAGAGATGAACTGGCGAAGTTGATTAATGAGGGCTAGAGCAGTCTCCGGATACACATAGCATGATTTTATCCAGGGACTGCTCCAGGGCAGATTTCATATCTGGTGACACACAATAAGCCCGCCTCTGGGCGGGCGATTTTTCGAGGAAGTACTATGAATACAGTTTCTGAAGTAGATGCAGCACTGCTTGAAGCAGAGAATGCTGATAGCTCCGCGGAGGTCGGCGAGGATAAGTGGACCTCATTTGCCAGTATCGTACGTTTTGTCGGCGCGGCGATTCTCATAAGCTCAGCACTCTCATTTCTGCTGCAGCGATGGGTGGGTCTTGATTCCATGATTCGCTACTATAGCTTCCTGGGTTTTACCTTTGTGCTTTCGATGGCTGGAATTTTCTGCGGCCTTTATTTGAAAGAGACCAAGGGTGCCCGAACCTTCTTTGCGATTGCCACGGCGTTTCTTCCGGCACACTTTGTCCAATTGGGGGCCCTCTTGTTCTCTAGATTTATTGAGAACCATCAGGAGCTGTTTGCCGGGTACTCGTCCTATGTGAGGAACCTTGCGATTTACACCGCTCCCTCTGGCTTGAGTGTGTGGGTCACCATGGTGCTCGCCGGAGTAGTCTTAATACCGATCGCCTATCTCGGGTTCTCTTCTCTGGCTCGCCTCGAGGCAAAGCGTCTCACGGGCGTGTATATCGCTACCAATGCGCTACTGCTCATACCGACACGGGATGGTGTTTCCATTGCGATTATTGCTGTCCTCGGAACGGCATTTGCGGCCTTTGCTGATTCCTTTCTTTTCTCCAGCGCCTCCGCCCTGAAAACAAGAGAAGGGAGAGTGGCACGTTTCTTACCACTGGTTCCGGTGTTCTTGCTGATTGGGCGAAGTGTAGCGCTGTATCCGAATCATGTGCTTCTGTTTTCTTCGGCGCTCGCAATGATCTTTGTTGCGATGTTTTACTACGTTCCGAAGTTGACGAACTCTCAAGAATTTGGCTCATTCATTCAAGGAGTGTCGATGTTTCCCGCAGCGTTTAGCTGGATGTTGTTGTTGGACGGTACTATCTTTTCTGTGGCGGATGCTGAAATTTTCGGAGCCCCGATTGATATACTCTATATTCCGATGTCAATCGTTCCGATTGCGGCCTTCCTTCTTTTTGTCTCTTACCTGACGATCAGTAGCGGAGAAACATACAGAAAGGTGGCGGCAATGATTTGCGCACCCGCAGGCGTGATTCAGTTGGCCTTTTATCCGGGAATTGCTTCGGCGACATTCTGTATCCTGGTTTCTGCGATTACTTTGATCTTTGCATTTACCTTCGAGAACAGAGCGACGTTTTTTGCCGGTGCTATCAGTCTTGCTATTGGCCTCTTCTACCATGTCGTCTATGCGGTAGATGCCCTGAGCATCAGCCCATGGCTGACACTGGCAGTAGCCGGAACCAGCCTGGTAATCTTCGCTTCGTATTTCGAGAAGAACCAGGGTGCGGTATTCGGAAAACTGAAGCTGTTCCGAAACAAGATACGAGCCTGGGAATAGGCACATACTGACGAATACAGCGGCGGTGTCCAATCGAGGATGCCGCCGTTTTTTTTTGCCTATTTCTTAAGGAGAGAAAGCTGATTGGGGAAGAGGTCGACCCGAGCTTTTTCAACGGTAGGAATGCGATATGAGATTTCGACCTCTTCTCCGTCAACGAGATAGCCGAGCGGTATGATGATCGGTACGCTCATATGCATTGGGATTGCCAACAACCTTTTGATCCGTTCGGGGTCAAATCCCTCCATAGGGCAGGTGTGCAAACCAACGCTCTGAGCCGCCAGCATAAAGGTCGCTGCAGCAAGCATGCATTGCGCATTCACATAGGCGATTGTTTCGTCGCTCGTTCCAAGGTGGCGTGCCGTCGGCCGTCGTAGTCGACGTAGCGGTTCGCTCATTTTTTTGAGCAATCCATACAGTCCGAATGGCCCGAGACGAAAATGCTGATTGACGTTCTTCTGACTGATAAGCGCGTAGTCATCTGCGATAAGTCCTGCGGCAACGCTGTCCGAGAGAATCCGTGGGTAGGTCGTTTTCCAGGCAAGGGGATCTGCTACAAAAACGACCGTGACCGGTGCCTCTTTAACCTGCCTCTGTTGAAAGGCCACGTGGCTGAGTAGTCCTCGCAGCTCTTCATCACGAACTATGACGAACTCCCACGGCTGCAGGTTGTATCCGCTTGGAGCCCTGTTGCTCAGGTCCAGCAATTCGAACAACAGCCGTTCATCGACTTTTCTACTGGAGAACTGTCGAGCTGAGGAACGACTACGAATCGCTTCAAACGTCGGCTTGGATTCCACTATCCTACTCTTTGCTTAATCGAGTTCGTCTTTGAGGCTCCACCGTTTTTGCTGAGAACGGCAGCAGAGGGAACACGCTCCACCTCTAGTTCTAAAAACTGCTTCGTGGGCGTCTTTTTCGATCCCTTGCTCAATCCTTTGGGCGGGCCGGAGTACAGAATGCGTCCGCCTTTATCACCCGCGTCAGGCCCCATCTCCAAAAGATAGTCTGCTGCCCGGATAATGTCCATATTGTGCTCAATGACGACTACCGTATTCCCTTTTTCAACGAGCTTGCGCAATACGCTCAGCAGCTTTTCCACATCAACCATGTGCAAACCAATTGTCGGCTCATCCAGCACATACAGAGTGTTGCTTGCGTCACGTCGACCCAGTTCCCGGGCAATTTTAATTCTTTGTGCCTCACCCCCGGAAAGAGTGTGTGTGGGTTGGCCAAGGGTGAGATAGCCAAGTCCAAGCTCCAGCACGTAATCGAGCGTGCGACAGATTTTCGAATGGTTGGAAAGAATACTTCGCGCCTCCGTAAACGTCTTCTGGAGTAAATCGCCAATTGAAAATCCCTGATAAAGAACGTCGAGGGTTTGTTCGTTGTAGCGTTTACCGCGGCAGACCTCACAGTTGGTCGTCGCATCCGGCAGGAAGCTCATCGGAATTGTGATGTATCCTCGACCACCGCATTCACTGCACTTGCCCTTACCGGTATTGAAGGAGAAATGACTAGCGGTCCAGCCCTGAGCCTTCGCTTCCGGGAGAAGGGCGTATACTTTTCTGATCTGGTCGAAAATGCCGAGATACGAGGCGGGCGTTGAGGTCGGGGTTCGGCTCACAGGAGACTGATCGATTTCAGTAAAGCTCTCAAGACCGTCAATGCCGTCAAGGGAGTCCCAGGTGCGCGGATAGAACTTTTTGCGCTCGGCCTCTCCTTCAAAAGCTTCGACAATCGCGGGAACAAGAGTGCTGTGCAGCAAGGAACTTTTTCCCGCACCCGAGACACCAGCTATCACGGTAAGGGCGTTTTTAGGGATGCTTGCTGTCACCTCTTTCAAGTTGTTTGCACGAGCTCCTTTGAGGATCATCATGTCTTTTTTCTTCGGTACCCGTTTTGAGAAGGAGATAGCAGTTCCCTGACTTCGCTCACGCAAGGCCTGGCCGGTGAGTGATTGAGGACAGTCCTCCAGGCCGTCGATTGGCCCCTCATACACGAGAGTTCCACCCTGAGCACCTCCACGCGGACCAATATCGATCACGTGATCTGCTTCACGGATAGTATCTTCGTCATGCTCCACCACGACAACGGTATTACCGGCATCACGCAAGCCATGTAGCGTTTCAATGAGTTGAGAATGATCTCTTGGATGCAGGCCAATACTGGGTTCATCTAGGATGTAGCAGACACCCGTGAGCGGGGCTCCGAGAGCTTTCGCTAATCGCAGGCGCTGCGCTTCGCCCCCTGAAATACTCGTCGCATCGCGGTCTAGCTGCAGGTAGTCCAGACCGACGCGTACGAGAACCTGGAGGCGATTAATCAGCTCAAAGGTAATGGGTTCGGCCACGGGGTTAAGCCGTTGAGGGAACTCCAGTTGTTGCAGAAAAGAAAGGAGTTCCGGTGCGGTCATTTGTGTCAGTTCGTGAATCTTCTTTCCGCCGACGGTAACACTACGTCCGATAGCGCCGATCCGGGCACCCTGACAATCCGGGCACTGCTTTTGCTCAAACTCACTGCCTCTTACTGGCAGGCTTCCTCTGCCACTGCACGTAGTGCAGACTCCTCGTGCGCTACGAAATGAAAAGTCCTGAGGATCAAGTTCTCTGTATCCCCTTCGACAGCTGGGGCATACGCGGTCAATATTGAACACCGCCGCTTCGCCGTAGGGATCTCCCTGATATACCTCCAGCATGCCATTGCCGAGCACGAGGCATTGTTGAACTGCCTGTTGCAGCAGATCCGCATTCTTCTTGGGATTGGAAAATGACGCAACTTTGAGGGAGATATAGTGCAGCTTGTGTCTCTCAAGACGCATGTCTGCTTCGAGGCTGCGCATTTCCCCGTCTATTTTTGCTTCAAAAATTTCCGCGCGAAGCGCTCGATTGAAGAGTTCGTTATAATAGCCCTTGCGCCCGGAAACCACGGGAGCAAAGACGAGTATTGGCTTGCTTCCAAACTGCTTGATGATGTCTCCGGTAATAGTTCCCGGAGAACGGCCAGTTATTTCAGCCCCATCATGTACGCAATGCTGAGTTCCCAGCTTCGAAAAAAGCAGACGCAGGTACTGGTATTGTTCAGTAAGAGTCGCGATAGTCGAGACCCCCATGGGCGGCGAAGTCTTTTGAGATATCGCTACTGTTGGCGGAATGCAGTGGACTCGGTCAACGTCTGCCCGACTTAGCTGCTTGATATACTGTCGGGCATATGGTGAGAGACAGTCGATAAACCTTCGTTGCCCCTCAGCGAACACGATATCAAAGGCCAGTGTGGACTTACCGGAACCGGAAACTCCCGTGATGACGCTCATTACATTATGGGGAATACTCGTAGACACCTCTTTGAGGTTGTTCTGCCGGGCACCCGAGATGTGGACAGACTGCGTTTCCTTGTTTCTTCGCTTTGAGCTCTTTGCTTTCACCGGCACTGCGGATGATTGTCGGGGAGGTTCCTTATCGACAAGAAGAGCGACGGTCGCGGATTCCGGGAAATCATCAGGCTTCTTCATCAGATCTGACGGCTGTCCCTGGGCGACAATTCGTCCTCCCTTGTCTCCTCCGTCCGGCCCGAGATCTATAATCCAGTCCGCCTGTTGAATGATGTCCAGATTATGTTCTACGCAAAGTATTGAGTGGCCCTGCGCAAGAAGCTGATCAAAGGAGCGCAGTAAATCCTGGACGTTGTGGGGGTGCAGGCCGGTTGTTGGCTCGTCCAGAATAAAGAGACATTGCTCAGTTACTTTAGGATTCAGGTACGACGCAAGTTTAATACGCTGCGCTTCACCACCGGAAACTTCGTTGAGCGGATGGCCCAGGGTCAGGTATCCAAGCCCTAAATCGACCAGAGGTTTAAGCGCCGTCGTGACTTTCTCCGCACGAGCAGAGTCGGCCACATCAGAAAAAAGCGCTATAGTCTCCTGAAGGCTTGTCTCGAGGAGTTCGACTACGTTTTTCCCGGCAAATCGTACTCCAAGAACGCTATCCTGAAAGCGCGTCCCTCCGCAGGCCTCGCATTCGACAAAAACATCGGCGAGAAACTGCATTTCCACTCGAATTTGCCCCGCACCAGAACACACCGGACATCGTCCGCCTTCAACGTTAAAGGAGAAGGCGGATTTACTGAGCCCCAGTTGCTGAGCTGCCTCGGTCTCGGCGAGACACTCACGTATGCTGTCCCAGGCCTTACTGTAGGTCGCAGGATTGGAGCGGGGGGATTTCCCGATAGGACTCTGGTCGATAAGAACGATATCATCGATATGCTGTATGCCCTTGAGGGAGTCTATTGCCGCGTCCGGATTTTTCTTAAACGCGCTCTCAGATGCGCCACGTCGCAGTTTTCTGTAGGCATCATGGAGGCAAAGGTTAACGAGGGTAGACTTTCCGGAGCCGCTGATGCCAGAGAGCACGACCAGGGAATGCAATGGAATATCGACATCGATATTATCCAGGTTGTGAGCCCGCGCATTTTTCACGGATAATTTTTTTGCCGATTTCTTGCGGGGCCGGGCTTCTCTGACATGAGGTATTTCTTTGTAGAGATAACGTGCGGTGAGAGAATTCTCTACCTCGGCAAGGGCATCGACGCTTCCCTGAAAGAGTATCTCCCCACCGGAGCGACCCGATTCCGGACCGATATCAATAACCTGATCTGCCTGTGCAATTACTTCCGTATCATGCTCTACGACTACCAGGGTATTTCCCCGATCTCGAAGCGCCTTCAGAGTGCCGAGCAGGCGTTGGGTATCCCTTGTATGTAGCCCGATTGTCGGCTCATCGAGGACGAGCATGGTGTTGACCAATTGAGCGCCGAGGATAGCGGTGAGGTTTACCCTCTGGCTTTCGCCGCCAGAGAGAGAGCGCGATTGTCGATCCAGCGTTAAGTACGAAAGACCGATCTCACAGAGGTATGCCAGTCTGCTGCGGACTTCTTCCAGAACCACGAGCAGCACCGGGTCAGGCGTATCCTTCTCGATGACTTCTTCAAAGAATGCCAGGCACTGGTCGAGCGGCAACTGCCAGACATCAGCAATGGTGCGTTCGAGAATTCGGTACTGGAGCGCTTCCCTGACGATCCGCGTTCCCCCGCACTTGGTGCAGGTTCGTTCACTTCGGTAACGACTGAGCAGCACTCGGACATGCATGCGATGTCGCTTCCGCTCCAGTTTTTTAAACCAGGCATACAGTCCTTTGTATGCCTGCTTTGTCTCGGGGCCGTGCAAAAGTGTTTCACGAGTTTTTGCCGAGAGGGAGCGCCATGGCACATCCATGTCGATATCATTTTCAGCGCAGAAGGTTTTCAGGCGTCGCAGCTGTACTTTTGTCGCGTCGGTGTCCCAACAGACAATTGCCCCCTCATTGATAGATTTGCGCTGGTCCGGAACGCAAAGATCGGGATCGATCTCCAGAGTCTTACCAAAGCCCGTGCATTCGCTGCAGGCCCCCAGGGGGCTGTTGAATGAGAACAGGGAAGGGCGAGGGGAATCGTATTTCGTATCGCAGCTCGGGCAGCGCAGACCCTGCGCAAACTGCAGACGCTCAGCGTCTGCGTCGGGTATCAGTATTTCGAGTCTTCCGTGTCCGAAAGAAAATGCCTGGACAATACTCGAAATCAAACGCTCCCGCATATCCCTGGACATCGTCGCCTTTGAGTCGAGGCTCAGTCGATCGACGACTATCAGAAGCGACTTGTTAGAATCGCAGACTTCCTTGTCGATATCGTCGACTTTCCTAACTTCCCCACTCGCCACATCAAAGAACCTCAAAAAGCCCTCAGCACGCAGCGTTGAGGCGAGGGCCTCGGCGGAGGCCAGTCCGGAAAGCTTCAGAGGGAAGCACAGCAGGAAGCGCGAATGTTTCTGAATCAGTGGATTCTCTGCAATCTGTGTGGCGACCGTGTACGGGGTGTCACGCTCTACTACGCTGTCGCATTTTTTGCAGCGAAGCAGCGCAAGATGAGACCAGAGCACCTTGAGGTAGTCATTTATTTCAGTAACGGTACCTACCGTAGATCGTGAAGAGGTAACCCGGTTCCTTTGCTCGAGGGCAAGCGCGGGACGAACACCGCCAATGCTATCCATGTCGGGACGTTCGAGCCGATCGAGGAACTGTCGGGTGTAGGGACTGAAGGTCTCGATATACCTTCGACCACCCTCTGCATAAATCGTGTCGAAGGCAAACGTGGACTTACCGGAACCGGAAACACCGGTAACCACGTGGAGCAGATCGTGTTCGAGTTCAATATCAATATTCTTGAGATTATTCTGTCTCAGACCGCACAGATGCAGAACGTCCCTGAGGCTGGAGGAACGAGTTTTTTTCGATGCGCTAGCGGGCATGGAAATTCTCCTGGCATGCCAGAGTATGGCCTTTGGCAAATGCCTTCTTTGCTGTTTTCCCCGTCGTTGTTTTTCCCCCGTTAGTTTTTAAGGAATCCGCCACGTGCCGTGAAGACGCATTTTTCCTAGTGAGAGATGGCAATCCAAGGGGAAGGACGCCTCGTGAGGAGCTGATCATAGGGGAGTGTATCATCAAAGGGTGCATCAACAGCTGCGGGTATGTTAGAAGATTCTGGGAAGCAGTATATTCTATTTTTTTTCGATAGCAAGCATAGCCGGGAAGGAGATTCGGCAGAATGTGTGCTAGTATCGGATAAAGTGGTGCAGAAAAATTTTACATTAACAGTCCGGAGCGAAGTAGCTTGCCCGGCTTTCAAAGATGCTCGAATGATCTCATCGCGTCAGTTTCATCAAGTCATTTTACTCATGCTGCTCATTGGTATCTCCGCATGCCATCGCACCGCGGTAAAGCCGGTTCATCAGATGACTGCCCTTCAGGCGCAGGAAAGTGCGATAGCGGCCCGGGACAGGGCTTTGCGCTACAAGGAAGATGTGATCGCCCAGCGCAACCGGATGCGTGAGATGATTGAGGAGCTAGAGCAGGTAGTCGAACTCTCCGATCGTCGGCTTTCTCTCTGTGAACGAGAAGTGAAAGAGCAGGGCGTTCTCGTTCCCCCACGTCCTATGCTCCCCGAAGAAAGATATCGCCCGATAACCCCCGCTATGGACAAGTAAGCGAGGTCAGGAAGTGGTGACATCTTTCGCCTGGCCCCATTCCGCACCTACTTCGTGTTTTCTTCGATCCTGTTTCGTGCTGTGTTTTTTGAGCTCTCTTCTAAATTCACTTTCGTGGGACTCGGCTCATGCTGTCGAGGGCGATGATTGCGCAATAGCAAAAACTGCAATCGAACGGGCCAGCGAGCTTCGTGGCCTGGCGGTGGTAAAAAGCGTTCCCTGCAAGCTTCAGAGCAGGGATGAAGTCGAAGCCTACCTGGTACAAACTATCCGGGAAAGAATCACCGATGCTCGCCTGGAACATGAGAGTTCTGTGTACAAACTCATCGGCCTCATTCCCAGGTCATTCAAATACCGTGAAGGCCTGATTGCCCTGTACACGGAGCAGCTTGGCGGTTACTACGATCCGTATCGGGAGTACTATGCGATGGCGAGATGGCTCCCTTCGGTGATGCAGATGCCGATTGCGGTGCATGAGTTAACGCATGCGTTGCAGGACCAGCACTTCACCCTGGAGAGTATTCTTGACTTGGAGCATCTGAGCAGCGATGAACTGATGGCGCGTTCTGCCCTGATCGAGGGCGATGCCATGCTGGTCATGCTTGATCATCGCTTTTCCAAAATGGGAGGAGTTCCCCTGGCTAAAAGAGAATCCGTATCTGCTTTTGTCGCGGAGTATCTTGCCGGCGTGAGTTTACAGGCCTCCGGAGCCGAGAGTCCGCCGGCGCTAAGAGCCAGTCTCGTGTTTCCATACACAAGTGGTTTACGATTTGCTCATGCGCTGCTCAGGAACGGGGGATACAAGCGTATAAATCGCGCGTATCGAGAACTCCCCGGCACCACGGAGCAGATCCTTCATCCGGATATCTACCTGAGTGGTACTCATGCCATTGAGTATTTTGATCTTCCCGAAAGCATCTCGGGGATTGGTCAACGCAGGTACAGCGATCGCCTTGGCGAGTTCCTCATATCGACCTTGCTATCTACATGGCTGGAGGCCGGTGAGGCTGCGCGAGCTTCTGCGGGCTGGGCTGGTGATGCTATCGGGCTCTATTCATCCGAAGGAGGTGGTCGGCTCGGGGCCAAGTGGTTTACTGCGTGGGACACGGAAGAGGATGCACGAGAGTTTTTTGAAGCCATCACTAAGGCGTATGCCAAAAGGGTGGGGGACCCGGGGGTTCTCACCCATAAACGGGCGACGTTTATCGACAAGTCGGTGGGCGTTATTCGAGTATCTATCAGCGCTCGTCAGGTCACGCTCGATTTCGGCTTTTAGCCCGGGTACCTGGCTTATTCAGGCGTTTCAAAGTTCATTAGTGTGAGTGGCTCCAGATAGAGGTCTGTTATTCTTCTCTTCCACCAGATCCCTTCGGTTTTCTTTTGAAAGTGCTTAGTGAAAAAATATTCGTATCGCACTATGCGGATGTATTTTGGCGCCTTTCCGGCGAAGGGGTCATGGGCAAACAAAGACGCGACCGAATGGGAGCCTTCCAGTAGCTGCCTTGTCAGCGAAACGAGCCAATGGTTTTGCTGAATCGAGCCCAGAGAAGCAAACCACATTTGCCAGTCGAGACGGGGCTGATGAGGGGCGACCAGTGGGGGGGCGTCCTCCAGCTCAGCTACCTTGTAGGGGAGCTGGTATGCCAACCACTGTCTGCCGTCCATGCTTCCTTCTATTTCCAGTTCGAAACGTTTCGTCGTCATGACGGCAAATAAGCCGTACGAATTGAATGAGCGAAGTGGTGAAGCCCAGGCGGAAGCATCCCTGAAGGCCTCGGGTACCGTTTTGCCGAGGTGGAGGGTGGAGAAGAGGGGGATGACGCTAAAGAACAGGAAAATAAAGGAGTCATAGTTTCTCAGAACCGTTTGCAGCCTGCCCTCTTTCGGCGGTAGTTCGCGAATAAGGGATCTCACGGGGGCGACATATCGAGACAGGATCTCGTCGTCGAGCAGCAGCAGACAAAGAAGAATGGTGAGCATATTAAAAAATGCAAAATTGCCCGTTACGTGAATAGCAATCTGCAGCAGGATGAATATGACAGCGGCAATGCGTTTACAGTAGTGATTTCCGAAAATGAAAAAAGGCAGGAGTAGTTCGATCGCGAGAACACTTGCGGTGCACAGCCTGTGGAACCAGGCTGGCATATGGGACACATAATATGAGACCACATTGGGAAGAGGTTGGCTTAGATAGTGATATTCCAGTGCGGTGAAAGAGCGCCAGGTGAGATCCCCACTAAGCATTTTAACCACACCTGAGGAAAACATCAGCTTAAACAGAAGGAACCGCAGAAGAAGCTGGGGCCAGAACAGGGAATCCCTCCCATTGGCGTGTGAGGAGAGCAGGACTGCGATTAACCCTGCCTCAAGTAGCAAGCTATCCCACTGAAAGGCAAAGAAATCACGGCCAATTGAAACGATGGAGAGATAGAAAAGCCAGCTCAGTCCCAGACCGATGGTCCTTTTTCTTCCCCGCGCAAATATGGCGAACAGGGAGCAAAGAACACCGACGATCGGAAGGAGAATGAGGCTGCGATCACTGTCGAGGAGCCAGAATACACCGGGGGCCAGCCAGTAGGATTTCGAGCCGTATATCTCACGCAGCGAGTCCAGGTATCCGCGAAACGGCAGGATTCCCTCAGCGCCAAACAGTCCCTCCGCCTGCACGGCGAAGGAAGCGAAGGCAATTATGTATATGAATGGCAGTCCGATCAGGAACAGGCCGGACGCTACGAAAAACGATTGTTTCCTGCTGCTTTCGTCGTCGTTCAAATCGATCCGTCGTTTTGAACTACTTCTTTTTTGCCTTGGCCTGTCCGTCAGCGAAGGAGAGCATGCGCCCGGTCGTTTCAGCGCTGAGCAGGTGCTCTGTTTTACAGGCGTCGATGCTTGCCTGCTCCTCACTGACTCCCAAGACCTCGGTGAAGAAACGCTCCAGGATCTGACGACGGTTCAAGATAGCTTCAGCAATCTGCTTGCCGTTCTCTGAGAGGCTGAGAAAACGGTTCTCGTCTTCTATGACGTAGCCTTTCTGCTTCAGGTTCTTGAGGTTGGTGCTTGCGCTTCCGGTGGTTATCTCAAGAAACTTAGCGACGTCCGTGACCCGTGAGTAGCCACGGTTCTCGGTAAGCTCCAGAATGGCGAGAAGATGGTGGGCAGCACTATGGGTAATCGGGTTCTCGCTGAACTCCTTCCAAACATCCATTGTAGATTCCATGGGCGCCCTCCTAATTGTGGTGTGTGACGGCTGAAACTAGCATGCTTTGGGCGACTAAGTAAAGGTTTAGAGAGCTAAAGACTTGTTTGTCTAGCTAAACATCTTCTTAGTCAGCTAGGAGTGTTTCAAGATGTGAGCAAAGGTTTTCCCGCCTTAAGTGCCCTAAAATAATACCTAAACTGCCTGAGGCTCACGGGGATTTAGATACGGCGCTCACCGGGGCACGCGGGCCGGCAAGTGACTTTGCCCAGAAGCCATAGCGTAGTAAGCTCCTCGGTAGTTTCGAGCGCGGACGTACGTCTGTGCGGGAGAAGAGCCGTTGGAGCAGTCCTGGGGTACAAGCGTATTGTGTTTATCCGAAGACTAATCCAACTCCCTCGTGTGTCTATGTCGGAGGTAAATAGAGAGTATGTTGTACCGTAATTCCAGCAGTGTTCTGCCGCGTTCATTTCCAGCCACCATGTGTGCCCGTCCTTCCATCGGATTGATATTTGTCCTTTGCACCCTGCTCCTGCCTGCAATGGCCGGCGCCCAGGACAGCAAGCGTGGGCGCCTTCCCGATGGGCGTGCATATCGCATCGATAAAGAGGGGTATCGCCTCGTCGATCGTATCGCTGAGCTGGAAGTTACCAATGACGATCTCGAGCGTCAGCTTAGAGTTCTGGAGGATGAGCTAAGCCGTGTGAAGCAGGGCAGGCCATCTGCTGCCCCTGGTAGCGCCGCAGTCAAGGAGGTCGACCTTCTACCTCCGACTGGCCGGACCTCATCTAAGCTGCCTCCGGCTAAGACCATGGCCGCTAATGCTGCGGATGCCCCCAATTGTAACGACCTCGTCAGTTCTTTGTATCTGAAGATGGCAGATCTGGAGAAGAAGCTTGCTGATGCAAAAACCGCAGCTCCTGCAAAAGTGGTTACCAAGCAGGTTGCCTGTGACTACCAGTCACCAAAGAATCCGCTCTGGAACCAGGTTAACGAACTACAGAATGCGCTGATGCAGGGACCGTCTGCTGAAGCCTATGCGAAGTCGGTAGCCCGTGAAGAGAAGATCAAGGGGCAGCTCATCGAGGCTTCTGCTGAGAAGTCACAATTAATGGAAGAGAAGCAGGCACTGGATCTTAAGCGGGCTGAGCTTGAGAAAAAGATTGCTTCCCAGGCGGAGCGAATTGCGATGCAGGACGCAGAAATTGCGCAGGTGCGCGATGTCCTGAAGGAGCAGGAAACAATGCTTGCCTCCCTGCAATCTTCGTCGGCCGAAAAGACTCGTGCCCGCGCGGCTTTGAGAACGCCAGAGCGAGAGCCGGCCGTCAGCGACATACGGTCCTCTGCTCCGGTCTCTACCCCGACCGAAATAGCCATGGCGAAAAAATCGCTTAAGGCAGAGCTAAAGAAGATTCAAAAGCAGATCATGACACGAAAGAATTTCATCGATCGACTGAAGAAAAAAGGAAGAGGTGTGTCCGTTTCACCGCAGGCTTTGGTTTCCTCTAAGGGAGCTTCTCTGGATGTTCTAAGACGACGTGTGCGTGGCCTTGATGACGCCAGCGATGCGCGAAAGATTCGTCTGGGTCTCAGAGAAATTTCTCTCATTCTTGAGGAAGACATCAAGACCATGCAGCGGCTGATCGCTGGATAATAACGTAGCGAACAATGCGTATGCGCGCGGACGAGAGTCCGCGCGACTTTCCCCCTGAGCACACGTACCTTCCGGTTCCTGTCGTTTCATCCGGATCGCTCCCCGTATCTTTTCAGCAATGTGTGACCGTTTGATTCTCACATGAAATATCTTTCCACTCAGCCATTCGAGGTAGAAGCGGGGCAGGGAATTGTTATCCGATCGAACAATTGGATTGGTGATGCAATAATGTCTACGCCAGCCATCCGTGCTGTGCGAAACAGATTTCCTCAAAGCCGTATTTCGGTAATCGCAAAATCCTGGGTGATACCGGTGTATGAGTGTAATCCGGATATCGACGAAATTATTCACTACGAGCAGCGGGCGAAGAAGATCCATTTTGCAGACACCGCCTGGGGTGCGCTCAGGTTGGTTTCCCTGCTAAAACGGGGAAACTACAGGGCCGCTATTACCTTTCGCCGGGCTTTCGAGTCCGCGTTTATCCCTTACCTGGCGGGCATCCCTCTGCGCATGGGCTATGCGACTGATGGTCGCAGTGCGTTTCTTACCCATAAGGTGCAGTGCAAAAAATCTGATTTTAATCAGGCCCGCCCCCTGCACGATCTCAAGCTGATTGAGGGATTCGGGATCCCGGGGAGTGATCGATTGGTTTTTGCGCTCAGCCCGGATCAGGATGAGCTGGCCCGAGAAAAACTAAGGGATCTGGGCGTAGGAGATGATTCGAGAATACTGGCGGTGATTCCTGGTTCTAAAGGGGGAATTCAGAAGCGATGGTCGCCGCTTCGTTTTATAGAAGTCAGCCGTAGACTGGCGAAGCGATACAACGCCAGGGTGCTGGTGTTTGGGGCAGAGTTTGAGCAGGCCCTGGGAGCTGAGATAGCCGGAGCCCTTGCCGATTGTTCCGCCGTGAGCCTTGCGGGAAAAACCACGCTCTCAGAAGCGATCGCTTTGCTTTCATACGCCGGTCTGGCACTCAGTAATGACTCGGGACTCATGCATGCAGCCGCGGCCCTGGATGTCCCGCTCGTTGCCGTTTTCGGGCCGACCGATGTAGTCAAAACGGCACCCTGGTGCCCGCGAAAGCGGGTGCTGCGCCGGGAGGAAACCCAATGCGTGGGGTGCTCGAACGAAATATGTCTGCATAGCCATGAATGCATGGAGAGGATTTCCGTCGCGGACGTTGAAGAGGCCTCGGTGTCCCTGCTTGAGGAAAACACCTTTGCGAGCATTTCTGAACGTGCTGAAGTTGTTCCAAGAAATGCCGATCGTGCTCGTGTTCTTCGCCTGGGGGATTGTCAATGAAGCGCTGGAGGCCGGAGTCTATACAATCGATACTGCTGATATCCGTGCCCGCAATTGGCGACGCGCTGTTGGCAACGCCGTTGCTGTCGACATTGAAGAAAGCCTATCCGCATGCGGAGATTGACGTGCTTGTTCCTGAAGAGTGCCTGGGGATCCTGCACGGAAATTCCTGCATCCGAGAGCGCATACCCTTCAAGAGAAAATCCAAGATACATAAAAATGGCCCGCTCTACAGGCGGCTGTTTCGAAAGTATGATCTCGCGGTCTCCAACTCGATCGGAGACCGCTACTACTGGTATCAGTTTATTGCAGCGCGCTATCGGGCAGCACTGGTTCCCGAATATTCCCTCGCCAGTTCCTGGAAATATTTGTTTTCCACCGTGACGGCTCCCTACCATCAGAACGAACACGCAATTTTAAAAAACAGTCGCATTGCCAAAGCAATTGGAATCGAGCCGCGGTACGATGTTGAAGTTCCTAGTTGCAGCACCGCACTTTCGACTGTGCTTGAAAAAATTTCGCTCAGCGAAACCGGACAGCGGATGGCCTTGCTTCATCCCCGCCCGGGCGGGGAGTATAAAGAGTGGCCGAAGGAGTCATGGGCAGAGGTGCTTCGCTACCTTAGGGATGCTGGTATCGTTCCTATCCTCAGCGGTGGCCCGGGCAATGCCGAACGCGAATTTGTAGCCGATATCATCGATCTCGCCGGTGTTGAAGCCGTTAACGCAGCGGGCACATTCAGCTTCTCAGAGTTGGTGGTATTGCTCAGGGCGGTTTCCTTGTTTATTGGCACCGATACCTCGACGACTCATCTTGCCGCGGCTGCGGGGACTCCGACGTTGGCGCTTTTTGGTCCGACTTCCCTGGAGACCTGGTCACCCTGGCCGCAGTACAAAGATGGAGTTTCCTATGTAAGTCGAGACGGCATGAAGCTGTTCGAGGATCGTCCGGGCATTCAGAGAATTGGCAACGTTGTGGCTGCCAGTGAGCTGTGTAGCTGTCGACCATACTACAAGCGCTGCCGAACAACAGGAACCTCAAAAAGCGATTGTATGCGAATGTTGGCGGTGCCTTCAGTGATTCGTCAAATCGAGGAGCTTCTGACCGAGTAGGTGCCCTGGCTAACAGCGGGCAGTCCCGGGTGCTTCGTGATATGCCTTGCAGCAAGGGTCGCAATGTCGGCGACAGCTTAATTCTTGGGAATATCCGACAACTCGCCAGCGGAGCTGCTCAGATGCGCAAGGCTTATGAGCAGACCCATGAAGAAGAAGGCAATGAGGCGAACCTCTCCGTCGCCAAAGTTATACTCAACCAGCCCGGAAAGCTGCCAGGCGAGCAGGCTCATAAGCAGTCCAAGCGATAGCATGCGAATTTCCGGATGTGCTCGCGCATTTCTCCAGACGGAGAGCCCGATAAGCATTGATGCCGCCATCCACCAGATATAAGTGGCAAGGCCCAGCCATCCGGTTTCCACTGCTATATTCAGCAGATTGTTGTGCATGTGTCGATGGAGCAGTGGCAGCGTAGGATCCAGTATTCGCATATGTGCTGCGTTATCCGGTCCGAGACCAAGCGGGAACCTGCCCGCTATTTCAGCTCCGAGCTGCCACATGCTGCTTCTGCCCCCGTGGATCATGAAATGATCGACGAGAGAAAGCATGCGCTCTCGCGCAGGAGCGAGGGTCATGATCAGTCCCGCACTTAGAACGCTTAAAAAGAGAAGCCGACGGGAGGTAAGGGCACCAAGAAGAAGTAAGACAAGAAAAACGGCAACCCATGGGCCGCGCTTTAAGTTGAGGACCAGGGCAGCAAACAGGACGGCGCTAAAGAGCCCAAGCAGCAATGCATTGTTGTTACTGGAGAGGCGCAAAATCGCCTCTTTCGACGCCTTGCCGGACTCGCGAATCCAAAAATATGAGAGCACAAGCAGGGCAATAAGAGCGAGGAACGCGCCGCTCCGGACGAGATGGGCAGCGGCTCCCGGCAAAAGAGGCCAGGCGATTCCGATCAGTATTGCAAATAGGACCGGAGCCAGTATCAGCCTTTTGTTCTGTGTGGACGTAGAGCGCGGATCACGTGCGAGGAATATGAGCATACTCACGACAAGAGGAATGAGAAGGGCCAGCTGTCCTGACTCGGTCACAGCCCCCGGTATTCGTGGAGAGATACTTCTTCCGAGTGTTGTTTCCACAACGGTATGGAAGGAAGAAAGGGCAAATCCAATACAGAGAAAGAGGATATACATGCGGATGCGTCCCAGCGTTTCGCCTATTTTTTGCTCTTTGCCGCAGAGTAAATCGAATACCGCAAAGGGAAACAAAAGAAAGAGAACCGTTTTTCCTACTTCAGGCAGGGAGCGGAGAAAATTGATACCGACCACGGAGGCAACTGCACAGGTACATAACCAGGCTGCCAGGGGAGTAGAGAAGCGACTCAGTGCTCCGGCCATTGTTTGCTGAGATACGGCTTTCTGAAGTGGGGTGTCATCAAAGCATAGGTTTCTTGCGGCCCAGAAAAGAATCAGGGCGACGACAAAAATCTGGGCAAGAGCAATCGATAAGGCTGCGCTAAGGCAATAGAGAAGAAGTAGTACGTGGCCGTAGAAGGAAAAGTTTTCCTGCGTGAGAAATGCAGGAGAGATTTCCCGCACGCGCGAAACAAAGGGGATTGAGCATATTTCGTTTTTGCTGTGGGACATCAATGGGTTTGAGACGCTATCGGCTTTACTAAAGTGCGGGCTGAGCATATCCCATTGGACGTATTTAATCATGCGGTATTCCGGCTACTCCGCGTGCAGATCCGTAGTTGTTTCTTCGTGCAATAGTCGTATGTTCTCAGGGGCTTAGCGGCCGTAGAGAGTCATGCGGGACCAAAGCTGAAGCGAGAATTTGGATTACAGCATCTGACAAGTGAGGAAAATTTAATTATAGTTTCTGATACTGTGTACGCACCAAAGTCGATGTTTGCTTCTATGCGATTATTTTTAGCGAGTCTCTTATTTCTTCAGTTCCTGCTGCCCCTTTGTGCCCTTGCGCAGGATACACGCCTGCCGGCGATGCAAGGCCTTCGGGGGATAAAGGGTCTGCGCGCCTCGCAGGTCATGCGCCGCTTTGGGGAACCGGATGCGAGACGCGGTGATGCGCGTGTCTCCGGCACCTGGAAATACGGCAGTTCAATTCTCATATTTTCTAAAGGTCGAGTGACGTCCTGGAGTGATGCAGGAGAGCTTGCGAGTCGACAGAATCTTGCGCTGATTAAGGAGACCGGTCTTTCAGACTATGAGGTGTTCTCAGCGACCTGGGAGAATGCCTGGACTCCGAAGCGGCAGCTCACGGCAAACGACATTCTCGATGATTTGCTGGAGCAGTGATTGCCAAGCGCAGGCAGCTGCGTCGAGGAGCTAAGAAAGTGCTCTAGTCTTCAAAACCATCGAGGCGCCCGATATCTTCGACGTCGCCAAGTGAGGGGAGTGTTTCGAGTATCTCGTCGTTTCCGAAGTCGTCCTCGTATAGATCGGCTGAAAGAGAATGCGGGTGCTCCTCCTGCTTTGACTTTTCATTAAAGCTGTCCGAGTTTCTCTGCCTCATGAGCTCTTCGTCTTCAGTGTCCGTGGGTTTTCCAACCGCTTCAAGAACGATATCAGCTACCATATCGAGATAGACGCGCACGCATTTGCGAAGGATCAGAGGCAGTCGCTTTACCTGAGTCTCTTCGACAAGATGAATTCTCTCTGGCTTCTCCAGAGGGTGATAGGTGATTTCTATCTCAGCTTTAGCCTGTCTGTCGTGACAGATTACTGCAAACCCCGGGTAGTCCTCGTTGATGTATTCGCGGTCTTTTAGCTTTATGCTCAGGCGAGGCCATCCGCCGCTGTCATCAGCGACAAATTGAAACATGAAGCGGTCCCCGAGATCGATGCGCGTTACTTCTCGCATGGATTTACGGATTTGCATCATAGATTGCAGCATCACCGTCTGCCGATTCTGAGCGGCTTTCTCGGCAACACCTACGGCTTCTTTCTTTTCCCGCGTCTTTCTTTGGATGCGGGTGTTGAAGGCTTTCGCAGTTTTTGAAATGTCGGCTTTTGGGGCGCTGGTAAGAAGGTCTAGCTCATCCAGTTCATCCTGGAAGTCTTCCAACTCTTCTTCGACGTCACCTACTGTCGTTGCCTCGTTGTTCATGCCGGCCGCTTTTTTCTCTTGGTTCAAATACGCAAATAGAGCAATCGTCGGAAACTGAAAGTACGCGGGCACTCTCGTTTTCCCTTGAATTCTCGTTTTCCGGGCGGCGTCGCAATTCCCGCTTCGGAAAACAATTCTCTATAAGTATCGGCAGATTGCGGACTTCACTTGATTTTTCAGTCTCTGTGCCCTTGGGGGCTAAGTAACTGAAGTTACGAGTTTATTCCTTGTGTTCCAAAGTTTTAAGCAGAGCGGTGTCGCTCATGAGCCAGGCAGCTCCGGCAACAGCAGCGGGCGGCAGGAGGAAACCGAGGAAGGGAATTGTCCAGCAGAGGCTGAGCGAAGCTCCGAAAACGGTGACCGGCACGGCGTTTTTCATGGCAAAACCAAGACGCTTGCCGGACTTCAACTTGTACACATCAAGCACGATATCAACGAACTGATACGCAAGAAGCCAGGACCCGAGCAAAAAGGCGATAGGTGTGAGCAGGGGAACGAATCCGACAAAAAACAGGATGATGAAGAGGGGCACCAGCCAGAAGAGTTTTGCGATCTCAACAAAAATAGTCCTCCGAGTCTCGCGCATCAGAGCCGCAAATCCCTGTTCCTCCTCTGGTGTTTCTTCATTGAGTTCACGCAACACGGCAGTCGCAATTGCGGTCTGAAAGGCACTCGTAAGGATGAGTACCATCATCATCGTGACAAACAGGGTGGCAACCGCGAGTATTGCAGTAACCGCTATCCACGCGAGGCCATATAAAATGTAGGAATACCAGGCGTCCGGTGAATCCACCATCTGAGCCAAAATATCCGCATGGTACACATAGGCGAGATATACCGAACCCATATAGCAGAAGACACCTACGAGCCAGGGCACCATGGCGAGTTTTCTTACCTGGGGACGAGTCAGGCAGATGAGCAGGCCCTGTAAAATTGCATAGACAGATTTTATGATATTCATTTGCTTTTCTAGTGCTGTTAGAAGTTTTAGCGGGCTAATTTAAGCAGTGCGTCTTCCAGCAGATGTGCGTCTTCAGGAGCGCAAAGACGTGCTGGCTGACGGGATAGGCGAATTCTTTTTGCCTTCTCCAGTTCTGCTTTCAGAATTTTTTTGTTGAGTGGCTTGGCGAGGAAACCCGTGGCCCCTGCTTTTACGCAATCCAGCAGATTGTCGGTTGTCGGAGCAGAAGTCAGGACGAGCACCGGAAGACCCGCAGTTTCCTCATTACATCGAATTTCCTGAATGAGCTGCATTCCGTTCATCTTCGGCATGAATAAATCACTGATGACGCAGAAGTAGTAATTCGGGCGCTCCGACAAACGAGCGAGACATTCATCTGCGGAACTTACACCGTCGACACGAGGATATCCCATCGATTCGACGTAGGCGCAGATGATATCCCGTGGTGCATCGAGATCCTCCACAATCAGAATTGCCATCTCAGTCTGGGTGCCGAGCTGAATTTCCTTTGGAAGTGTTTGCAGGCACTTTCGCAGATCGGCAAGAGCAGTTTCGCCGGAGAATATTTTTGCGCCCTGCAAAACCGCTGCCCAGATGTCTCGAACTTTTTCTTCGAGATTAAAAACGATTCCGAGAATAAAGGGATTTTTGTTCCAGGCTTTTCCAAGGAGTTCGACTGCTTCTGACTCTCCAAACCTGGAGTCAACCAGGATTACATCAAATGTCTGTAGCCCCAGCCATTCTTCTGCAGCTTCAATAGACGCGACATGTTTCTGTCTGAAGTTGTACTCGAGGGCAATTGGCTCAATCTTTTCCTGAGCCGATGCGTCGGGAGTAACGGTGAGAATTACAGCCATGCGGCGAGCTTCCTATTTACTGGTCAGTTTCAATCACTTCTTCGAGTGTATTGTTTGCAAAGCTGTAGCGAAAGCGCTGACTCATGGCCTCCTGCGTTTCCTTTCCTTCCTCGGACACCGCGTTCTGACGGTAGAAACTCAATAATAGCACATTTTCCTCGCTCGTAGCTTGAGAAAAGGCATTCGGAGAAATGATCGGTGAAATAATCGGTGCTGCATACTCTGCAATTGCAGTAGCGAGCTTTTTTCCATCCTGTTCACCGATGAGAATCAAATGAAGATGGGCCCCATCGGCTTCGAGATCGGCCCGATACATGCGCACGGGAAACTGCTGCTCAAGGGCAAAACGATGCTCATACAGCGCGCGTATCTGAGGCGGATGCACTACGCTGAGAGTCCAAAAGATACTGCCGAGAATACCGGCAATTGCACCGATGATAAGACTCTTTTTTAAACCAAGGCCGTAGTGTTCATCCTGAAAGCCTGCCGGAGGTTCTATTGAAGAGCGAACGACAATACTGGATGCCAGGCCATCGTGCAGACCTCTTTGCCATGGATGGATCAGAACGGAGAGAAACAGGGCAATGGGGTACATCAATGCAGGGAGCATGTAGGAGTCTAAAAGGTATATGGGAGCGACAACACCGTAGGCGCGAAACAACAGGCTCGGGACTTCTTTGAGCAATACCATGCCGCCGTAGAGGCCGAGGTATCGATAGAAGGAACGACTCAGGCTGAGATACGGCGACTCATCCTCGAAAGGAAGGGACAGGACGCGAAGACCGAAAACCTTTTTTCCAAGCGTTTGACCTCGCATCACACAACTGTTGCCGGCCACCAGGTAAATCGCCCCCAGCATTAATGCGAAGTAGTACGCCAGGTCGGAGTCGGGAAAACGCTGTGTGCAGGCGAACATGATTGCCTGGAGCAGTACGTAATCGATGAGTGCGGCAAGAGCGCGACCAAGAATCGCTGAGCCCCCGTCGGGGACGGTCCCGCCTTGCGGAGATTCTGGGCTATCAGGGTCTGATTGTGCCCCGTCTTTTACTTCGGTGTTGATACTTCTCATGGTGATGATTCTAAAAGCATGTGCCCGGGTAGGCAGCACTCGTGCCGACTCTCGGGATATCCGTTTTTTACTTCTTCGCTAAGTGCCTAAAATAACGATATAATTTACGCTCTGCCTAAGGTTATCCTTTGTTAACAATGATGCATAACAATGATGTAAGCTAAAACCGCTGTAGTTTAGTCGGTTCCTTCCTGCATCAGAGCAGAAAGGAGGTTCTAATATCTATTCAACAGAGGTATCGCTTTTTCCCGTTTGGGGGGCGTACCACAAGGTACTAAAGCAGATTTGTGCAGTATTATACGGCTATGGAACAGAACTCAATCAATAGAGGTGGAAGCCCAAAGAAACTTCTCGAGCAGCGTGGTCTGAGCTACGAAGGTACCAAGATACTTCCTGAGCTGCCCGATTTTATGAGTTATCTTTTGGGTTTTCTTCTTATCTGGTTGCTCTATACGGGCTATCAGTCCGTCGTTGGCGTATTTTCCGGTGCTGCTCCCATGGCGAACAAGGTAAAGACGAGTATCGATGTAAAAATTGCAAAGGGAAAGGGTATCGTTACTGAGGCGATAGATACCGGGGACATTCGCATACCGCGGGAAGGTCAGCGTGCTCAGCTCTCTGCAAAGAAGCCGGTGAAAGTAAAAAAAGAAAAAGGTTGGTTTGCCAGCTTTATTGATTATCTCAACGAGGGTGTCGATGAGCTTTCTGCAGAAGCCGGACAGGGCTTGCGCGATTGGGTCGACGGAACAGACAGTGATGCAGCCGAAGAGAATCCTATAGATGAGCAAGCGCCCGCCGTCGTCGATGACAGCGATCACCTCGTCTCTTTCTAGACCGCTACTTATTTCCCGGATTACACCTTGGTACCAGCCTTTTCCAGGCACCTTTGGTCGAGGTATAAGGCCAGCATTGGCTCCAGTCTCTGTGCGAGCAGTTCAACAAATTCCAGCATCAGGTATCCCGTGTAGACGTATCCATTGCGTCCGGCAAACACCCAGATCAGCACGAAGGCAGTCCACAACAAATGAAAGCCACTGAGGTAGAGCAGGGCAAAGATAAAGCCGCCGGGTACTCTGTGCAGATCGGACTGATGGGGATGCAGTTCGGTAAACCCCATGGATATGTCAGCAGCCAAAGCAAAACCCAGAGCAAATGACAGGGGGTAGATGTAGAGCTGATCGCAGAGTATGCAGATTATCAGGAGCGGGAGAGAAAACATCGGGAAAAAATAGGGTGCAAGGGTGATGAGCGGTGCGAAGTGAACCTTGGTAGAGCACATGGTGAAGGAGACATGTCCCGTATGGGTATCGAAATGAAAGTCTTTGACCTTGTTTCCGGTAAACACCACGACAAATGCATGCTTGAGCTCATGAATGAAGGTCCGGAGCTTATGCATTTTAGTGGTGCCGATGATAATCAGACTGCCCAGAACTCCTGTTCCGAAACAGGTCAGGGTCTGTGAGCGAAGAACGGCGAACTCCTGAAGTCCGATAAGCGCAATGATGCAGGCACAGCCCAGCAGAAAATTGCTCGGAATGGCAAAAAGGAACCACAGACTGAAGGGATTCTTCTCCTTCAGCGCTGCTTCTCTTGCCTTTTTGTCTTTCCTTCTTCTTTTAGACATGACTCTATGATGTGATACCGAATGGATTTGCGCACATGCTTTTTATAGATGATAGAGAAGTCGTTTTGGATTGTTACCTTTTCTCTTACGTCTACTCTAGGTTTTTTATATCCGTGCGCATTATGCGGCGATCGTAGAGATACAGATCCTAGAGATACAATGGAAGATTCACAAGCGACATCGAAAGACAGCACACTGCCAGCGGCCCTCGGGAGGCCGCAGAGCCGGATTTTACGCTCGGAGTCGCCTGCTTCCAAAGCGGCGCTTTTGATTCATGGTATGACGTCTTCACCGTATGAGTTAGAGGAGGTTGCTCTTGTTCTGCAGAAAGAGGGCTTTGATGTTTTCGTTCCCTGCCTCAGTGGGCATGGAGAGACCCTCGAAGAGCTTCGCCTGACGCCGACCTCAGATTGGCTTGAGGATGCTGTCTCATCTCGAACCTATCTGCTTAAGAGCGGTTATGAGAATGTCTTCATGGTCGGTCAGTCCTTTGGTGGTCTCCTGGCCTTGCATGCCGCAGTGGAAACCGAAATGAAAGACGGTGATAAAATTGTAGCAATGGCGGTTCCGCTGCTTCTTTCATCCAGCCTGCGCGAATGGGTTCTTGGAACGCTGTCATATCTGCCGGAGTCGCTGCTCGATACACTTGGCTTTGTGAAAAAGAAAACGCCTCAGGACGAAACGGCCTTTGCCAAAGAGCGAAGAGCCTTTAGGAAGCATTCGCTTGGCGCCAATGCGAGAATGCTTAAGATTCGCAGGCAGCTGCTCGCAAAACTCTGGAAAGTTCGCTGTCCGATTTTTTATCTGCAGGATCCTCAAGATCACCATGTCTCAGGACGAGTACCTTTTATATTGAGAAAGTACTGCAGCAATACGACGGTGGTTTCGCGCTGGGTTCCGGGAGGAAACCACGCCCTGGCCATGGGCCTGCGTCGTGACTACGTTATTGACGAGATAACTTCCTTTTTGTGTAGGCGCGGATCGGAGTCCGCGTAAGAACAGAGCAGATTGAGAGAGTCGTAGAGGGTAGAGAAGGTGCCGAGAGAGATAGTTCATTGGTCTGTTGCGCATGATGTCGCACAGCGGCTTGAGGGGGATGTCCCCGGTGGGCCGCAGATGTCGCAGCTCTTAGACTATTGTCGGAAGTTTCCCCACGCCCTTTTGCTTGGCTCTGTTGCTCACGATGCCCCCTATTATTACCGTATGGGGGGCACGCCTTTTGAGAAGGTGTCTGAAGTGCTGCACGGCCGTAGCGGACAGAATACCTTTGCTCCTATGGCAGAGGCCATACTGGCAGCCAGTCAGGTACCGGATGAACATCTGCGCGGCTGCCTGATGAGTTTCATGCTCGGGATGCTTACCCACTATGCGTGCGATGTGGTTTTTCATCCTGTCGTAAATTACTTCACGGGCAACTACTACCACGAAGACCCGGAGAAACGAGAAGAGGCGCGCCGTCGGCATCGGCTTTTTGAAACCTATCTGGACAGTTATTATTCAGGAAAGCGCGATTTTAAGAACAGGAACCTGATCGCCGTGGATATCTCGGGACTGCGCTCTGACTTCGCCCGCGTATGTGAATTTCTCGATCGGCATTTCAGTCCGGCAGCCTACGTGGCCTCCGGAGCGAGCAGCGAGATGACCTGGGATCGAAGCTTCTCTCACTTTAGCAAACTACAGCGCCTGTTTCTCTCACCCGCATGGGGTGCGCTGGCTAAAGGCTTGCTCTACCTACGTCCCCAGCTTGCGCCGCTTGAAGTTCTTTTCTCCAGGGGGCGAACGCAAAAGGCCAGTATTTTTGACTCCCCTCTTTTGTTTAAAAATCCGATTACCGGTGAGGGCTGTGAAAAGACGGTTGATGAATTACTTGAGGATGCAATTAGCGATTCATTGCTTCTCTTTCGACGCATCGACGAGGCCCTGCGCGATCCGGAGCGTCATCAGCACGCCTTGCTGGCCTACGAGGGGAAATCCCTGAGCTACGGAGTGGCAGGTGGCACACCGGACAAAGCGGTGCACTACTGTTCAGCCGGTTTTGATCTTCCCGGCCTGAGGATCGCAAAGCTATAGTCTGCGCAAAAAAAAAGCCCCGGCTGAAATCAACCGGGGCTTAGCTGCCGTATGAGGCGGTGCAGAGGGGCTGCCGCGAAGCAGCACCTCTGCGGGTTTCAGGGGGAAATTACATCATTCCGCCCATGCCACCCATGCCACCCATACCGCCCATGCCACCCATACCACCAGGCATAGCAGGTGCAGCGCTGTCGCCTGATTCAGGCTTGTCAGCGATGATTGCTTCGGTGGTGAGCATCAGGCCAGCAACAGAGCAGGCATTTTGAAGTGCGCTGCGTGTTACTTTAGTTGGGTCAATAACACCAGCTTTTACGAGGTCTTCGAGCTTTTCGCTGAAAGCGTTGAATCCCATGGATCCTTTAGCTTCACGAACTTTCTCGAGGATTACGCTTGCTTCGTGTCCGGCGTTGCTGACGATGGTGCGAAGTGGAGCTTCAACTGCTTTAGCAACAATCTTAAGTCCAAACGCTTCTTCTTCAGGAAGCTCTGCTTTATCGAGAGCGTCGAGGCAGCGGATGTATGCAACTCCACCACCAGGAACAACGCCTTCTTCAACAGCAGCACGAGTAGCGTGAAGAGCATCTTCAACACGTGCTTTCTTTTCCTTCATCTCAACTTCGGTAGCAGCGCCAACGTTAATTACGGCTACACCACCAACGAGCTTAGCAAGACGCTCCTGGAGCTTCTCGCGATCGTAGTCGCTTGAAGTCTCTTCGATTTGAGCGCGGATTTGCTTAACTCGAGCATCGATAGCAGCTTTGTCTCCTGCACCGTCGATGATGGTAGTGTTGTCCTTGTCGATAACAACGCGCTTAGCTTGTCCGAGGCTCTTAAGCTCAAGAGTCTCAAGCTTCACACCGAGGTCGTCGCTTACGAACTCACCACCAGTGAGGGTAGCGATATCAACGAGCATCTCTTTGCGACGGTCGCCAAAGCCAGGAGCCTTAACACCACATACGTTGAGCGTGCCGCGAATCTTGTTAACGACGAGCGTTGCAAGAGCTTCTCCGTCAACATCTTCAGCGATGATGAGGAAAGGCTTGTTAGTGCGTGCAATCTGCTCGAGCAATGGAAGGAGGTCCTTCATGTTGCTGATTTTCTTCTCGTGGAGAAGGATGAAGCAATCTTCAAGAACTGTTTCCATACGGTCTGGGTCAGTTACGAAGTATGGAGAGAGGTATCCACGGTCAAACTGCATACCTTCAACAACTTCCAGCGTAGTATCGAGACCTTTTGCCTCTTCAACAGTGATAACGCCTTCCTTACCAACTTTTTCCATAGCTTCAGCGATGATTTCACCGATGAACTTATCGTTGTTTGCTGAGATAGCACCGACCTGAGAGATTTCCTCTTTAGTCTTGGTCTCTTTAGAAAGACCACGCAGCTCGTTAACGATAACTTCTACCGCTTTATCGATACCACGCTTAATGCTCATTGGGTCGTGACCAGCAGCAACCATTTTTGAACCTTCGCGGAAGATAGCGCGGGCAAGAACAGTAGCAGTAGTAGTTCCGTCACCAGCAACGTCAGAAGTTTTTGAGGCAACCTCGCGAACCATCTGTGCGCCCATGTTTTCGAACTTGGCTTCGACTTCGATTTCTTTAGCAACGGTAACACCGTCTTTAGTAACGGTTGGGCCACCGAAAGACTTCTCGATAACTACGTTACGACCTTTAGGTCCCATAGTTACGGAGACAGCATCAGCGAGCTTGTTAACTCCCTTCAGCATTTCGTCTCTTGCTTCAAATCCGTATTCTACAATCTTTACTCCCATCGTATGGAGTCTCCTTTTCTTAGTTTCTATTCAGTCTATTACTCTTGCGTAGCAACTATTCGATAACGGCAAGAACGTCGTCTTCACGCATGATGAGACGGTCTTCGTTTTCGATTTTGACTTCAGTGCCGGCATACTTACCGAAAAGCACTACATCGCCTGCTTTTACGTCGAGAGGACGAACGGTGCCGTCTTCTGAAACCTTGCCTTTACCGGCAGCGACGACTTTCCCTCTCTGCGGCTTTTCCTTAGCGGAATCTGGGATAATAATTCCGCCTTTGCTCACAGATTCCTCTTCAAGTCTTTCAACGAGGATTCTGTCGTGTAGTGGACGTAAACTCATGTTTTCCTTCTCCTCTGGTTACTTCACCAAATGGATGTTGTTAGTAATACCCTACGCGTTCAGCGGCTCCCGGAGCCATGCAGTTCCTCACGCGCCATTCTTTTTCTGAGCGAAAATTGTCGAAAACTCCCTTCGTTCGAGAGTTCTTTTAAGCACGGCATGGCCCGGTGTCAAGGCCGGGGGGCGAAAAAAGAAAAAACAGCGATTTTAACTACTTGCTTGAGTAATTCACAGGCCGCAAAAAACTTTTTCACCAAAATGCACGATAATTCCCGACTATCTTTGCTGGGAATATTATAGCTTCATGCTGCTGAAAGCAAGGTTGGGGGCTGTGGCTCCGCGGGGTGGGGAGTGCTCTGTTCGCGGCCCCAGGGCAGACTAAGCGAAATTTACATTCGAAAACTGAACTAGTAGAAATAAACCGTAATAGCAGTAGGGGACTGTTATTACGGTGAGTTGCTTGCTGCCATTCCCTGAACAAACCTGAACCTTATGATTCGGGAAACGGTCTGGTTTGAGGTTGTTTTTCGATATTCTGTTAAGCTTGGGAGTGCATTCGTGATTTCAGTCTGGACCGCAGAGCGCTTCGCTAAGGCCTACAATAACCCGGAACGAATTGTCCCTTATTTCTTCGCCGAGGGAAGGCGAATTCTCATCCGACTCAAGAACCATGCTTTGGGTCTGTATCATAACCCCAGGGGGTATCTCCTTGACCAGACGGCATTCAATAAAAGTTCAGTTTTGCGAAGAAGCTTTGTAATTGAATGGCTAAGAAAACGAGGTCAACTAGATATACTAAAGGAGCGAAATCGCTATCACATTCGACGCAATATCAGAAAACAACACTTCGAGTTAGTAAGCTATCCCAAACTTTTACACGTAGAAATGAGCACGTACTGTAATCTTCGGTGTCGTATGTGCTCGATTGTCAGGCCAGGTCGAACTCGAAAAATTCAACATATTGAGATGGAGGTAATGGAACGTTTGCGTCCAGCGCTGCCATTTATTTCTGACACAAAAATGCACGGAGGAGGGGAGCCCTTCCTAAATCCTGACATTGAGAAAATCATTCGAATCTTTCAGCAGAACGAGGTAAAACTTAATACCGTCACGAATGCGAGTGTCATTGATGACAGTATCGGACGTCTGATTGGTGAAACCTTTTCTACATTGACGGTATCAATTGATGGCGCTACCGCAAAAACGTATGAATACGTGCGCGAACGGGCGAAGTTTTCGAGAGTTATTGAGTCATTAGCTTTTATAAATAAGCATAGACTCCCGCGCTTTAAGTTGATTTTTGGCTTCGTCATCATGCGGTGCAATGCTCACGAGTTGCCTCGCATGGTTGAGTTTGCCAAACGGAACGGCGCTCAAGAGTTGCAGGCGGCCTGGGTTGTTCCCTTCCCAGATCTCCCTTGGTCCCAAGAGCAAGACCCGACTAGAGAGCCTGAGCGGATGAACAGCTACCTGGATGAGACCTATCAAGTAGCGGCTGAGCTGGGAATTGATCTAAAACTTCCTCCTTATCTACCAGCGGCGAATGGTGTAGCTAAAGAAGCTCTCAATGCTCATAAGCCTTGCTATCACCAACTCCATCCGACGAACGAAGTCGAGGGAGCCTGTCGGCTTATGTATGATCGCGCGATGATTTTAGTTGATGGGACCGTAAAACCCTGCGGCCAATCTCGCTCAGTTCCCAGTCTCGGCAATGTCAAAGAAAAAAGCTTTGCAGATATTTGGAGCGGACAAGGATATCAGCAGCTCCGATCCACCTTTGCCTCAGGTACACTTCCTGTGACCTGCCGCAGTTGTAATTTTATTCGCTCAGGACAATTAGGAGGCGCTAAGTTGATCGTGAGGGACCAGTCCGGTCAGAAACAGCCTCTTATGGCGTTAGATCGGGCGAGGTAAATGCGACTCTCAGGAGTAGAGTATATTTAACTGGGCTCTCGGATGTGTAATGAGCATGAAAAGGTTCTTTCGTCCCCTGAGCTAGTCGACTATACGCCGACGCGTTTGATAACGAGCAAGGCCCAGCGAGCTGTTTATGAAGTAAGCAGGGGGAGCGAGCGGTATGCCTTGAAGCTGTTTAGGCAAGATTTAGATGTTGTCCCGTATCCTTTTGAGGTTCAGGTCGAACTCCTGCCCGCATTATCTTCGAAGTCCTTTCGGGTTCTCCGCGTCCCCAACTTGGTTGATAGCGGGTTTACTTGCGGTTGGTGCTTCCTTTTGATGGAGTGGCTTGATGGTCGTGATTTCTTTTCGAAGTGGCACTACCGAAAAGAACCTGTCGCGGGAGGTCGAACGCTAAGCGTAGATTATGTGTCGCCGATAGCTGATGTTCTGTCAGACTTATCAAC
>JAUIMJ010000184.1 GCA_030433295.1 bacterium | reverse complement strand
AAAGCCCGATGCACGCGTAGATGGTCATCGCTATCAGAGTGGCATGAGGAAACACATCACTCTCTGACCAGAATCGACGAGCACCAAGAATGATTGGCAAAGCCGTATTAAAAAAGCCTCGCGCATAGACCAGGGGAGCTTTCTTACCTTCTGACCCAAAGAGGACATCAAAGGTCGCCCATTGAGGCTCGCCAAGCACGTTCTGATACCAGAACGGAGCACTTCCAAGCAGAAAACCAAGAAGCCCCAGGCCTCCCAGACGCAGCGTACCCACGATACCGACACTTCTGAACAGGGCCCAGGCAACCAGAAAAAATATCGGCATCGCATAATAGACGATTTGATTATTGACCCACCAACCCAATCCAAGGAGGAAGCCGAGCCCCAGCGCCCGTCCGGCACGACGCTTCTCCTCTTCGATAAGGTCAACCGCAAGAATGAGGCAGGCGGTACCGATCACCACGAGTTCAATAAAACCACCACGTGCTTTAACGCTCCAATGAATCAAGGCACTTGGCGCTATGGCACAGAGCAAGGCAGCCACCCGAGCCCCGGAGACGGAGGTAAATCGTAAGGATAGCCGATAGACGAGATAAATATGGATAAGAGAAAAGCACAGGGGGACCAGTTTTAAGCCGACATTCCCCACTCCCGTAATTGTAAATGCCAGAGCAACGAACAATGGTTCGAGGCTACCCATGTAGCTCTGGCCGTAGTAGAAAATCGGCATACTGCCGGTCTCAAGAAAATGCTTAGCCATTAGTCCGACGATCGCTTCGTCAGACTCAATACCAAAATTAGTTAGTACGAGCAGATAGACTCGAGGAAGCAGGCCAAGCAACACTATTGCAAGCAGCCAAAAGGTGTTCGAGCTCGAATGAGAGGTATGCTTTGCTAGCGTTCTATCAGGCTGCATGGCAACGGGAGCCGGAGTTCGAGGCACCGTTGTGTACGCGTAACGCCGGCGCTGAAATTCGCAAAAACTTCTCATAGGCGGCATAGGTCTCTCGTGCAGTACGGTCCCAGGTAAACATCGCCGCACGCTGAATACCCTCGCGACCCAGACTAAGACGAAGATCCGAAGACGAAAGTAATTCTAAGACCGCCCCGGTCCAGGTCGCCAGATCGTTATCTGCAAGAAGTCTTGCTGATGTGCCTGCGACTTCCGGAATCGAGGAATTATTACCCGCTACCACAGGCGTGCCGCATGCCATGGCCTCCAGCACAGGAAATCCAAATCCCTCATAAAGACTCGGGAACAAGAATGCATCTCCCACATGATACAGAGCACTGAGGTTCTCATCAGGCACAAAGCCAAGCTGAATAACGTCCTTCTCAAGTTCAAGACGTTTTATCTTCTCCTGCAGCAGTGGATACTGATCATCCTTCTCGTGTTTCCCAGCAAGCACCAGGCATGGGCGCTCTCCTGTATGCTCACGCAAGACCTCCCGCAAAACGTCAAGAAGAAACAAGACGTTTTTGCGCGGATCAATTCCCCCGACATACAGAAGGACAGGACGCTCTTCAGGAATACCCAACAGCTTTTTCTTTTTGTGTATCTCAGCGGGCCAAACGCCGAGGCTCTTGCCCCGCGGCGTAAACTCGCCGCCCACGCCAAGCGGAGTAACTACTATCTTTTCAGCAGGGACCCCCAAATAGGAAACGACATCCCGCTTGGTACACTCACTTATGGCAAGCAAACCCACCGCTCGAGTAATTGCCGCGTACTCCAAATAGCGAGCAAAACGAAAACGAAGATTTGTTTTCTTTGCTCGGTACAATTCAGGAAAGCGCAAGGGTATGACGTCGAGGACCGTCACCACCTGAGGCACCGAGGACCATGCCGGGGCGTCACCGTGCGAAAAAAAGTGAATCAAATCAACCCCGGCTCGCTTGATTCGCCTAGGGTATAGCATCTGGGATTCAAAGGTTCTCCTCCCCAAGGGCAACAGCTTTGAAAAACGCAGATCCTCCTCTGAAAGATTCAATTCCTCGCTGCCCAGACGCTTCAGTTCGATGGCTCGTTCGCCTCCATCCGCCGGCTCGAGCTTTGAAAGCGCTTCGGTAAGAGCCTCGGCATAACGCCCGGTCCCCCTGCCGGCGTGCGCCTTGAAGCCCGCCTCAGTCGGACGAAGGTCCAGGCCGACAATACTTCTCTTTTCGGAATCACGAGAGGTCACGATACCGCTCCTCGACCATCCTGACGTGTTACAGAATCACCTTCGGCAAAAGGTGAATTGATAAGAAGACGTTCGAGGTTTCCAAGGAAACTAGCCTCACTAAAGGCAGCAACTCGTGCATGCCCCCTGGAGATCAGCTCACTTCGCACCGCAGTATCTGACACGGCTATGTGAATCAACTCGGCAAGCTCCATCGGATCTTTCTCCGCGACCAGCAGACCTCCACCGGCAAGTGTCTCGGGGACCGCACAGGCATCGAACGCGATAACCGGCAGCTCAAAATGCATTGCTTCAAGTAGCGGCACACAAAATCCTTCATGCTCACTCATGCAAACATAGGCATCAGCACCTTGATACAGCGCTTTAAGCTCATCATCAGAAACCGTTCCGATAAAATTAACCGCCTCCTTAAGACGCAATTCAGAGACGAGCTGACGAAGTTCGAAGGAATAAATTTCGGTATCGATATCCGAACCGACCAACCAGAGTCGACTCTTCTGTTCGATTTTATGGTGATAAAAGTAGAACGCCTTGATGATATCTTCTATCTTCTTGTTGGGAGCAAAACGACCCACGTGGAGAATATTCTTCTCCCCCTGCGACCTCATGATGTTTGCAATTCCGGGGTTCGCAGAGATGTTCCACTTTGTGGTGTCCAGCACCAGCGGCAAGACCTGTGCTTCAGAATGTCCAAATCCCGATAGCTCTCGCGCATTGTACTCAGAATCAGCAAGCACCCAATCCATCTGCTTTAGCAACGATGTAAGCTCACGCCGCCCCGTACGGAGATCCCTGGTCACTCGCTGATTGTAGGGAGCATACCAACGATCCGGAGTGAGGTTATGATAGATCATCACCTTGGAAACCCCTTCAGTCTGAATGAGCAACTGATTAAGAGGCGACGCTATAGAGTAGTGCAACACAAGCCGAACATCCTCTCCCGCTTCTCGGGCACGCTGAAGATCCGAGGCAAAGTTCTCAACCCGACGCACACAGTCCTCTACTTTCTCGTGCGCATGCACGGAATAGATCGAACTGTCTATGCCGCGCTCACGGAGAAGACGGCGAATTGTTATCGCCTCGCCTGAGATCGCATCCCCGTAGTTCAACGTGTGAACAAATTGATGAATGTGCACCTGTCACTCTCCTGCACGAACGTACATCCGCGCTCTCACGCATTTTTCACCACGCTACGATGAAAACGCTTTAAATTAATTCGGCAAAACTCTCTCTATAGCGATTAAACACTCGACACCCGATGGCAAAACTCAGGATGGCAACAATAGAGCTGACTAAAAGGGTCACAAAGGACGGAACCACGCCTTCCAGAAAAAGCCCCTGGTACATCTCCGTAAACACAGCTACCGGATTGAATATCATGGTAAAGCGAAACGCCTCGGGAACATTCTCGATGGGATAGAGTATCGGACAGAGAAAAAACCACAACGTAATAACGTTACCGAGAATATGCTGGATATCTCGATAATGCACGTTTAAGGCCGACAGCGCGAGGCTAATACCAAGAAGAAAAACAAGCTCGATAAACATCACAAGCGGCAAAAGGAGAAGACTACTCGTCGGCAACACCCCGCTCAGAAGCATAAAAATGAGCAACAATGGTATCGCAAATATGAAGTTTGCCAGGTTAGTCAAAACAGATACCACCGGCAAAATATGCGGTGGAAACATTGCCTTGGTAATAAGGCTGCCGCCGCTACTGATCGACCCACACGCTTCGAGGAGCGCGGTCGAGAACCAGATCCAGGGCAGCAGTCCGGTGAAAAGAAACAAGGTGTAGTTCTCGACGGAATCGAATCGAATATAATATTTAAAGACGAGGGCGTACACCGCTATCAGACAGAGCGGATTTACGAAGGACCAGACGAAGCCCAGAAGAGAGCCTCGATACCTCGCCCTGAGATGACGACCCACCAGAGCTGCTAAAAGGGCACGAAAGCGCCAAAGTTCACAAAGGTTGCGCAACATCCTCCCTACTCACCAACGTTCTGCGTTAGTCTCTTCTTCGACGGCACATCACAAGCCGCATACTCAGTCGCAAACGACCACTTGTGCTCAGGCAAAAACACACCCGTAGCACCGACAGACGAACGAACTGAAAAGGAATACTGACGATGATGATAGTCGTACGGCAGGCCATCCTCCCGGTGGGCCGCAACGTCGAGAAAATAACTACCCTCCCGCAACAGCAAACGATCTATTGAATATCTGAAACAACCACGTGCGGGAAAGGCGTCGTCCTCAGGCAGCGGAACATCGATATCATCGATGAGCGTATTTATCCCATGCACCTCAAGTCCATCGCTGCGTATGATACCCACACCGAATGCCAGGTCACGCACGACCTTGTGCAACTCGAAATGAACTTCGATCACAACAGAATCTTCATCGTGGAATAACCACTTAGCCTCACCGGAGTTGGAAAGCATCTTCACGTTGGTAATCTCAACATGTCGATTACCCCAGCGTTTTTGCTCAAGACTGCCGGGCGAGAGAGCTTCATCGGCCGCTCCATCAGCCGAACTTTCAGAGTCGTTCTGCTCACGCTCCAGTTCATACTCCTGATTGCGAACATCGAGCGCTGCCTGCTCACCTTCCTCGATACGCTGCAAGTAGGCATCAATTACTGGTTTCGGCTCTCCCCGATCTCGAACCACGCCCTTTTCAAGCCATATGGCCTCGTCACACCAACGTACTACTGAAGGCAAGTCATGCGTGACAAATATCAGTGTTTTCCCTCGCCGCTTAAAATCGCTGATGGTTTCCTGACATCGATGGATAAACGCAGCATCACCAACTGCCAGCACCTCATCGATAAGCAGAATATCCGGATCGGTATGTATGGCGAGGCTAAACCCGAGGCGCATATACATTCCCGATGAATAGGTACGCACGGGATCGTCAATAAAGTCTTCCAGCTCAGCATAGCGGATGATGTCGTCGAATCGCTCGTCTATCTCTGCACGACTCAGGCCATACATAATTCCGCCAAGATAGACGTTTTCCCTGCCGGTGAAATCCGGATGAAATCCCGCACCCAATTCAATGAGTGCAGATATCCTGCCATTGACCTGGACCCGCCCCTCATCCGGCTGGTAAATTCCGGCGATGAGCTTCAGTAAGGTCGACTTACCGGAACCATTGCGACCGACTAACCCCAGAGAAGCCCCCGGCGGAATTTCTATAGAGACGTCTTTTAACGCGTGCAGAATTCGAGCATCCCCATCCACCGAAGGTTCAACGTGGTGTCCGCCAGGCGTATGTCCGGATGTGAATTTTGCCAGAATATCGGACTTCATCGTCGTGTAGCTCTTTTTCACCGAGCCGGCCTTGCGGAAACGCTTCGACACGTTCTGAAGCGAGACCGATCCGCGCTCGATATCAGAGCCTCGGCCGAGACCCTGGAAGTAAGAGTTAACGAATTGATCGATGTAGTGCGCAATGCGCATGAGAATCTGCCTCGATGAACATCCGATGAAAGCTAAATACAAGAAATCCCGCGCCCGCGGCAGCGCTGCTCCGGCCTGCCAAGCGACGCCAGGGTTTACACGTTCGAGCAATGAAATGGAAAGAAGCATGAAGAGCCGGGGCAGCTCAAAAGAGATCCCATCCGAACAGAACAAGCACCACTCATTTGCTCGGCAAAGATCTACTAATGAAGGTAGGGGTTGTCAAATCAATCGAGGAGCATAAGTGGGACTAAGCTCCTGTAATGACGAGATAAATGGGAGTCGAGCAAAAGAACACTAAAATTCAGACTGATCATCTGCAAGAAGCTTATCCTCCAGCTCCATCTTCTTCAACTCAGCTTCCGGGTTCTCCGGCGTTTCGGAGGTATAGTAGAGAAAGCCACAGATGACGACGAGGGTAAGGATAAGTAGCGATACGGCCTTTACAATTGGCTTCACCGAGGTGGGAAAATGGTCGGGATCCCAGTCCTTGTCCATTTTGCTCATGGGACACTTCCTTTGCCTTGGGGTTAACTCAGAGATATGGTTAATGATTACAGCTAGATACTAAGCTATTTCGCCTCAGGCGACCATAGCCCAAGGAAACGCCGATATCCCTCGTCTAACGACAGTCTGTCAGACCGAGTACTAAACCAAGCAGAACAAACTGACGACCATACTACAGACAATTAAGCCGCTGCACAGTATTCAAATCATGACCACCTAAGAGCTCTGCGATACTAAGAATATGACGTTTCCTGAGAAGAACATATCATCAAAAAAACGTCCTTCAGGGCTCATCTTACTCGCTATTGCAGCCATACTCCTGGCAATCCCGCTATCTGCATCGGCAGAAAGCGACCGCTGGTCCATCGAGGATGAGAAACAACATCCGCCTGTTGAAGCCTCAAACCGCATTATAAAATGGTGTGAGGATGGAGGCAGCAAAACCAGATATGCCAGCGCGAATCTTAAGATCAAGGGCTTCTCACCATGTGGCAAGATTGCGCCTTCGATAACCTGTGATGCTTCCGGGAATCGAATGATCGGCTCGGGGGATCGCCCTGCCGTGCACAAAGACTGCGGCGTCGGTCCCAGAATTGTCATTATCAATCATGACTCTGCGGACACGGTCGAAACGGATAATCTTGCCAGGACACCAGAAGACATTAAGCCCCTTAGCTCTAAGGAACGAAGTGAGCTGAGTCGAGCCCTGAAAGAGAACCAGCGCAAACAGAATCAACAATACGTAGATCAAATGCGCGAGGTAACAAAACTTCTTATGAGCGGTCTTCTCGGTGTCGATTCATCGCCATACACGTTCAACAACACAAAACGACGAAAATCGAAGTATGAACGTCGCCGCGAGCAGAGAAAAGCCAAAAAACAGCTTCGACAAATGCTGCAGCAGTTGGACCCGGCCAGCCGAAAGGCCCTGGAAGCGATGTTGAACACTGCGCCCTAAGCCCTTCCCCCAGACAGCGCCTGACTGCTGTTAGAACCTTGCTCCCTTGCTTAAGATAATGCGACTGGCTATAGTCACGCGACTTCTGTAACCACGTGAAAAACTCCTACATTAACGTCAGAGCGCCTAGTATTTTTCACGGCAAACAAGAGAGATTCCCATGGCCATCGTTCGCCCCTTTAAAGCACTACGACCGAACCCAGAGTATGCGGCAAAAGTTGCAAGCGTTCCCTACGACGTGGTTTCGACAAAAGAAGCGGCGGAACTCGCGGAGGGAAACCCTCTTAGCTTCCTAAGAATCGTGAGAAGTGAAATCGACTTTGATGCTTCCGTCTCTCCATATGATGAGCAGGTCTACCAGCGAGCGAGCGCAAACCTACAGGCACTCAAAGACGACGCGATCCTCATTCAGGACGAAGAGGAGTCATTTTTCGTGTACGAAATCACTATGGGGAAACACACCCAGGCAGGTATCGTGGCCTGCTCTGCTGTCGACGACTACGACTCCGGTGTTGTCAAACTTCATGAAAAAACAAGACCGGTCAAAGAGGATGACAGAACCAAACATGTCGTAACCCTGAAGGCGCAAACCGGGCCGGTATTTCTCGCGTATAAGTCTGACGAAGCTTTGAAAAAACTGATGCTAGATGTCCGTAAGGAAGAACCTCTCTACAACATCACCGCTGAAGATGGGGTTGTTCACAAAATTTGGCGCGTCTCTGCCGATGCCCCAATAAGTGAAATTTTTGCGAGCATTCCACAAACCTATGTTGCCGACGGGCACCATCGCGCAAAAAGCGCTAGTCGCGCACGGGCAGAGCTTCGCGACGCAAACCCGGAGCACATGGGTAGCGAGGACTATAACTATTTTCTCTCAGTGCTCTTTCCCCACGACGAATTGGAAATTCTTCCGTACAACCGGATTGTTATCAGCTCAGAACTGAGCAAAGACGCGATTCTGAAAGAGGTAGAGAAAGCATACCGCGTGGAGGAGACAAATGATCCAAGCCCGGACAAGAAAGGGGACGTCTGTATGCTACTGGGCACAACATGGTACCGCCTGAGCCCACTCAGATCAGGTGACAGAGAAAAAAACCCGGTAGAGGCTCTGGATGTAAGCTACCTTCAGAATGAAGTCCTTTCTCCGGTCTTCGGGGTTGATGATCCGAGAACGAGCAAGAATGTTGACTTTATCGGTGGTATTCGAGGAACGGAAGAGCTCGAACGCCTCGTCCAGCAGGGTGATGCCGTTTGCGCCTTCTCAATGTATGCTGTGAGTATTGAAGAGCTGTTTGAAATCGCAGACCGTGGCATGACGATGGCACCAAAATCCACCTGGTTTGAACCAAAGCTTCGCTCCGGACTGCTCATTAATAGTCTGTAGCTGGCATAGTCTGTGATTGGCATAGTCTGTAACTGACAAAAGAATACGCCTCACAAAACGACAAAGAGTTCCTGCTATCACCGGGCCACTTCCCGGGCAAAGGCGAGTAGAACGATGAAACCAAAAGAAGAACGTATTTATAACTTTAGCGCCGGACCGGCCGTGCAACCCCTGCCGGTGCTCGAGAAAATCAAAAGCAACCTGCTCAATTAT
>JAUIMJ010000183.1 GCA_030433295.1 bacterium | reverse complement strand
ACGGTAAAGATCAGCACGGCAAGCAGCGTCCATTTGGTGCCCGGTGACTGCATCAAGGCACCACTCTGGCCTTTTCGGTAGTTGATGGTAAATACCCCCACTATAATAATTGCGATCCCGAGCGCACCCAGGGTGCTTACCTGATCACCGACGGTGTATGGCGCAACGAGGAGCAAAATAGCCGGGGTAATAGAACGCAATGGTGTCATGAGGGAAAGATCCGCCAGACGTATAGCGGTAAAAAAACAATACGTTCCCACCGAGATGAGTATACCAGCGGCAAGCGCGGCCAGATAGCAGTCGGTGCCGATACTGGGAATGCCGGCTACAAAGGCGCCAAGAAAGAGGAGGGGGGTCGCATAGGCATACTGCACATAGGCCAGTTCCAGAGGCCTGAGCTTTGCCGGACTGACCTTCACGAGTATTACTCGGGCCGCACTGAAGCAGGCAGTCAGCAGGGACAGGGAGAGCCAGAGCATTTGCTAGACCGCGAAGATCCTGAAAACATAAAAACAGGGATCAGGTGTCATAGCGCCCGCATGAGATCTGATGTGATATTCTTCTGATGGGCTTCGTTGGTGCCGCCGCCAATCTCGAGAAGCTTTGCATCACGCCACAGACGCTCCACAGTGTATTCTCCGACGTAGCCGTAGCCTCCGAGCACCTGGATCGCTCTGTCAGCTACGGTCTTCGCCATTGGTGCCGCAATGAGCTTTACCGCATCTGACGCCAGGCGATTTCCAGGCTTGTTCAAGTCAAGTCGCCGCGCGGTATCGTAGACATAGGCCCGTGCGGCATTAAACTCGGCATAACTGTTCGCGATATGCGCCTGTATTTGTCCAAAGGCGTGCAGTTTTTTTCCAAAGGCCTGTCGCTCGTTCGCATACTTGCACATCACGTCTATACATCGGCGAGCGATCCCCAGTGCCATCGCAGCCAGAGTGAGGCGCTCGATTTCCAGATTACGCATCATGTGGGTAATAGCTTCGCCTTCAGCGCCAAGCAAGCGTTCAGCGGGAAGGGAGCAGTCATCAAAACACAATTCAGCAGTTGTGGACGCCCGCATGCCGAGCTTGTTTCTTATCTTCTGACCGACACTAAAGCCTTTGTCTTCAGCGGTTACGATGAATGTTGAAATCTTTGTCCGTTCACCCTCCTTGCGCTCCGCGGCAGCGTAGAGCAGCAGACAATCGCAGGGTGTTCCCGCGTCATCAACGGTGCCGTTCGTAATCCAAAGTTTTCGTCCGTTTAAAATATACGATGCACCTGATTTTTTTGCGGTCGTAGACATGGACAAAACGTCGGTTCCCGCACCAGGCTCTGACAGCCCCATTGCACCAATCCATTCACCGCTGCATAGCTTCGGCAGATATCGCTTCTTCTGCGCATCATCGGCATTTACCGCAATGTTGTTAACGCAGAGCATGGCATGGGCCAGGTAGGCAAGGGCGAAGGCCGGATCTACAGCAGACAATTCTTCATGCGCAATGACGGCTGCCAGGGCATCTAAGCCAGAACCCCCGTATTCGACCGGCGTGGTGATTCCGAGAAGGCCAAGCGGACCGAGTTTCCGAAAGAGGGGGATGTTAAACTGCTCCTTATTGTTGAATTCCTCGGCCTGGGGCTCCAATTCCTTTTCGGCAAAGGTACGAATGCTGCGCCGAAGAATGGCGTGCTCGTCACTAGGGTTATAGAGATCGTATTTCATCCAGGCTTCTTGTACGCTCATCCAGCTTCCTCTTAGCAGTACGTTACGGCGAGCAAGGCGGTATACCCCTACTCAGCGGATTAGTTTACCCGAGGCCCGGCGCTTACATAACCCCCGAATTGAGGGGGCCATGAGGAAGGGATACGAGATCGCTAAACCAGCAGGTAATTCGGGCCTAAGAGCCCGTAAAAACGGGCAAGTTTAGTGCTACAAGTCCGTATACGGTCGGCTTTTTTACTGAATAGAGCAGATACGCCAATCGAATTAATAAAAAAATCACCGGATGACGATATACTAATGGTATAATGGCCTGCTTGGCATGAACTTTGACTCGAGTGCCGGTAGGGGGTTTTTGATTGGTTTTACCTATGAAGTCCGTAGATCACTGGATCGCACAAAATTACTACGAGCGTCTTCAGCTCGACCGCGATGCGACTGCGGGTGATGTGAAGCGCGCCTATCACGAGCTTGCTCGACTGTACCATCCCGATTCTAATTATTACGACGAGCTTCTTGAAGGTGCTCCCCCCGGTGACCCCCAGCGTGACGAGGAGATTTTTCGCCTGATCACCCAGGCCTACAACTGCCTCGTGAGCAGGAAGGAACGGGAGCGCTACGATCTTACTCTCGGAGAAGAGCTGGACGACTGGGACCGAAAGAAAGAAAAAGAGAGAAAAACCCCGGAAAAGAAGGTCGAAGTCAAGGTGCAGTCCTGGTCGGGTCCGGATAAGAAAAAGCCGAAACAGAACAGCTCAAGGATCAGAGTGAATGTCGTGCAGCGAGAGCAGTTGTTAAAGGGAACTGCGTCCGCGTCCCCCGGCAAAAAGAAAATACGTTCGGTGAGCGAAATGATAGCTGAGCAGCGCACAGAGGAGCAGGCGCAGCGAAGACACTCATTTGCCCCTCAGGTTACCTCCAGTGGAGAGGAGTCCAAGGGAAAACTCGGAATAGTTCTTGGAGTAACTGCGCTTGTAGCTCTCGTAGCTGCTGCAGGTATCTTCCTCTATATGCGCCTTGCGTCTTAGCCCTCGAGCTGCCCAAGCCCTTTTCGCTGGTTTCTTGAAGAAAATCCGCTAAGTTCCCGTTTACACACCTAAATCCTAAAATTTACCAAAATACTCGCATATGTTACGCTATCGCGCCCCTGGTGGTTCGATGGATTTGATAATTTTGTGCGGGTATTGGGTGTCGTTTGGTTCTCAAACGCTGGGTCAAAGGCGGTGACTTTTCCAGGTCCTTTCCCATGGTTTGAGGATCGACACATTCCTACAACACTGAGGGCACTTTTGTGGCCTCTTCCTGGTTTTTCTTTCAGCAATACACCTCGAACTGGAGTAATTTTCATGACTGAGTCTGATACGACGACTGTTAAGGAGGCCCCGACACACATTGGCGGGATCATTCGCCACATGGGGCCGGGAGCAGTAACAGCCGCAGCCATCGTTGGCTCCGGTGAGTTGGTTGCCACCACAAAGACTGGCGCCCAGGCCGGTATGGCACTGTTGTGGCTGATCATCATCGGCTGCGTGATCAAAGTCTTCACGCAGATCGAGATCGGGCGCTACGCCATTTCTTCCGGAAAGGGAACGCTGCGTGCGCTAAACGAAGTACCCGGGCCGAAAGTCCGTGTGCGCTGGACCGTCTGGTTCTGGTTGATCATGTTCGTCTTCGGCCTGTTCCAACTCGGCGGCGTCGTGCATGGAGCAGGACAAACGCTTGCCCTTTCATTTCCGATTACCGGCGATTACCTGGAGCTACTTGACTCCCAGGAGGCCTGGGATGTGGCAAATGCGGGCGCTGTCAGCGATGCGACGGCTCGACCGGATGGTACTACTAACGACGACGTTTTGTGGTCGGGTATTATCACACTGATCACTGTCGCTATGCTCGCCTGGGGTCGATACGCCCTTGTTGAGGTGGCGACAATTTGCATGGTCGCCTTCTTTACGCTGATGACCTTGTTCTGCGTAATCGCACTGCAGTTTAAACCCGAGTGGATGCTTTCTCTGCACGACATTCTGGGTGGACTACAGTTTCGACTCCCGCCGGTGAGCGATCAGCTAGCACAATCTCCGATGATTACTGCGCTGGCTACTTTCGGAATCATCGGTGTGGGCGCAAATGAACTGATCGCGTATCCCTACTGGTGCCTCGAAAAAGGCTATGGAAAGTATGCCGGACCGAAAGAAGAGACGGATGCCTGGTATCGTCGTGCTGCGGGCTGGATGCGCGTCATGCGTTGGGACGCCTTTGTTTCGATGGGCGTGTACACCCTGTCGACGATCGCATTCTACATTCTTGGCGCGACAGTGCTGTATCGGCAGGGACTTGATCCCAGCGGTGAGTCTATGATCAAAACGCTTGGGGAAATGTACCTCCCGGTGTTTGGACCCGAAGCGGAGATCTTCTTCTTTCTTGGCGCTTTCGTCGTGCTCTTCAGCACATTTTTTGCGGCCAGTGCCAGTCACGCTCGCGTCGCCAGTGATGCGGTTAACGTGTTCGGGTTTTCTGTTGCTCGTGAAACGATGGTGCGCGCGTTCAGCATTGGATTTCCCATTTTCGCGTTTATCGTGATTATCGTATGGCGAAACCCCGTGCAGCTGATCATTCTTGGCGGACTGATGCAGGCTTTGATGCTGCCGGTACTCGGCGTATCAACCCTGTATTTCCGGTATCGTCGTACTGATACCGAGCTGAAGCCCGGAACGGCCTGGGACATTTGTCTCTGGCTAAGCGTGATTGGGCTGACGGTCGCTGGTGGGTGGATTCTCGTTAATAAACTCAGCAGCGTCTTCGGTGGCTAAATCGATTGCGGCGCGTCGCCGGGGGGTCGCGCAAGCAGGAATATCCTGTTTCGACATGGTTTTCTGAATGTGTCGACCCCCACAGAATTGCTGTCATAGCATGCAGCGCTGCGGATCACTTCTCTAAGCATTCGTAAGCTGAGGCAGTTCCTCAGAAAGAGCGAATAGCCAATAGCTCCATCCCTGAGTGTATTGTGCGGAAAGAAAAGCCGAGACAGACAGTATACAACCCTGGGAGCCCTTTCCTCAGAAAAGGGCTGTATTTGGTGCACATGTTTGCTCGGCCTTTGGGTATCAAAGGGCGCTTCGGCTCACGACTAAGTGAGCTGGCTGAGTTCGGGCGGCGCGATATCCTTGCGTTCGACGTATCGACCACCCTGAATCGGCTTGCCGTCTTTGGTAGTCGAGAACACGATGATTTCCGCTTCACCATCCTCACTGTGGGGCTCAATTCGTCCACACATGATGAGGTCCTCGCCGTTGATCATCCAGGCCAGCGGGGTAATTGAGTTGGGACGCCACACCATATGGCTGTTGGTTGCGACCTGGACGTCACCCAGATAATGATTTTCGTAGCTGCGACCCTCTGCGGGACCCGCATCGGTCTCGGAGTCGGAGTGAGCGAGCTGGTTTTCGTACAGACCGCCATCGTTTGCCGTGGCCGTCGAGGCCCGCAATTCGCCTTTTGAATACCATCTGCCGTTTTCAATCTTCGGGGACTGAGTAGCTGCCATAGATAAGCATGCTCCATGTAAGAGGAATCGGATCAAACGATCCGGGAAAAAAAACCGGGACACAACGCGATTGTCTGCCTCAGACGAGCTGATACGCCACGGGATGCGGCGAACAGCGCGTCTGAGTCTGGATTGTCTACCCTTTTAGTGATGTATGCCGAGACTGTAGCAGGTGGTGCAATTTGTCAAGATATCGACGGTTATTTGAATATCGTGTGATTCGGCTCCTGAACTCCGGCTATTGAATGCAGGCTTAGTGCGTATACACGATTGCCGGGGCCTCCCGGTATTCGCTGGCCAGTCCGCTAAAATCCCCGGCGATGAGTCCGGGATCGCAGGCCACGCGGGCGCGAACCATATTACAGTTCTGCGGTGTGCCCATATTGGCCGGAGGATCGTTGGGGTCCCCGGAGGCCGGCGGCCGGTAGGTCGGGTTGAAACCCCAGGGGTAGCGATCGGGGACGCCATTGCCGTCAGTATCCGCCCCATAGTCGCACACGCGAATATCATCATAGCCGCCATTGTTTGTATTCCAGGAAGGGCCCGGCGGTGCCGGTGGGGGCTTTCCGATATCGTTATCGAAAAGGTTGAGCCGCATAAAACCAATCACCCGCCACTCATCAGTGCTTTTGATCTGCGGATCGGGACCAATGTTTCCGCCAACCCCGGTGCAGGGAGTGGCCGTCGGTGAAACATTCGCTATGACCGGAACTTTGACCTGCCATATTGCTATGTCAGCCGGATGGTAGTCGCTGAGTTTGTCATAAAAAGATATGGGTGAATTTTCTTCGCCGCGGGGATAGCCTCCAACTTCCGCTCCAGAGCCGACCGCATTCACCGGACAGGGCATAAATGGAGTCGTTTCCTGACAGGTCCAGGACTCGCCCCCTGAAAACGTAGTGGTATGTGTCCACTGCGCGTAAAAATTTGTCGAGCCGATATTTACCGCCTCGCCTTCCAAATAGGGATCGTTCGCCGGGCGGAGGTCGGGATGACAATAGCCGGTGATGTTTCCCCACATGCTGGCACCGAAGGGAGCATCGAGGTTACAGGTCGCCTGTGAGTCTCTCGGATTAATCCATCGATGCTTTCGCTGGCAGCGATTGTTAAACTGCATGCGATTTGAGTTGCAGACACCATACTGGGGGATATTGTTTTTTATACACTCGTAAGGTTCTACTGCCTGCTTATCCAGGCCCGTTGCTATATCGACCACACCGTAGTTCTTATATGGGCGAACGTGGCCGGCCGCAGTTAGCTCATCCAAAAATGTCTTATGAGCCCCAAAGGGAAAGCCATTCACATCGTCTGCGCGTCCAATCACCCAGGGATAGCCGAGCTCCCGGAAACCATTTGCACCGAATGTTTTGTTTCGAAAGTCGAAAAATTTCGGATGGACTTCCGAACGAATAGGCGGACCCGCACCAAGCATCATCTGACCCCAAATCGCATCCCAGACGCGCTGATCGGACGCGGCTTCAATCAGTCCTTCCGGACGAATCTCAAAGCGCTCACCAACCTTCATCCGCACGGTGTTCGGTTCACGCATGATAGTACTTGTCCCATCTGCATTGAATACCTGATGCACACAGAGACGACTGCTGAGGATCCATTGGTAGGTGCTCTCGAGCGCGGGATCTCTACCATAGATATCTGTGGTAGTCGTTCCGATTACGCCATAGTGGTCTGAAACCTGGGTAAGTTTCGGCCAGGGGTTGAAACTACAGTGAGTGGAATTCTGACCAAATTTTTGTCCGCAGGGAACCTCCTCGACCGCTCCACGCAGGGCACTGTTTGGTCTGGAGATTCCTCGAACCCAGGGCTCCGGACAACTTTCACCCGGGGGGAAAACGTCGGGGCAGGTCTTTTGCGCCGTCGTTGCGCATTCGCACTGTGCGGCGTCATACCAGGGAGCTGAGGAATCACAGGCAGAACCCGGTGTGTTGGGAGCGTAGAATGACCCCGGAAGCACATTGCAGGTATTCGCGTCTAATTCGGCTTGCGTACAGTAGCGCTTTTCTTCAGTGAAAAAGCGATCGAATTGGCATGCCGCCTGCGGTTCATACTCTCCGACATTGTTAACCAGAGAGCATGCGGGTATGCCGAAGGGGGCAGCGCAGAACGTAAGACCGGGAGCGGCCCGCAATCTGGTCGCAATACTCTCGACCCCAATCGTCGCTGCAGCAGAGGGAACACCAAGAGATAGTATTGGAGAGTAGTTCTCAAACGCCAGCTCTACATACACCGCGTTTGCGGCGAGAAATGCCGGAGTTCCCTGATTGCCTGCCTCAGTTTGCCAGTCAGTTCCATCAAATCGATCAAATGGCTCAAATTTCGGCTCAAAACGCACGGAGGGGTTGTTGATGCGGGAGAATGCATACAGGTCGTCTTGCGGCACGAGGCGTGTTCGATCGACAGATGCGGGCGCTATGGGCACGACTACGGGAGCACCCGTCATCGGGTCAATCTCTGTACGGTCCAGGCCCTCCTGCCACCAGCGCCCTCGGGTAACTCTGATGGTCAGACCGTCAATCGACCATTGGTTTACCCCGCCCGGTCCGCTTATGTAGGCAACCCCACTCGTAATCTGATTGCGTAAATCAGTGATGGCAGCCTGTAGCTCAGTGCGAAAGGTACTGCGGTTGACCGTACCGCGGATACCCATGCGATCTACTGATTCAAGTGCGTTGACCAGAGCATAGTTATAGCAGCGTCTTGTAGAGCAAAAGGTCGCTGCTGCGTCTGAGGCGGCAGTGTCCGATGCCATTTGTAACTCTGCCCGGCGAAAGGTCCAGTCACCGAGTCCAACGGTGAAGACTACGATGGTGAGCAATCCTACCAGCATCAATACGAGCAGGATTAGAATTACTCCCTCCTCGTCCTGCGCGAGCTGCTGTTGAGATCCGTGGCTGGCGTCTTTTCGGCTGTGCAAGGTTTTCATATGATGTAACCAGGGGTTTGCTAATACAATTTTGAGTTTGGGACCGATACCACCCTTTGATCGGGGGGTAGTGTCGGGAAGTAGCCGGCCGCCATACCAGAGGGGCGAGCACTGAAATCACAGCCCCTCGCGGTTTCCAGGACTGCGATGGTTGATAGCCTGAAGGTCACACTGGTTCCGACGATGCCGCAAACAACACAGGTGTAGCGATACTGGGTTTGCAGTTCGTAGGCCCGCGGAGCGGGGTACGTGTTTCCATCGTAATCATACGGCCTGCCCGCAAGAACAAAGGTCGCACCCGCCGCAAGTCCGGGGTCGTTGCGCGCAGCAGAGATCCTACCACCTCCCTTCGCCAGCTCCTCCGCAAATGCATTTCCGGCAATTTCGAGGCAGATATCCTCGCTGGCGACGCCGTTACTCATGCGCCAATCATCGATGGAAGAAACAGATGCCATACGATGCGCCGCGATGACCAGAGCCCTGGAGGCAGAAAGGTAGCTGCGGACGCCAAAGCCAATCTCTATT
>JAUIMJ010000182.1 GCA_030433295.1 bacterium | reverse complement strand
CGGCCAGCAACAGCAGCAGGAGCAGGCCGGCGACAGCGCCGACCAGCAGCAGGGAGAGGAGCAGCAAGGCGACGATGCGGCGGATGAAAAAGCGCAACAGCAGGAAAGCGCAGAACAGCAACAGGCCGAGTCCGCCCCCAGGGAGCAACAACAGGACGAACTCGACAAAACCATCGCCGAAGCGCAACAGCAGGACCTGGAGCGCGACCAGGCCATGGAGCAGTGGCTGCGACGGGTTCCCGATGACCCATCCGGCCTGCTGCGGCAGAAATTCCGCTACCAAAGCCAGCAGCGACAGCAACAGGGGAACAGGAAGGATGATGAAACATACTGGTAGGCCGGTGCTGTGGATGCTGGTGCTGCTGGCGGCACTCGTCGCGCAGTTGGCCCAGGGAGCGGTCGAGGCGACTGTGGACCGCACCCGCATCGCCATGGGCGACACCTTGCAACTGGTAATCAGCGCCACCGAGGATGACGAGGAGCTGGCAGATATCAAACTCGATGGCTTGCTGCGGGACTGGGAGCTCCTCTCGCGCAGCACCCGCAGCAATACCACCATTGTGAACGGCAAGCGCAACCACGAACGCCAGCTGCAGTTGGAAATCACCCCGCGACGCGAGGGAGCACTGACCATACCGGCCTTCCAGGTCGGGGCGGGCAGGACCCGGGAAGTACTGGTCGAGGTCGGTGCCGCGCCAAAGATCGACCCGGGTGCGGAACACGTGCTGTTCGAGGCCAGTGTGGATCGCGAGTCCGTCTATGTGCAGGGCCAGCTGCTACTCACCCTGCGCCTGCAGCAGGCGGTGAATCTCGATGGCCGCAGTATCAGCGACCTGGAGTTGCCCGGCGCTTTTGTGGTGCCACTCTTTTTGCACTTCTTCTGGCTGTTTGCATCGTCGAGCTCAATGGGAGTGGGCAGGAAGGTTTCCTCACTCGAGGAGATTTTCCCGCATTCTACTCAGCAGCCGAAATCGCGCTCAGGGGCCCGACCGATGAACTGTATTCTTTAGACGAACATCGACGACTGCAGAATATTCACTGGCCAGAGCTGCACGGCTCGGTTCTGCCCTTTGCCTATCCTCCATGGTTTGCGCTTCTTCTGTCTCCACTTGCGCTTCTGTCAGCGGGCTTTGCGAAATACTGCTTCACCATTCTACAGATTTTCCTTTTGGGTATCTCTGTGCGTCTTTTCATGCGTGCGAGTCAGGATGAACCCTGGTTCTCGAACGTTATCGAACTTGAGTATATTGGTAACCGAGACACCCTTTGGCTGCTTCTGTTCACCATGAGCCTGTGTTTTGCGCCCCTGTTGTGCGGTGCGCTGGCCGGGCAGAATACCGTCTTAAGTCTTCTGTGCGTTTCCATGCTTTTCTATGCATTCGGTAGAGGGAGAGGACAAAGTGAGGTACTCGCTGGCGTGGCTGCTGGTTTGTGGCTCTTTAAACCTCATTTCGCTGCGCCTGTTATCATTCTCTTTCTGCTCCTGCGTCGTTTTCGTTCGGTGGTAGTGGCGACCTTTGTTGCCCTTCTCTATGTTGCCTTGTCGGCCGCATACTTCGGCCCCCGGGTGTTGTCACTCTGGCTGCGTGCTGTTGAGGAGTTCTCGGCCGGGGAGTTTTCTATAAACGGACATCAGATAGTTTCGCTTTTGGGTTCAGCGTCAGCCTTTGGCCTCAGCGGTGCGAGCGCATCGCTCTACTACCTTGCAGCCGCGGCAGCGAGTGCCTTGTTTGCGTATCTGGTTGCAGCGCGTTTCGGTAAGGAGTGCCTGGCGCTAAGAAGTATTAACAACGTTGTTCCACTCATTGTTCTGCTTTCGCCTCACACGATGTTCTACGATGTGGGAATCTGTGCCCTCGCTTTCTGGTATGTGTTTCTTCGCAGACTGAAAGATAGTTCCGCTTTGGAGAAAGTGCTTTGGTTTACACTTCTGCTCCTGAGCCTGGTACTCGGGGGCATGAGAGAAAGTTTTTCCAGTAGTCCGTTTGTAACGTATCCGCTGTTGATTCTACTGTTTCTAGGCCTGGGGGAGGCGGTGGGCGTACGAAAGTGCGACACAAAGTCGATTGAACGCTGTGAAGATTTACCCTAGTGCTAGGGGAGAAAACAGGAAAGCGCGGTTTGCTTGCGGGTATTTACTTCAATGCGCTTGAAGTAAATACCCGGGCGTGATACTTGGTAATTACCCTGTGCATGCGGCCCCGGCTAATCTTTCATTGTGAATTCAATGACCTGGGGGGAAGCATGTTGTTTTTTGCAGCTCTCAATATCGCGCGGCGTTTTTTGTGGTCGGAAATTTTTTGGGCATGTGGATAAAATGCCTATCCTACCGACCTGTTGAATTTTCTTTGTCAGCTTGCAATTTTTTATGAGCGATTGTTGTGGCCCGGCTACTTGTAATTCAGATTTAGCGATGCTTAAATCTTCAGCCCGGGCAGCTTGGTTTATAGAGCGTCGTCTCACGGCATGTAGTTCTGAACATCAGGTGCTAAGCCGCACTGCGTTTGCGCAGAGCCGGTGAGTTTGTCAATGATTTTGCAATTAGTATTACAAGAGTATGAATAAGCGCGTGCGGAAGAAGAAGGGGCGCAAGTCCCGTGTTGCTGAGGAACGTGCCACTGAGGAAAAGAGCACTCCCAAGGGGGACTCTCCGGCGGCAGAATCAAAAACCAGCCCGGTAACAGAGCAAGCAGTAGCTGGGCAAGCAGTAGCTGGGCAAGCAGTAGCTGGGCAAGCAGTAGCTGGGCAAGCAGTAGCTGGGGAAAAGGATTCCCAACCTGTGTCAGCAGCGCTCTCTGATCAAGCGGTCTCTGAGCAGGGCGAAGGTCTCGGCGAGCAGTCAGCGGACGAAACGCAAACGCAAATGAGCATGGATCTCGGGTCGAGGACAGAGTCCGCAGCAAGCGCAGTTTCAGCAAATGAGGAGAAGCCGCAGTCCGAAGGGCCTGTTGTTTCCGAGGATATAAAAGTTTCCGAATACACATCTACGGCAATTAACGAGGAGATTCCACAGATGGCGAGCAGTGACGTAAACGACAGCGACGTAAATGGTAAGGACATGAGCGAAGATGCAACGGTAGAACTGAACAGCAGTGACGCTCTCCCTGATGAAGATGATAACCGTGACTACTCTGCCGATCCTCTCGGTGCGAGAATCAAAGTTATCGGAATTGGTGGAGCCGGTGGGAATGCCGTCGGAAACATGATTCGCTGCGGACTGACCGGGGTTGAGTTTATTGTCGCTAACACCGACCGTCAGGCCTTAACCTCCTCCGATGCAGGAGAGAAACTGCAGCTCGGTAGTGTTCTGACTAAGGGGCTGGGCGCGGGAGCTAATCCTGCTATCGGTGAGGGGGCTGCTTTAGAGAGCACCGAGGATATCAGAAAGTCCCTGGAAGGAGCGGACATGGTATTCGTAACCGCGGGAATGGGCGGTGGAACTGGCGGTGGTGGAGCGAGTGTTGTCGCACGCATCGCCAGGGAGCTCGGTGCACTTACCGTTGGTGTTGTCACCAAGCCGTTTCTCTTCGAAGGAAAGCGCCGCATGACAAACGCGGATGCGGGTGTCGAGGCCTTGAAGAAGGAAGTCGATACACTGATTACCATCCCGAATCAGCGGCTTCTCTCTGTTGCAGGGCGTAATACGACCCTGCTTGACACTTTCCGCAAGGCCGATGACGTGCTGTATCAGGCAGTGAAAGGTATCAGTGACCTGATTCTGTTTGAAGGTCTGGTAAACGTCGACTTCGCTGACGTCAGAGCGGTGATGGCTGAGATGGGTATGGCGATGATGGGCTCGGGTGAAGGCTCCGGAGAGAACAGAGCAATGGATGCTGCTGAAAAAGCAATTTCCAGTCCGCTTCTCGAAGATGTTTCCATCCACGGTGCCAAAGGTATCCTTATCAACGTTACTGCCGGACCTGATGTTACGCTTCAGGAAATCAATGAAGCTGCTGAGCTCATACACTCTGAGTCTCATGACGAGGCGAACATCATTTGGGGTATGGTTATCGATCCTGAAATGAGTGACCTTGTTCGAGTAACGGTGATTGCGACCGGCTTTGGAGACAAAGAGCGTGCGAGAGCCCCCAAGTCTATTACCACCGCAAGTGCTCAGGCACCCGGGGTAGACAGCGCGGCCTACGAAAAGAAGTTGGATATTCCGACCTTCTCTCGGAAGCAGCAGCAGGACGAACAGGGCGTAGAGCAGGTAAAACTCAAAAAGTTGTCTGTAATGTCAGGCCCGGAAGAAGAGGATAAATACGAAATCCCGACCTTCCTGCGACGTCAGGCAGACTAGAGCTCTTCGCAGCTGCTCTCCCGCTATCTTTGCGGGGGCGACATACGCTTCAAGTAAGCCGTATCTCTAAGAGATACGGCTTTTTTTTTGCCCTCATCTGGAATAAGTCTCAGTATTACGCTAGCTTAGCTCATCCGCCATCACGGCTATGCGATAGACTTTGCGATTCTGCGCACAAAATATGTACCTGCACGCATAACATACCTATAACGTGTTAATTTCCCCCGATCTTTCTCAACCCAATACTTAGCTACGAAGAGATTGAGCCTCAACCAGGACAGCCTGAACCTCGGGTTGTGCCCGTTGAGGCATCACACCTTAATGTTACTTCTGGTTTTTTGCTGCCAGAGATCCTTTGAGCCGGGCTCGCTCAGCTGAAAGGATCTTTGGTAGCCGCGGAATACCTCTGGTCTTCAAATCACACCCTTCCGCACCTCGAAAAGGAGAACCCTGTTATGTTGAAGAGAAAGAACAACCCTGAGCGTGAGTTGGCTTACGACGCGTATTACACGCAGTTGGAAATCGACACCCATCTCGACAGCCGCTTGCGGTTGGCGCTGGATGGCAAGGCCGCGCTCTGCTTCCGGGTTCTCCCGGACGACGACGGGACGATCCTTTGGGATCATCACATCGAGACGATCGGCGAACTGATGGACCGAGTCAGTCTGTTCAGTGTCGTCGGGCTGGTCGAAGCGCTCTCTGAGTGCGACGAACGTCGTGCCCGGTCGCTGCTTTCGGCTTTGCGTGCCCTGGCTTTCGAAAACCGCATCTGCGGTCTCCCGAAGGAAGCTCGTCACCTGGCGAGTAACCCGACGGTCGTCAACCAGTGCGTGCGCCGTCTCGCCATCGAAACCGAGTACCCCTCGGCGGATGATGATGAGCATGGTGAAGGTGAGGGAGACGAGTACGACACGGTCTACGACATGGACTTCATCACCGACGGCCACGTGCCCGGCGATGCAATTCCCGCGTGGATCCGCGACTAGTCGTTAGGGGTCCGTGACCGGTTATTTGGGAGCGGCGCAGTGGACTCTGTTCACTCGCGCCGCTCCCCGGAGTAGTGTGATGTCTCTCCAATTTTCTTTCCCTAATAGACTCCCGAGCGTGAATTCCGCCCGCGGAGCCTAAGCTATCCTCAGAATTGCCCTCCATATGCTCAAGTTTTGCGACTTTTTGTATATGAAATATCTGTGCTATAAGGTCAGGCTCATTGATATCCGCATACTGTACAATCGAGCGTATGAGTAAGAGGGAACGGGACTACAACAGAGAACTACTGCAGAAGGAGAAGCATCTTCTCGCATTCAAGGGGGGCGGGGACGTGCGCCTTGTGCTCGCCTATCCCAATCGCTACTGGCTTGCCATGTCCAATCTCGGCTTCCAAACAGTGTATCGCTGCTTTCGGGAGGAACCGCGCTATCAGGTAGAACGGGCGTACATTCCTGAGCGCGGAAATGAGATTCGAACATTTGAAGGAAATGCTGTTCTGAGTGACGCCGAGATACTCGCAATCAGTGTATCCTTCGAGACTGATTATCCGTATGTCTTACAGCTCATAGAAGCTGCCGGTGGCTTAGATGAGGCGCAGAGCGAGCACAGACCGCTCATCATCGGTGGTGGTGCTGCCATAACCCTCAATCCGGAACCCCTGGCCAATTTCTTCGACGCCCTTGTTATCGGAGAAGCAGAAGAGGCAATTCCAGAGATAAACCAGATATACCTTAGCTCTCGCGAACAGGGTGAAAGCAGAGAGGCGTTACTCAAACGTTTGGCTGGAGTGGAAGGGGTGTATGTGCCTTCTCTCTATAAGATTGAGTATGCTGAAGACGAATCCATTGCGCGTATTGCTGCCACCGAAGGCGCCCCTGATGCCGTTGTTCGTCGCTATGTGAAGGACATTGACGCATACCCCAGTTACACGGTTATTCAGACTCCGGAAACAGAGTTCAAGGCGATGTTTATGACAGAAACGGGACGTGGCTGTGAAGTTGGCTGCAAGTTCTGCGTGGCGGGCTATATGTACCGCCCCATTCGAAAGCGTTCGGCGAAAAGCGTACGTGACAGTCTCCAGGTGGGTATGGAGAGCAGTGAATCGGTGGGTTTTGTGGGCGCAGCGGTATCCAGTCATTCCCATATTGCAGAACTAGCGAGTGAGGTGGCAGACAGCGGAAAGCGGGCGGCTCTTAGTTCCATTATGACGCAGAAGGTAACGCCCAAGCTTGCCGGAAGCCTTAGCGAAAGTGAATACAAGACCGTTGCGCTGGCACCAGAGGCAGGCAGCGAAGCTCTGCGGTTTCGGATTGGCAAACGAGTTCTGGATGAACAGATCCTCGAGGGAATAGAAACCCTTGCTGCCTCGGGTATTCGAAATTTCAAGTTATATTTTATGGTGGGACTGCCGTCCGAAGAGGAGTCCGACGTTGAGGCTATTGTGGACCTTGTGAGGCGCGCACGCGAAAGAGCGCTGGCAGCAGCGCGAACCCTGCCTGAATTTAAGGTTGCGCCAAAAATTATTCTTTCTGTTAATCCTTTTATCCCCAAGGCGTGGACCCCCTTTCAGCGGCACGGTTTTATGGGATTCTCATTGCTCAAGAAGCGTCTCAAGCGCGTTCGCCTCGCGGTAGGAAGAATGGCTAATGTGGAGATGAAATACGAGTCTCCCAGGGAGAGTTATTTCCAGGGAGTTCTCTCACGAGGGGACCGTCGGGTCGGAGAAATACTCTTGCATATGCATCAGAATGATCTCGACTGGCGCTGGCTTGTCAAAAACGGGGAGCGCCGTATCCTGGAGCACGCTCCCAGCCCGGAGTTTTACGTGCGTCGACTGATCGGTCGCGAAGAGCTGCTACCGTGGGAAATACTGGATATGCAGATTAAAAGGAAGCTGCTGGAGCGACAGTACGAGCGCACCTTTACTGAGGATGTCGCTCCGCTGCTGGAGCGGGCGCGAAAAAACAGAGCTAAAGAGAAGATTAATCAGAAATTACCAGTTTCGGAGACGTCTGCAGGTCCCCTGGGCGGCGATCAGGGAGGGGCGGGGGCCCTCGGCTTGCCGACTTGCCCCGCATGAGTAATACATAAGCATACTTGCCTGCTAGGGGGCATGGTGATGCTGGCCCAGGGTGCGTAACAGGTGTCCTCACGCATGACTTTTGAAACATACAATACTGTTCGGAGAAAAAATGAAGCACGTTGTTGCAGTCGCAAGTGGTAAAGGCGGAGTAGGTAAGTCAACGGTGGCAGCAAATCTGGCTGTGGCTCTCGCCAATGGTGAATCGAAAAAGAAAGTCGCGCTCATCGATGTGGATTTTTACGGTCCGAGCATTCCGACCCTGATGGGGGGAGGGGAACTTAAGGTCGATGAAAAAGAGAAGTTTATCCCCGCCCTTCGCTACGGCGTGAAATACATCTCAATTGCGTTTTTTCTTCAGAACCCCGATGACCCTATCGTCTGGAGAGGGCCAATGTTTGGTAAGGCAATAAATCAGTTGTTCCACGACGTGAACTGGGGCGATATCGACATTGCGATTGTAGATATGCCTCCGGGGACCGGAGACGCTCAGTTGTCATTGTCCCAGATGGTCAGTCTGAGCGGGGCTGTAGTCGTGAGTACCCCCCAGGAAGTGGCCCTGGCGGACGTGCGTAGAGCGATAAAGATGTTTGAGAAAGTAAACGTTGATGTGCTCGGGGTCGTGGAAAATATGGCCGGTTTCATCACCCCCGCCGGCGAACGCTATGATATCTTTGGTACCGGTGGTGGGGAAGCTCTGTCGAGTACCTACGACCTGCCCATGCTTGCCTCCCTGCCAATAGACATGGCAGTGCGCGAGGGCGGTGATACCGGCGAGCCAATAGCGATTGCGCCGGACACGACGTGCGGTTCCATATTCCATGAACTCGCTAATTCCTTGCTCGCTGCGCTTGAACGAAAAGAAGCGGCACAGCCATCACTGAAGATCGTCAATTAGATTTCTTGTACTGATTTACATTTCAACTCGCGTGCATCGGAGGGAGCATGCTTAAGCATATTCTTTCCCTTGCACGCTCGCCTGAAAACTGCAGCGATGTGCGGTGAACAACGTATGTAGTGCACTATGGAATCGCGCAGCGTAGCAGGCGCAGACTATCAAGCCTTCGTTCAGAATGCCGATTATATATGGTGGATGACTTAGAGGAGTTTCGAATATCGAGACGCCTGCTTTGTTACCTCTGTCTGGAAACCACGCGATATCAGCGCGTGATTATGTATTGAGGGAATACACGTGGGGCCCGTCTACAACAAAAAGGCCATTCTCTTCTTCAAGACACTCTGGCCAATCTGCCTTCTGCTCTCACTCGCAGAGACCTTTGGCCTGAGTATTATCTTCTACTGTAAGCTTTTGGTTCGGGTAATCAGCGGTCATACGCTGTACACCGGGGGCCTGGCTGGCTATGAACAGGAACTATTACTGGTGCTTTGCATGCTGAGCATTATCCTCGCGGCGGCCTTTCAGCAAAACCCGGTTC
>JAUIMJ010000181.1 GCA_030433295.1 bacterium | reverse complement strand
ATCGGGGCGGTAGGGGTTGATACTCGCGCCGTACAGGAGGTTGTCAAAGCGCTTGGTCTGCTCCTTTACAAAGGAGTTAGGGACGTAGATCTCGGTTTGTTCGCGATCCAGTTTACCAGAGGCATCAATCACGCCGTCCATCGCGAGCAGGACTGCTTCTGATACGTGTTGGGAGGCCTGGACCTTTTCGCTCAGCCGTTGAGCAGCAAGCTGATCGCCGTGTTCTTCTATCTCCTCAAGACTTACGCCGAGTACTCGCAGGTAGATGGGGAACTTAAAACTCTCTCGCATGCGGTCGGATATAAAGCAGTCACTGTTCTTTCCAATGCCGGCAACGTGGGTATGCATGTCCAGAATAGAAAACGAAGGTGCCGCAACGAGACGCCGGGAAATTGTGCCAAGCGGTAGTTCATCGAGGAGAAGCAGGCAGATCAAAAGACTACCGAATACCATGGTGACGAGAATCGTGGAGATTCGAAGGAGAAAGCGAAATACGGCGAAAATGTTTCCTAACATAAGCGAATCATCTCTCAGGATGTTTTTACCTGCTTCCAGGACTTCAGCTGCCATTCAAAGATCCCTCGCGCGAGGAGGGTCTTTTCCGTATCGAATACCTCAGATGATATTTCAACCATAACGCCGTCCTCGTCAAGATCGGGGTTCTGCGCGACGGAATCGATCATTGCCTGGCTAAGTTCTGCCTGTGCCTGCGCCGAGGTGCGGCCCTGATAGTAATATTCCATATGCATGCTGCGCATTATCAGCCGGTAGGTATCAAAGGGGAAATGGCGCAAGAGGAGCAGACCCGTGCTCATCTCAGCAGCCGTCGCCAGTGCGCAGGCATGCAGTGACCCTAGATGATTTCTGTTCTTTCTCCGCTGGGGGAGAGAAACGTGCAGGGAATACTCATCGAGGTGGGAGACGCTAAACCCGTGCGGAGCGTTAAAGGGAACCGCAAAGGGTAGGACCATGTTGAGAAAGCGCCGATGCAGATTAGAATGCTCGGCCTTCTCCAGTACCGTGGTTACTAGTCGTCTCACTGGCGTGACTCTCAGTCCTGATTCGATAGGAAGATTTGTACGTACAAACGACAGAATTACATTTTGTCCGGGCGAAGCTCTAAAGGACAAGGACAGTGTACGCTCAGCTCCCTTTAGGAACAAGACTTTTCGGTGTGTGGGCAGCAGGTTTGCAGCAATATCCTGCGCAATGCGGTTTTAGCGGACATTCCATATCTTATGGTACTGCATGGTGAGTCGCCATCGCGGATTTCTCGCACAGTATTCTATTGTTTTTCGAAGATTCTTCTCATTCTCTTCTTCTGATGAGCCAGTCAGGGGGGAAAGAAGAAAGTGCTCAAACTGCATGGCTTCAAATTCTTCTGGCCTTCGCTCCTGAGGAAAGACGAGTTTGAGCTCGCTTCCGCTTTTTTGTCGCAGGACTCCACCCGGCTTGGGACTTACCGTAAGCCAGTCAATCCCATCGGGTGCCGTGAGTGTTCCGTTGCTCTCCACCGCGACGACAAAGCCTCTGTCTTTTGTCGCGTCTACGAGGGGTTTATCCAGTTGCAGCAGCGGTTCCCCACCGGTGAAAACAACGAATCTGTCGTTACTGCTTTCCGCTGGCCAGAGCTTGTCGATGGCATTGGCCAGCTCCTCCGGCGTAGCGAACGAGCCGCCCCCGTCTCCGTCGGTTCCCAGAAAATCGGTGTCGCAAAACCAGCATGCGCTCTTTTCGCGATCCTCTTCTTTGCCATTCCACAGGTTGCATCCCGAGAATCGGCAAAAGACAGCGGGACGACCAGCGTGTATGCCTTCTCCCTGAAGCGTATAGAATGTTTCCTTAACAGCGTATGCCATTGTGATTACATCTTGAGAGGATACATGAGTCTCTGCTGTATCTCGATCGTGCTATGCCCTGCTCGCCTGATACGCAATCGGGTCCTCGTAGCCCGCCTCGCTAAATCCTTTCTGCCTCAGGATGCAGGCGTCGCAGGTGCCACAGGCTACCCCTGTGTCGTCGGGGTCGTAGCAGGTGTTCGTCATAGCATAATCTACCCCCAGTGACATGCCTCGAGTGATGATGTCAGCCTTGCGTAACTCCTGCAGTGGGGCGTGTACACTGATTTCTCTGTTTTCCTCGGTTCCCATTTTTGTCGCGAGTCGGGCGAGGGACTCAAAAGCACGAATAAACTCAGGTCGGCAGTCCGGGTAGCCGCTGGTGTCGACTGCATTTACCCCGATAAAGAGATCATATGCGGGCAGGGTCTCAGCCCAGGCGAGCGCATACGACAGGAAGAGCGTGTTTCTTACCGGAACGTAGGTAGCCGGAATACCACGCCCAATCTCGTCCATACTTCGATTCTTTTCTACCGGGGTTTCGCTCGTGAGCGAGGAGCCGCCGAAGGCTCGAAGGTCTATGGTCACGGTCTTATGTTGCGCGACCTTATAATGTTCAGCTATGGCAGAGGCCCGTTCGAGCTCAAAGCGGTTGCGTTGCCCATAATCAAAAGAGAGGGCGTGGATGTTGAATCCCTTGTCCTGCGCGATCGCAAGCACGGTAGTGGAGTCGAGTCCACCTGAGAGTAAGACTACTGCATTTTGATTCATAATGGCCTCTTTCTCTGAGAATTCAGTGCTGAGTGTCCTGCGTTACGTGTTTTCTGTGGAGTCCCTATAATGCGGTTTCCTCTGTCCCGCCGTCGAAACCTGAGAGGGTCTCTCCCTCGCGCGCGAGTGATATGTTCCCGGTCGCCAGCTCCCGCGCATGCTTGTTTTCCTGAATGATGCGTGCCTGCCGCGGGCGCTTAGAACGCTTTCAGAGCGATATCACAATGAAAGGAAGGCGGATAATAACTGCTTCCCGACCGATGTCAAAATTGACTCCGGGTGAAACTGTAGCCCAATGGTATTTGGGTAATCTCTATGCCGAAGAGCCATGATTTCCCTTTTCTGCGGACCTCCCGGACGCTCTGAGGGGGTCGACCAGGCCAGGATTTCTAGGTGATCGGGTATGGTATCCGGATCAACAACCAGGGAGTGGTAGCGCGTCGCAATAAAATGCTGCTCGACACCCACAAAGATACTGCTGCTGTTGTGTTCTACGCGAGACGTTTTTCCGTGAATGATTTCCTCGGCCTGCACAACATCGGCGCCAAACGCCTGCGCGATAGCCTGATGTCCAAGGCATACCCCGAGGATGGGAAAGTGAGAGCTAAGCTCTCGCGAGACCTCGAGGGAGCAGCCGGCTTCGTTCGGGGTGCAGGGACCCGGAGAAAGAACGATGTGACTGGGATTGAGCTTTTTTATCTCCTGGACTGTGATCGCATCGTTTCGTACGACTTCGATCGGGCCGGCAAATTCACCGAGGTACTGAACGAGGTTGTACGTGAAGGAGTCGTAGTTATCAATGACCAGTATCATGACTCTGATTCCCTCGAACAAGAGAGCGCATGTAACAGTGCTCGCGCTTTCCAGAGACATTCCTGATACTCCCTTTCCGGTACGGAGTCGTGCACAATTCCTGCACCCGCCCGTATAATAGTTTCCTTCTCTCCCAGAAGCGCAGTTCGAATGATAACTGCCGAGTCGAGAAAACCGTCGGTTCCGACAAGGACCATGGCGCCGCCAAAACTTCCGCGACTCGGTGTTTCAAGTTCCGCGATAATTTCCATGGCACGGATTTTGGGCGTGCCCGTGAGAGTGGCGATTGGAAATGCGGCCTGAAGGGCATCGAGAATACTGCAATCTTCGCGGAGCCTTCCGGAGACCTGGGAAACAAGGTGGTAGACATCCAGGTATGGCTCTACTGAGCACAGATCACTGACTTCCACAGAACCGATATCCGCCATGCGTCCGATGTCGTTGCGACAGTGATCTACGAGCATGATGTGCTCTGCATGCTCCTTTTGATCCGATTGCAGGGCTTGTATGCGGGCAGATTCTTCCTCTGGTGTCGCTCCGCGTGGATAGGTTCCGGCAACGAGACGCATTTGCACATGGGACCTCGGGTCCGGAGCATTCGCCCGCATCATAACTTCCGGTGAGGCACCCACGAGGCTGAGGTTATCGTCGAAGCTGAAACAGAAATGATATGGCGAGGGGTTAATATCTGTCAGGGTCTGGTAAAGCTCGAGCGGCTCTACCGCCTGCCGAACGTAAATTTCGTTTCCGAGAACGACCTGGAATACGTCTCCCGCACGTATGTAATCCTTGGCCTTGCTTACTCGTTCGACAAAAGCATCACAGTCGTACGCACACTCGTAGGGGAGTTGAGAGTCTCCCTCCTGGTATGTATGTACCACCGGACTATGCGTTTGCTCTTTTGGAGCTTTCGCTTCGACAGCCTCCCGAATGCGCTGCATTCTTTCAGCGTTCTCCTGCTGGTTGTTAGTGGTGGAATCGGTTCGAACGCCACGCGGCCAGGTGAAAATGAGAAACTCGTCCTCTCTGGTATCGAGGACAAGGAGACTTTCTATGGCTTTTAAGTATACGTCGGGTTCGCGGGGGTGCTCAGAGATTGCTGGCAGATGCTCAAGGTATCGAGCCGTGTCGTAGCCAATGAATCCAACTAGCCCTCCGATAAAGGGCGGCAGGTCTCGCGCAACTTTCGCACTAAGCGCTGCCGGTGAAATTCTGTTCTCATATCTACTGAGATACGCAGCGATTGCCGTGAAGGGATTGTCGGCAAACTCCGCAAGCGGGCTGCTGTCGGCCTCTGTCGTGGTCCCGGCGACTGCGTCTTTCCCCTTTGGAAACACCATGTGAACCCGGTCAGACTGGATTTTTAGGTGACTGTGCTCCCCGAGCGAAAGGTAATGATATCGACCCGGCTGATGAAAGGGGGGAGATGAGGGTTTTACATGTGAGGCGCATTGCTCCCACAGGGAAACTGAGCCCCAGTCCGTAAGTGCACCGGCGATGTCTGCAAGACTGCGCCCGTGCGCCGGGACACACGCAAGCAGGGGTTCTTCAATGTTTTTGGTGAGATCCACAAAACTCCACAAATCAGCGCAGGAAAAGGTCTTGGCGGGACGTTCGCCAGCGGCATTTTTAGACCATATCTATCGTTTTCGCCAGTGTCGGCCCGGGACGGGGACGCACCTGAGGTAAGTCCGCGGGGGCAAAGAGAAACTGCAGCAGCATCTGAGGAGTTTGAAATTCGCGGATGTGAGGTGAACAAAGTCGGGGAAAACGCGATTACCCTTACGGAACAAGAAACAACAATTTTGGAGTAAATCAATGTCAAATTCAATTATTGCCAACCAGAGCACCCTGGATCAGGCGATTGCACTTGCGGGACTTCGCCCCGGAACGGGAATTCAGCCTGCTTCCCAGGGTACGACGTTCCCAAAGCCGCTACAGTTACCGAGCACTCAGGCTGGTTCGAGTAGTACTGCAAACCTGCAGATCGTTACGCAGCTGCTACAGGTCGTAAGCACGGTGCTGAGCCTGATTAAAGAAGTTCTGGGTTCCGGAAGCGCCAGGCCAGCGGTCTCTCAGCCTTTGGGGCAGGGAATCTTTGGTGCTTCTCAGGGGACAGCGGGACTTTCGGAGCCGGGAGCATTGCCTCGACCATCGTTCTCGACCTCCTCGCCATTCACGCAACAGCCGTCATTTTCCAGCCCGGTGCAGATGACGCCGCCACGTAGTGAGTTTGAAGAGAGTATTCGGGAGTTTGCCGGTATCCTCAGCGCAATCGAACAGACGGCTCCGCTTATTCCTGATGCGGTAGAGTCCGTGAGTGATGCGGGCGTAGAAACCTGGGATCTCTTCTTTGGTCCTGATGAAGAAGAGTCAGCCACGGTCCAGTAGCAATTTTGGCACCGTCCTTCACGCGTGAGCATTCTATTTTCGTTTTCTCTCAGGAGTCCGCACGGAAGTAGTTTGCCACGCTTTTTCCTCTCCTAAACTCGGTTCCCATAGCCTAATCCTTCGCCCGGGCGGGCATTGACCTCAGCCACAGCTCTGTTTTACCCTCTTTCGGTGAGTTTGTTTTACAGGAGTAATGACTATGCCGGACATGCGCCCGAGCTGGGACGACTATTTTCTTGATATGATCGAACACGTGGCTACAAGAGCTACCTGTGACCGTGGGCGCAGCGGCTGTGTGATCGTGAAGGGCCGCAGAGTTCTTGCGACGGGGTATGTTGGTTCTCCCCCCGGTTTGCCTCACTGCGACGATGTCGGACATCTCATGAAGGAGGTGAACGACAAAGAAAGCAGTCGTCAGCATTGCATGAGAACCGTACATGCTGAGCAGAATGCCATCTGCCAGGCTGCGCGGTACGGAATTCCTTTGGATGGCGCAACTCTGTACTGTAAAATGGAACCCTGTCGTGTGTGTGCGATGCTCATTTTATCGGTCGGTATAGAGAGAGTCGTGTGCCAGAAACGCTATCATGCAGGTGGTGAAACGCGGGAGATGTTCAGTCAGGCTGGAGTTTCTCTCTGGGTCCGGGACGACGCTATCGAGAAGTATGCAAACCAGTGACTCGTATTCCGGGGATACCCGAATCCGTTTAGAACGCGTGGTTCGCGCGCTTTCTTCCGAGATGCATCAGGGCGATGCAGGCTCTTTTCTTAGCCGTGAAGCCCTGCCGGATTCAATTTCTTTAAGTGAGGATCTCGGGCTGGATAGTTTTGCCCGTCTGGAGCTCCGACGCCGCCTCGAGACGGAGTTTGGCCTTGAGATATCAGAGGCCTCGGTCTTCGAGTGTGATGATTTTGCCCAGCTGCTTGATGTTCTGAACATTGAAGCATCGTCGCCGGAGACGTCCCGGCAGGATATCCCTGTTGCCTCGGTCGATTCTCTCGTCGACATACTGAGGCATAGAAGCCGTAGCTGTGGCTCTACGGTTTTTCTGCGAACACACAACGGCAGCGGTGAGCCGCGCGAGCGTACCTTCGAGCAGCTCGCAGATGCCTCTTCTGTCTTTGCGCAGTATTTGCTTGCGCAGGAAGCCTATCGCAGAAATATGCGGGTGTATTTAGATCTGGACAGGCTCGATACGCTGGTCGTTGCACTGTTTGGAACCCTACTTGCCGGGGGTATTCCGGAGGACTCAACCGATGCTCCCGGGCCTCTTGGCGAGTGCTCGGAAACGTATTACGTCGATGAGTCGGCCTTAGCCGAAGCCATGGACCAGGGGAACATGGGCGGCGCGCCGGAGGTCCCTCTTTCGCAGAGCCCAGCGCTCAGAGTCACGCTTGAGGATGCCCGTTGGGTAGTGCGAGACCGGGATCTGTCAGAGCTTCCGGTCGAGATTTTGGTCGATCATGAACAGCTAATGAAGTCCGCAAAGCGCTGCGCTGCGTCCCTGGGTCTCTTTGAGGGCGGGCACCTTCTTTTCTTTGAACCGCGTTTTCCACTTGAAGTCCTGCTGGTATCCACGCTGGCGTCTCTGTTTGCTGGAACATCAATTGAGCTGATTTCTTCTGGCTCTGACTCCGACACCAGTGCGGGGCTGCCGGATTTCAAGCAGGTACTGGAACGGCGACCGGATGTTGTCCTTTGCTCCGTAGCTGCCCTGCATCACAGTTTGACGGATTTTCACGATGACGCGAAGGGGCTGGTACATACGGCGCTGAAGAGAATTGTACCGTATGACTTTTCCTCCACAAACAGTGATGCATTCCAGCTCGCAGAGCTACTCGACGATGTGGGCCTGGGACGTGTCCTGCTTACGCCCATATACGGTCTGGAAATGGGTGGACTTGTCTTGACCAAAGCGCTGCACTCTACGTATCAGCGAGATATCCTTTTTCGAAAGCGGCATCTCCAGAAGAAGGGTATTGCCAGGGAGTTTGCGCTTCGAAACACAGAAGCTTCGCGGAACAGCAGTGATACACTTGCGTTCCCCTGTCTTGGCGTGCCTCATCGTTCTGACCATATTCGAATAGCCGATCGCTTTGGTAAAGAGGCTTCGGACTCTGAAATCGGGCAGCTCGAGTTTCAATTGCCCTACGAACGCAGTGAACATGCGTCCGGTGTCTCCGCTGAAACATGGTGTACGCGAGGAGAGCGCGGATTCTATTATCGGGGGGAGCTGTATCTGGTTCCCTCGTCGCTGGCGACATCATACTGGCGCTCATGGCTGAGGAGTCGAGGGCATGCCTTGCGCTGGTATCTGGCGGCCATGTGTCTGGTGCCGATCGGAGTGTCCTGTATTCTCCTGTCCCCGAACTGTCGCATCGCGCGATTGTTTGCCAAGTATTTTGCCCGGGCCCTTTTCTTTCTGGGAGGTACACCGCTTTCGCTTTCTTATGCGGCAAATCTTGATCGCCGCCGCGCCCAGGTCCTTGTCGCTAACCACGCAAGTTTTCTCGATGCGATTGCCCTGACAGCTCTATTGCCGACGCATGTCAGTTATGCCGTAAAAAAAGAGCTTGAGAATGCCGGTATAGCTTCTGCGGTGCTGCGCAAGTTGCGGGCCTCATTTATCGAACGTTCTTCGGCTGAGCGTGGAATTCAGGACGTCGATGCTATACAGAAGCGTGTGGAGCAGGGCGAGACATTTGTTTTTTTCCCGGAGGGCACCTTTACCCGGCGCTCTGAATTGTCAGCATTCAGATTGGGAGCTTTTAAGATAGCAGCGGAAGTTGGCTGTGACGTCGTCCCGCTGGTTATACGCGGTTCTCGTTCGGTCGTCAGAGACGTGCAGTTTTCCCCGCGCCCCGGTCGTATCGATGTTGAGGTATTTAATCCCTACGCCGTCCCGGCCAAAGACTGGAGTTCTCTTTGCGAAGTTCGGGACGAGGTGCGGTCTCTGATCGCAAAAACCTGCGGGGAGCCGGACGCACTGCAGTTGCTTTAGCTTCTCGTTTCGCATG
>JAUIMJ010000180.1 GCA_030433295.1 bacterium | reverse complement strand
CGCGGCTACGCCTGGCCACTGGCCGGCCGCGCGCCAGCCAGGAGGTAGTCAATGCCTGACCAGGCGGTCACGGCGAGTGCTACCCAGAATGCGCCCTGCGCGGTCCCTCTTCTCGGACTCATCGCTGCCGGTTCTCCCATAGAGGCGATAGAAGACACCACCGTATCGGTCGATGTCCCTCCCCAGTTTCTTGCGAGGAACAGAGAGATTTACTGCCTGCAGGTGACCGGGGATTCCATGATTGACGCCCATATCCTCGACGGTGATATCATCATCGTCTGTCGCCAGGATACTGCCGACGACGGACAAATCGTCGTGGCATTGCTCGAAGACGAAGGTGCAACCGTTAAGACTTTAAGGCGCCACAAGGGTGGCAAAGTAATGCTCCTCCCGCACAACCCGAAACATAAACCCATCCCCGCCGACAAAGCCAGGATTCAGGGTTTTGTTGTAGGACTCATGCGTGAGCTATAAGGATCACACTGAACGAAAAACAGAATTCAAACGATTACCCCTGAGCTTTTGTTTCAATCCATGCAAAAACCTCAACTAGTATTGAATGCTTAGAAATAAACATACAAGTCTCGATTAACTGCAAATTACATAAGGCAAACACCATGAAAAAGAGCACCAAGGAAATTAGCACCGCAAGCACTGACTCTGAGAGAGAGCGCTCCCTCGATGCGGCTCTAGCAAACTTGGAAAAGAACTTCGGTAAGGGCACGATTATGCGCCTCAATGATGGGGATCGTGACGAAGCCATTGATGCTATCCCCACGGGGAGCCTTGGCCTCGACATTGCGGTGGGAATCGGTGGTATCCCGCGTGGACGCATTATTGAAGTCTACGGACCGGAATCTTCCGGTAAGACCACACTCACCCTGCATCTTGCTGCCGAAACGCAGAAGAAAGGCGGAACTGTTGTCTTCATCGATGCAGAACACGCACTCGACCTGAACTACGCACAGCGATTGGGCGTCGATGTGGAAAAACTCCTCATCAGTCAGCCCGACTCAGGAGAGCAGGCACTTGAAATCTGTGAAACCCTTGTTCGCTCGAACGCCGTTGACCTGGTGGTAATCGACTCCGTTGCTGCCTTAACTCCACGTGCCGAGTTGGACGGTGAAATGGGTGACTCTTTACCCGGACTTCAAGCGCGATTAATGAGTCAGGCGCTTCGTAAACTCACTGGTGCGGTATCCAAGACGAATACCTCTGTGGTCTTCATCAATCAGATTCGCATGAAGATCGGTGTGATGTTTGGTTCACCTGAAACTACCGCAGGTGGTAATGCTCTGAAGTTCTACTCTTCAGTTCGTATGGACATTCGTAGAATTGGTGGCATCAAAGACAAGGACGAGGTAATCGGTAACCGCACCAAGGTTAAGATTGTTAAGAACAAAGTTGCACCACCTTTCAGGGAAGTCGAGTTTGATATCGTCTACAACGAGGGAATCAGTCAGACTGGTGAACTCGTAGACCTCGGTGTGAAATATGGCATCGTGGATAAAGCGGGAGCCTGGTATGCCTTCAACGGTGAGCGTATCGGACAGGGGCGTGAGAACTCCAAACAATTCCTCAAGGACAACCCGGACATCAGAAACGAGATCCGCTCTCTGATTCTTGATAGCGCGGGAATTAACAATGCCGAGAAGCCTGCTGAGAAGGCCGATGTCGAGGATTCGGATGAAGCGATTTCGCTTAAAGTAATGGAAGGCGGAAAGTAGCTTTCCCCTACCCTCCCTGTTTCCTTACTAGCGGGGAGGGTTTTCTCAATACCAGGGAAGGTCTCTTCAGTGACGGGGAGAATTCCCTTTTCGCCCCTGACGACATTATGCCAGAGAAGCCTGAATCGTCCGGAGCGAACGTCTTAAAACACCCACAGGATCACTGATTGCAGGCTGAAAATCCTCCCCGTTCTCACGAACGAAGTTGCAGTGCACGGTATACAGATAGTGCGCTACTATGAAGCCAATCCCGATCGCCAGTAAGGTATCGGATGGCCAGTGCCTGTTCAGGTACACTCTGGAGGCTCCGGTAAGAAACGGAAGAGCCAGCAACAAAAGCTTCATTCCTTTATTTTGAACGAAGTAGAAAAGGAAAGCCGCTGCCCCGGCTACAAGAGCCACATCTCCAGATGGAAAGCTAAGGAACAATCCTTTTTGAACGAAATAACCGTCCAGATTAAAAAAGGACACCGGGCCGATACCTGCTGCTGGACGAGCTCTGAGAAAAACTATCTTCCCTATAGCGCAGAAAAGACCAGTCAAAGCGGAAGATAACATTACCCCGCAGATAATGGTTTTGCATTTTTTGAGGGAAAAAGATTGTGCCAGGCAATAGGCAAAAATAACGGCAAACCAGAAGTTAATATTCTGCCCAATCGTGCCACCGAATCGGATAAGCCCGGTGCCGATAGGGCTATCTACGGACTGAATGGTTCGCAAGACCGTGGCGTCAAAAAGGTAGGTTACGGCGATGAAAGCCAGCAAGGTGATTCCTTCAAATGGTAGATTACGTGGCGACAGTTTCCTGCTGTTTGACAGTAAGACCCGACCATATCCCTTGGGCCACTCCCGAACAGCAATGCCTATGAGAAAAATTGCGATTAGAACTTTCATATGACTCCCCCCTACATAAGGGTATCGTCGGAAGGCAGTTCTTAGTTTAGGTATGCAAAAAGACATGAAGGTAATAATTACAATATGTTACCCATCCTGTATGCAAAGTCACAGGCCGCTGAGGCGATTCATGACAAAGCTGTTACAAAGCTGAGACATATTTGGTGACCTGAGGCACAATTTCTCTTATTTAAGGGGCATTTATTCTGAATTTTTTTAGTCCTCCCCGTCCGGATCTGGCTTTACCGATGGAGTGGAATGCTTATCCACATTCATTTACCCACAAATTCGTGCTAATACTATCAGGCACATCGAAGTGAACTACATTCTTCTTAGAGTAGACGGGTCTTTTCCCGCAGGGTCAGCGAGCCATCGTTTACCCTGCGCTGGAAACGTTTCATCAGGTTTGTTTACTCTCATATGAGGGCACGTGATGTGCTTACGTTAGAAAGGCTTTGTGACCGCCGGCTGCTCGCAGCCATTGTTGCAAGTATCCAGCCCTTCCCCGAGGGGATAGAGGCTGGTGAGATTTCGATTGTTGGAAACGCTACGCACGTTTCCGCAATCAGTCAGAATGACGAGGCTTTCATATTCTCGAGTCATCGAGCAGCTGAAAGCAAACATCCGACCGGTCCCTATCAAGAGACCGCGTCTTTGCTTACTCCCCCGAACGCCTTTGTCCTGGAGCTTGAAGCCACTGCCGCTGACGCGGCAATTGCAAATTTGTTTCTATCGGACGATGGCAGCGAAAAGGGATTTGATCTACGTGGTGATGAAGATCCTATCGGGAACTTCTGCACCGCGGACTACAGTCGCTTTGTCGACCGCCACGATAACGCGAGACTTTTCGACGTCGACTTCGAACGAGTTCTTACTCTGAACGGTCTCTCGACAACAACGCGAGACAGTGCATCCGCAATTTTTCGCAGTCACGACCAGGTGTTCGCCCTGGGCTACAATGATGATGACGCTCCGATTGCTGAGCGCTTCGATTCGCAGCTGTCTCAGCTGGCAACACTTGAGTTTGCGCAACCGCAAGAACTCAGTGAATTCCCCCATTTCGGAGAAGCCACAGCGGCCTACGTTTCCAACGAAACGGGGCTTCCGCTCAGCTTTGTCGGCTATGTAGCCGCCGAAACCGGATTGGAAATCGTGGAGTGGGACGAACAAGGCTCGGTACGAAGGATGCTCGGTAGCTTCGAAGGAAGCACCCTGGCAGCGAGCACTAATGTGATTATTGAGAACGGAGAAAACTCTCCCGTTCTGCGAGTCACCTCCCGACACCTCGCTGACTGGCTCGAAGTTGAGGCATTTGCGCCGGTAGATACCATCGAGCTGCTTAAGGCAAAGGGAATTGATTTTGGTGTTGCCGACGAAGACGTCTTTATCAACGACGTGGAATCCGATGGATTCCAAACGCTCGTTGTAACGGGAATCCGCTTCCTCGAGGACGGCTCCAGCGAATCATTCGTGATTGATGTCAGTAACGCGGCTCCATTTCAAAACCCGAGCAACATTCACGACGTCAACGATGATGGGATAGTCAGTCCTATCGACGCACTGTTGATCATCAATCGTCTGAATCTTTTAAGCAACGGTGGCTCAAATCAACTAACGGCACAGTCGTCACAGGCAATGCCTTTCGTCGATGTTTCTGCCGATGGTTTTATCACGCCGCTTGATGCGCTACGGGTCATCAATCAACTGAACCGCCAATCCAGAATATAAATGGAGGCAATATAACGCGATGCCTGAACGCCACGGCCACCATCTCCGAATGGAGCCGTGAAGAATTTGAGCGAAGGGAGGACTTCCTCTCTTCGCCGATTCGGTATCTTTTTCAAAAAGGTTCTGAACGTCCAGCGCATCGACTCATCCTATCCCTCCTGGCCGCAGGACGTAGTGAGTAGCACTCCTGCTAAACACTAGGTTTCGGTTATGCGCAGCGTACGACAACCTTAAATGAGCCCGCAGGCACAGTGATTTTGTCGCTCGATGATACATACACCTCAGCCAGTTCCGGAGTCGTCTGACTTGAATCAAAGATTGTCTGTACCCTGGGATCTTTGTCGTTGAGATCTACAAAGTCAGAAAGGGACTCTTCTATTGATTTCTTACCGGCGTTGAAAATCACCGCCCCGAAACCCGCTTCATTGCTGCCTGCGAGAATTATCACTCACCGCTCCGCATCAGAATGACGCAGAGAAAAAGTCTGTAAAATATCGCGGTCTCGGAGCGTATTTCGGCATGCGATCAACGCACGGTGAAATCCGGCATGGTCTTTTTCGAAGTCGTCCGCAAGATTGCTGCGCTCAAATGTCTTCGAGCTCTCTGGTGGAGGACCTGCGACGACCCAGCCAGCATGTTTCATCTCGCGGGCACGTCCACGACGTATCGACTCCCTTAGCTGAGGGTCATGCATATCGTGAAAAAAATAGAAGGGGTTCCTGCTAAACTGCTCTTCTCCCATGAACAATAGTACGGCGCTTGGCTGGAGGAGAAGCATACCTGAGACGAGTTTTGCATTTTGCTCTCCATACAGCATTGCGGTACGCGCACCGTCCGGGCGATTTCCTACGACATCGTGGTTTTGAGAGAAGATGACAAAGCGCGAGGATGAAACTCCCAGGAGTTCATCATGTTCTTTTGTTGAAAATAAATCGGCATGCCGTGGCACTACGCCGTCTCTCATCGTGGAGGCTACATCCTCGAAAGCACCAAAATCGCGATAATACCATTGCCGCTCGTCACTAAAATACGCATGCGTCGAAAGATGAAAGTGATTATTCCAGATCAGATCGAAACCAAATCCATCCTGTTCGACTTCGTCCAGACATCGCCTGCGATGCTCCGCGTCCTCTGCTATAAGCAAGACCTCTCGCCCCTGTGAACGAGCGACTGCTCTTAGCTCCTCAGTGACTTCTGCAAGCACATGAGTCGCAGCAGAGTCGACGATGCGGTCAATCGCATCAAAGCGGAACCCATCGATACGGAACTCTTCAAACCAGTACCGCAGGTTCTCTATGACATAGTCCCGGACTACAGGCTCCTCAAAGTTAAATCCGTCTCCCCAGGGGGTCGCATATGCCGGGCTCAGGTAATCGGCAAACATCTGCTGAGGCGCGCCTTCCGGGCCGATATGGTTGTAGACAACGTCGAGTATCACCCCAAGGCCGTGTGCATGGGCCTCATGTACCAGGCGCTGAAGTTCCTCAGGCCGTCCATAGCGAGAAGAAGGGGCAAAGGGCAGAACTCCGTCGTATCCCCAGTTGTGCGTTCCGGAAAACTCAGCCAGGGGCATAAGTTCTATGGCATCAATCCCGAGAGAGGCCAGGTACGATAGTTTCTGCCGAACGCCCTCAAAGGTTCCCGCTCTGCTGAAGGTTCCGACATGTAGTTCGTAGATCAGAGGCAGACTCTGTCGAATTCCCCGCCAGTCTCCGTCACTCCAGGCAAAGGAACCGTAATGGCGAATCTCAGAATACCCCTGAACTCCCTCGGGCTGAAATCTGCTGCATGGGTCAGGAGCAGGGAAATTGGAGTCCAGGCAGAAACGATAGAGCGCCCCATCGCAATTCTGATCCAGCTCAAGAAAATAGCAATGCTGATAGCCGCGCGCCGTCAATTCGGCGTCACGTCGCATCGGAATGGCTCGCACGCCCTGAGCGGGCAGAAGCAACTCAAGCTCTACCGTGGATGCCTTTGGGGCCCAGACACGAAAGCATGTCACACCGCTTTCGTTGAGGAAGGCGCCGAAGTCAGGGCGCGATTCACGGCCCCCGTTACGCAAAGCCAAAGTGCTCACATCCTTCCAGTACACCCTCGACACAGGGCTTGGTCGCCTCGAAAAGTTGAAAATCACTCGCCCCGCGCTCAAGACGGGCGCGCTCCTTCACTCGCTCAGGAGTATTCGAGACCATGATTGCATTCCAGGCGGAGGTAAACACCGCCAGGTCATTTCCGGAATCTCCGGCATACACTATTTCGGCGCGCGACGCCCCACTGAGTTCGTGCAGGTACGTGAGAGCAAACTCCTTGTTGACCCCCTTCGGCAAAACATCCAGCAGGCCCTTTCCCGTGAGCGGGTCCACACTAAATATGATGCTCGCTGCGATGCCATGCTTTTCGAGGATTGCGGCGTAGGAATCGAGACGCTTGTCTACGGAGTCGTCAACAGAGATGAAAAAGCTGCGCTTAAACTCAGTCTGACAGTCTTCTGCTTGCTGCTCGCATTCAGGGAAATCGCTCAAAAGACGATCAATTTCTTTAAACAGGCCTTCACCCCATATCGCGCGAAGTTTTGACTGATAGCCTTCTGAAAGCGCGTATTCCTTATCAACACGATGATAAAGAGACGTCCCTACATCGCAGATAAGAAATTCGGGCGTAGGCAGACCATGCTCTGCCAGGCCTCGCAGCGCCAGGTCAAAACCACGACCGGTCACATAGGCCAGACGATTATCAGACTGATGCGAAAAAAGTTTGTGTAAGCGAGCAATCCCCTCGTTTGATACGTATGACTCCTTCGTTGCGATAAGAGTTCCGTCTAAATCACTGGCCAACAACATACTATTGTACTCGTTCTTCTCCTCAGAATTACTAAACATTCGCCTACCGGCGCGCAATGTCGCACATCGCCCACGGCAATCATCCACATCATAGTGTCATGCGTCGGACCGCGTGGGCAAACAGAGCATGTCAAAGTTGCTCTGAGCACTCGAAAGCGCATAAATTGGCAATTTTCTTCGTTTTTTGCTTTAATGAGCGACTTTATAGGTAATACACAGCTGATGTTCGCGATATTTTGGTTTGGCCGTGCCTTCGGGCTCAGGTAAACTTGCAGCATTTTTCATAAAAGCATAGCGAAAGCGCATTTGTACCTGTTTTTTTACCCTCTAATTGTGAGGTTAGGATTTAATGAGACACCCACTTATCTTCGGAGAAGTGCTTTTTGACTGCTTCCCCGACAAAGAAGTCCTGGGCGGAGCACCCTTCAACGTCGCCTGGCATCTTTCCGGCTTCGGACAAGAGCCAATCATGCTCAGCCGAATCTCCGAGAATCAACACGGTAAGGATGTTCTGGCCGCAATGGAATCCTGGGAGATGAACGTCTCCGGAATCCAGATCGATGACTCCCACCCCACCGGTATTGTCGACATCAGAATGGACGGCAATTCGCATTCCTTCGAGATAAAGGACGAGCAGGCGTACGATTACATCAACTACGATGAATACGTTTCGGCTTCCGATAAGGATTTGTCGCCTGCCTTTTCCTCAGCCCCTCTGCTCTACCATGGCAGCCTGGCACTTCGAAACAAGGCCTCCCTTTCGGCATTCACCAAACTGACCGAAACATTTCAGCTTCCTCGCTTTCTCGATTTAAACCTCCGGGAGCCCTGGTGGAGCAAAGAGCAACTTCCCTCGCTCCTTCGCGGGGCAAGCTGGGTCAAATTAAACGATGAGGAGCTCGAGATAGTCTCAGCGAGCATCTCTGATAAAAGTGGCTCCCCACTTGAAGAACAGGCCCATGCCGTGAAACACCACTTCTCCATAGGCTCGGTTATCGTGACCAAAGGTGAAGGCGGTGCCTTCTTGCTCGACAACAATGACAAGATAATCATCGGTAAAGCCGCACCAGCAGAGAAAGTGGTGGACACGGTCGGTGCTGGCGATGCATTCGCTTCTGTTGTCCTGCTCGGAATTCTTTCCGGTTGGGCCCCGAGTCGCTACATGTCATACGCGACTGAGTTTGCTTCGGAGATCGTCGGTATGCGAGGTGCAACTTGTCAGGATCCATCGCTTTATTCAGGATTTATCTCGAGGTGGACGGCTGATGAGTAAGCCCGGTCTATACATTTGCTTGCTTAGTGTCCACGGTCTGCTGCGCGGTTCCGATATGGAGCTGGGAAAAGACAATGATACGGGCGGCCAGATTAAGTACGTAGTCGAACTCGCCAGAGCACTTTCCCAACACCCTGACATTGATCGCGTCGATCTCATCACCAGACAGGTATTTGGAAAGAATGTCGATGAGAGCTACGCGCAGCCTCTGGAGCAAATAGCGGAAAAATCCTTCATCGTACGAGTTCCCTGCGGACCAAGGCGGTACCTGAGAAAAGAAACCCTTTGGCCGCACCTGGATAGTCTCTCCGATCGCATCGTGCATCATATCCGCGAGGTCGGTCGCGTGCCTGATGTCATTCACGGTCATTACGCTGATGCGGGCTATGTGGGGGC
>JAUIMJ010000179.1 GCA_030433295.1 bacterium | reverse complement strand
CGGGGCCTGCGCAGGCCCGTGATCGTCATTGATCCGGGTCATGGTGGTTCTGAAGAAGGTGCTCATGGTGTTGATGGTGTGTTGGAGAAAGACATAGTTCTGGAAATCTCTTTGATGTTGGATGAACTTCTCCGGGAGCGTCTGCGTGCTAAAACCGTGTTGACCAGAACTACCGATGTGCACGTGCCTTTGGAGGATCGAACCCGTATTGCAAACGAAAATAATGCTGATGTGTTTATTTCCATACACGCAAACGCCAGTGAGTTTAAAACGGCGAAGGGTATCGAGACGTATTACCTGGATAACACGAATGATAAATCCTCACTGAAGTTGGCCAAGCGAGAAAATGCTTCTCTTGGACAAAAGAAAATTGGCGATTTAGAGTTTATTATCAGTGATCTGATCCAAAACGCCAAAGTGGATGGTTCTATACCATTGGCTCACGATCTACAGGATGCGCTGCATTCGACAATCTCCCGCTACTACAAAGGAACGAAAAATCTAGGCGTGAAGAAGGCCCCATTTTACGTTCTTGTCGGAGCCCATATGCCATGTGCCCTCGCGGAGGTTTCCTTTATTGATCACCCAAAAGAGGGACGCCGCCTGACGACCCGGCGATATCAGAAGCTCGTTGCAGCGGCGCTGTATGAGGGAATTCGGGCTTATTTTGATCGAGAGATACAGTGAGCGGGTGTGAGCGATTCAGAATCCCTTCTCCATCAACATCTCGGGCTGGAACAAAGCAATAGATTGAAGAAGCTTGGTGCCCTGGCAGACGAGCAGTCACAGCATCTTTACCTGGTCGGAGGCCCGGTGCGTGACCTTCTGGCTGGTGTGTCACCAGAGGACATTGACCTCATGCTTGTGGGAGATGCCCCGTCCTTTGCGACCTATCTTTTTTCGCATTGGGCTGCCGTTTTCCCCGAGATCGATGCACCATGTGATCTTCAGGTGTTTGAAAAGTTTTTGACAGCAAAATTGATATTCTCTCGCTTCATCTTCGGTGCGAACGAGACCCTGGACTTTGCGACAGCTCGTGAGGAGTCGTACTCACACTCGGGTGCTCAGCCACAAGTATCGCCATCGTCTCTCTTGACGGATCTCCGGCGTCGTGACTTTTCTCTCAACGCGATGGCGATAGATCTCGGGCCTGGCTCATTCGGAAATCTTGAAGACCCGATGGGTGGAAAAGTTGATTTAGAACAAGGAATGCTCAGAGTCTTGCACAAGAAGAGTTTTGTGGACGATCCTGCCCGCCTCTTGCGAGCCGTTCGTTTCTCTCAGCGTTTTAACTTCAGTTTCGCCACCGAAACCTCGGAGCTCTTTACTGCCGCCCTTGATGCGGGCTATCTGCAAAGGCTTCCCCCATTTCGATTTTTCGATGAGATGAAGAAAGCTTTTTCAGAACATGAACCTCATGCTGTCCTACAAGAGTTTCTGCGTCTTGGCGTGTTGCAGCAGTTTTATCCGGGACTAACGCAGATTCCGTCCCCGGAAAAGATAAGGACGTTTCTATCTCAATCCGGAAGTGACCCCGACGTGATCGAGACGGGTTCGGAGGGCGGTGAAGCTGATGATTTGATTGAGGCAGAGCAGTGGCATGGAATAATGGCACTCTTGTTTGCAGGGCGCGATGAGCGCGATTTTAGGACGTTTTTGAAGCGATATCGTGTGACTTCTAAGCATAAGCGGCTACTTTTGCGCCTTTGGGGGCGCGTGAACATGAGTAGCCTGTGACGGCTTGCTGCGCTGCTTGGGTTACGTGCTAGAGGTGAGAAGTGGAATTTCAATTTAAATATATGCTGCTGGAGGCGATTTCGCGCGCGGGTCAACCGATATCGGAACTTCCAGCGAATTGTCTACCGACCTTTCTCAACCTTGAGGTCGGCGGCGTACCGCGAGGAGTATCGGCGGAGATAAGCTCCCCGGTATGTTTTTGGATGTCTTCTTGTGTCGCTCGAGAGTTGGGCCAGAGTGGCGCCGACATTCCGGGTGCCTTTTCTCTCGCAAGCTCTCTTCTCGAAGCTCTTCGTTCCTCGAACTCTAAGGAGATGCAATTTGAGCTTGGTGGTGACGGACACATAAATGCGAGCCCGAACGATATTTTTTTTGAACGGTTTATCGCGGCAGTGAAGCAGGGTGGTGCTTCCCTGATGTTCTCAGTAGAGGACTTATTTCGTGGCCCCAACGTTTCGAAAGTCCCGGAGATGGCGTTCTCCGGGCCCGCTTTGCTGGATCGGGTTCCCGGGGAACAACGTGATGAGTTGAAGCTTTTGCAGGGCGCCAAACCGGACTTTGATACGGATGACTGGCTGATGGTTCTTGCCCTGCAGGGCGATACGGAGTTGGAGGTTCGGCCCTACCTGAACGCCTCCCTCGGGCGACAGAATGTCCCCTGGTATCTGCGACGTGGCCTGGCGGATTTAAAGAAGGTGATTTCGGCATTTGACGGAGTTGATGTCGCTCAGAATGACCTTTCTCGGATTTTCAATATATCAGAGAGTATTGGTCGCCGGTTTGTTGCTCTGCTCGAAATTCTCGTTCGCTTTCGAGCGGTCTATCAGCGTGCGCTTGTCAGTGAGCGACCAGAACTGCTCATCGCCTCGCTGGTAGCTGGGCTTCGGTCGTTTTACTCGTTTTACAACGACCCAACGTTTCGACGGATATTGTTTGAATCAGCGGAACTGCAACAGCAGGGCCTTCTCAAGGACACTGTGCAGCTTCTCAAAGACCTGCTCGTCTCTGTTATGGAATTGTTAGAGTTTCCTTGCGGGAATAAATCTTTCGTACTACATCTATAAAATAGTCTATTATGTGGTGTAGTTCCGGCAGTCTATTTCGGAACTCTGGTGTCCCATCGGGAGTAAAAGTTCATGGCGAATAGCCTTCGATCGTATCCGTCTGTAGATCATCATTCATCTCTCGATCGAGGGTCGTATTCTGCTCCATCGGGATGGGGTGTCACCGAAGCGACGCGGGAGGGCCTGTCCTCCGGCAGAGCGTCATTGGAAAGACCTGCTATGGCACGTTGGGAAATGCGAATAAGTATGGCGCAGGTCATTGTACTCTGGCTGGTCCTGGCCGGTATGATGGTTATGGTGTTTACCTTCGGCTACCACGCAGGTCGTGAGAAAGGCCTTCGCGTTGCTCTTGATGAAAATGGTCAACAAACTGTTCGTTTGCCGATAGCAACTGCGGTAAAACCAAAAAATTCCGATGTTGATAACGGCAATGTCCTGACTTCGGGCGAGCTCAGTAGCACTGGTGTGGAGCCTGGCTCGGATGCTTCCGATGATGCTGCACTTATGGCATCAGGTGATGCGGGGACGACCCCGCCGCTTGCGGATGCGCAGCTGGCACTTTCCGGAAAACTGGAAACTCCGGAAGAGGTGTCAAAACCCCTTAAACAAGAGGAAGAGGGGAGGATAGATTTTTCCAAGAGCCAGGGCTTGAGCGAAGTTGCCTCTGCTGCGGAACTTTCGCAGAAGCGAAAGCTCGCGGAGCTTGAAGACAGTATGTCTGCGGAAGAAAAAATGCGAGCTGCAAAGCGCAAGGAAGAGGAGCGCAGAGCGGCCCAGGAGGCAAAATTAGCTGCAAAGAAGGCAAAAGCTGAGAGAATTGCCGCGTTGAAAGAGAAGCTGAGGGCGGCAAAGCTAGAGAAAATTAAGCAGGAAAAACAAAAGAAAGCTCTTGCAGCGGAGCGTGCTGCAAAAGCCGCTATCGTCAAAAATGAGCCCAGGGCTGCCAGCGGCAATCCCGCTCTGAAGCCAGGTTGGTTTGCTCAGGCTGCTGCTACTCGTTCAGAGAATGACGCCTTATCAATTGTGCGCCGTTTCAAAATTGCCGGGTTTAACTCAAGTCTTGAGAGGGCCACCGTCCGCGGCAAGCAGTATTATCGAGTATTGGTAGGCCCTTACGGGAGTCGAGATGCCGCTTCCGCCGCCCGTGAAGGAATCAAATCTACGGGAATCACCAACGGTGAACCATTCGTGAAGCGGGTGCAGTAGGCGGTTCTTCGCAGAATAAAACACTAAAGTCATCTTAATACTAGATTTTCTGCGTATTTAGTCGAGCCTTGTTGCCGTCTGACGTAGTCTAATACAAGTATCAAAGAAGCTTTGCGAGTTCTTGAGTATTTTTTTGGAAAATGCTTTTGAGCGCGGACGTAAGACTGAAATTTTACTCGGATTAGTCCTCCTTTTACTGTCACTCTGCCGGACTTTCAGGCACTCTTTTACATTGAGTGCCAGTGTTAGAAATGGCAGTTTTCAGAGAAGAGACTTTTAAGAAGCGAGAGGCTTTCGGCGTTGACCACGGTAACTACAGAAGAGGCAGAAACACCTCCTGAGAGGTGTTTTACCTTTAAGGACGCGGTGTTGACTGATGTTGGTCGCAGACGCAGCGAAAACCAGGACGCTTATGGGATTGCGCACTCAGAGAAAGTCAGCCTTTTCTTTGTAGCTGATGGAATGGGCGGTGCCCGAGGCGGGGCGACAGCTTCGTCCATTGCCGTCCGGGTTATCCCGGATCGTGCCTTTGTCGATGGGGGCATGATTACCGAAGAGTCACTTAAAGACTCTATCGAACTCTGTAACTCAGTCATTTTCACCAAAAGCCGAGAAGAAGAAGACCTGTCGGGGATGGGGACGACGGTAGTAGCCGCCGCTTTTATCGATACCCGGGTAATCTTCGCTCATGTTGGAGACTCGCGCATTTATCACTGGCGTGACGGACAGCTTACCCAGGTTACTCGCGACCATACCCTTGTTCAGGAGCTCGTCGATTCGGGAGCTATTCAAGAAGAAGAAGCGGAGAACCATCCGATTGCGCATATGCTGACCCGTTCGCTGGGGCCAACGGAAAAAGTTGAAGTCGAAGTGAGCGTGCTCGATGGCGGAGCTCAGGTTGGGGATCAGTTTCTTCTTTGTTCAGACGGGCTGTACAACCTCGTGTCTGCTGAAGAAATTTGTGCCTCTCTGAATGACGAGGAGCCGGATGCCGCAGTGAAGACTCTGGTTGATTTGGCTCTCGAGCGAGGTGGGACGGACAACGTTACGGTCGAAATCCTCGAAATCGAGCCGATTGCTGTGGAAAAAGATGCTGGCAGATACCCGGGAGCTGAGGATGTCACGGTGGTATCACAGGGCAATGCAGAAGTTGAGGGTCTGGAGGAATTGGTAGCCCGTGTTATCGGCGGAGGAGGTGCCTCAGGGGATGACCATGATGCCGTGGATGTCGGCTCGGATGCGAAAGGAGATTCTTCTGAGGCGGCAGAAGAGGATATTGCGATTAGCGCGAGCGAAGGCTTTCTGGTTGAGCGAGAGCTGATGAAAATGCGAGCCGGAGTTTTTGTGGTCGTGCTCGTCATTCTCTCCGCTGTTTCTTACTCATTGTTTCAGTTTCAAAAAGTCCGTTCACGAGATTCGACACTCGGTTCGACGACCAGCGCTATCGCGGGCGCTAAATCCGCAACGGCTAAGGATGTAGAGAATGCCGTCCTCGAGCGGCGCCAGGAACTCGTTCGTGAATTAAACGATCTGATTCTGGAGGATGCAGCGTCTGATGCGACGGGCGAGACAGAAAAGTCCGACGAGGAAGAGACCACTGATGCTTCAGCGACCGAAAATACGGACAGCAAGGTTGTTCTTGCCGATGTGGAGAACGCAGAGCCAACTACAGTCGAGTCAGACGCCGGGAGTAGCGAGTCAGGCGATGCGGATGTCGATGAGGTTGTTGCTGAAATAGAGCCGCTCAGTCAGGAGAATCCTCCTGAGGTTAAGATCGAAGACGAGAGGATAGCGGAGATCCCGGCAGATCAACCAATAGTCTGGGAAAATGAAGAAAGTAAGTTTGCTCGTCTGCAAAAAAATATCAAAGAAGAGGCGTCATCCACTGACAGGAGTGGCTCCGCAGGGCAGGATAAGGCTGCCGAGAAGGAAGAAAAGGCCCCGTATTCTTTACTGACTGAGAAGGAACGTCTGCTGGTTTCTGAAAAGAAGGTTGGTGTCAGGCTGGAAATCGCAAGTCTGGATGCGAGGATCGCGAATTTGGCTCTTGAGGATAAGAAGGTAGCAGAAGCCAGGAAAGAATCGGTTGAGGCCAAGAGATCAAAGGCCAAGAAAGCCTTAGATGTCGTGCAGGAGGAGATCGCGCAACTCGTCAAACAGTATAACGGGATAAAAGCCATCCCTTCGTCTGCGGACTCGGAAGAGGTCTCACGTGTCTTTAGTTCTCTTGGTTTACGTGTTGACGTTCTGACGGAGCGAGGTCTTGCCCTGGAGAAGGCGCAGGAGGCGTATAACAAAGCAATTAACGCCTGGAAAAAAGAACCCGGCAGGCTTGAGTTGTCCTCAGCGATGAGTGCGAAGTTACGGGAGTTGCGAGGTGCTGAAGCCGAGCACAGGGCGGCGACACGCGAGCTGCTTGAAGAAACGAAAAAAGAACTTAGAACGCAGTACGGTCAGCGTCGTTACCAGGAAGAGCGGGTCAAGAACACCACGGCAAGTCTCAATAGACAGATTGGGTATCTGGAAGCCTTTACCCCGCTTCGTGGCAGTAGCCGCAAAGAAATGCAGCAGAAATATCTGAAGCAGCGCAGGACCCAGGCCAACGAATTGAAAACCCTGCGCGTGCAGCTTGCCGACGAGAGCGAAGAAGACCTGATGAGTTGGTACTACTCGCTGGAATTAGATGAAAATACTGCGCGAGCCCAGGCTGCTCCGTCTGATGCCTAGACGCCGGTCCAGGCTCTCGATTACCTAGTTTTTCCCTGCGTACTACTAAAATAATCGCTTATCTGTACTGTCTGCGGTGCATCGTATCAGCACGCGTCAGGCATAGATCTATCTCCTCGGATGGCTTTACGACGGGCCAAGATTACCGTATTTTGTCGCCTTCACTCTGCTCCAGGGCATTTTCATAGAAGCGTTGCAAAATGGCCCGAGAGCAGTCGTAGGATAAAATCGTACTATGTTTATCTAAAGACTGCTCCAGTCCGCTTTTGTGACTCTTTTTTAGTGTTGAAGCCCTATCTATTCAGTAATGATTTTTCGTGAGGTCCTGAGGAATGGCTGGCGTAGCTGTCGTAAGTGTTTTTGATAAAGAAGGTCTGGATACGTTTGTGCCCGGTCTGATTGAATTGGGATACACCATCCTTTCAACCGGTGGAACGGCCAGGTACCTGGCTGAGAAGGGCTGCGCCTACACCTCCGTCAGTGACTATACCGGTCATCCTGAAATTCTTGATGGTCGAGTTAAAAGTCTTCACCCCAAGATCCATGGCGGCATCCTCGCGCGAAAGGACCGAGAAGATGACCTCAAGCAGCTGGCCGATAACGATATCTCTGCAATCGATTTGGTTCTGGTGAATTTGTATCCCTTCACACAGAAAATTCAGGAAGCGTACGAGAGTGGTTCTTCAGAGTCGCTGATCGAGTCGATCGACATCGGTGGTCCGACCCTCATACGTGCGGCTGCGAAAAACTGTGAGTTCGTCATTCCGATTTGCGACCCCGCTGACTACCCGAAAATCCTGGCTGATTTGAAGGACGGTGGTGAAGTTTCGCTGGAGACGCGAAGAGCGCTTGCGACAAAAGTGTTTACAATGATGGCGCGCTACGATGCTGCTATAGCTCGGTACTTTTCGCTTGGAGAGAAGCTTCTTACTGATGAGGGACAGCCACAGAAACTGGCTCCGGTTGAGTCACTGGTTCTCGAGCGTGTCGCCGCGCTTCGCTATGGCGAGAATCCGCATCAGTCCGCGGCACTCTATCGGTCGGAGGCTTCAACAAAGGATATCTGGTGGACGCAAACCCAGGGTAAAGAGCTGTCCTACAACAACCTTCTCGACATGCAGGGTGCTCTGGAATTGTTTCTTGAACTTCGAGATGCAGACTCGGAAAAGAGTGCTGCCGTCGTTATTAAGCACTCAAATCCCTGTGGGGTCGCCCTGGGCGCAAGTCCTCTTGAGGCGTTTGAGCTCGCGCGGGCATGTGATCCGCTTAGTGCCTTTGGCGGTATCGTCGCGGTTGAAGGTGAGGTCGATGCTACGCTGGCTTCATCCATTAACGAAGGCTTTGTGGAGGTGTTGCTCGTAGAGAAGATCTCGAGCGAGGCAGCAGAGATACTGCAGAAAAAAAAGAACATGCGGGTATTGATTTGCGACTTTGATCGAGCTTCCATGGCAAAACATTCGATGGAGTTCGTTGTTCGCAATGGATTAGGTGAGTATTTGCTGCAAACGTCTGATTTGCAGCTGAATATTCCGAGTTCGGCGGATCTGGTCGTTGGATCAGCTCCCGAGCCGGCAGTTGCCGCTGATTTAGATCTCGCCTGGAAGATTTGTAAATATGTGAAGTCAAATGCAATCGTTTTGGTAAAAGACGGTATCGCGATTGGCGTGGGAGCGGGGCAGATGAGCAGAGTTGATGCGGCAAAGATTGCTATTCAGCGGGCACAGCTTCATGGACATGAGGTGAAGGGCTCCGTTGCCGCAAGTGACGCGTTTTTGCCATTCCCTGATACTCTTGAGCTGCTCAACGATGCCGGGGTTACCGCCCTGGCGCAACCGGGTGGGTCGATCAAAGATAACGCGGTGATTGAAAGTGCAAAGCAGCGTGACATGCTGATGGTCTTTACCGTGGAGCGTCACTTTCGTCACTAGAGCAGGCTTCGGATAAAGGTGTACAATTTTATCCTACGCCTGCTCTAGTTTCTTTATACCCGTAAGCACTTGCGTGCTTACTCGAAAGCAATTTTTGTAAAAAATTGCTGTGAGCAGGCTTCGGATAAAGGTGCACAATTTTATCCTACACCTGCTCTAGTTTCTTTATACCTGTAAGCACTTGCGTGCTTACTTGAAAGCAATTTTTG
>JAUIMJ010000178.1 GCA_030433295.1 bacterium | reverse complement strand
GTATCCCAATGCGAGAAAAGCTCAGATGGAGCGAATGCGGAGGAAAAATGCAGAGCGAGTGACTGATACCAGCACCTCCTTTGACGGCGATGGGAACTCGTTTGACCGCGAGGACCAATGCCCAATCGATGGGAAAGACGGAGCCTCAGAGGATCCTTGTAGTGTTTGCGGATTGTGTTTGCCACGGACTGTTGAACGTCCGGATGCTTCGAGAGCTTGTGCTTTAAGGGATTCAGTGCCCGTAGCCTGAGCGTGATCTTTTCGTTTACTTTGGTTTACAGGGGGAGTGGCTTTGTCGCTCCGCTGTCGCGGTTGCTCCAAAGTCCCTCTTCCATTTAGTTGTAGACTTTAAAATGTCGAAAGGGTGCCCGAGAATCGGGCGTTAAATTCTCCTTATTGCGAGATATGATTTCGACTATTCACTCACTCCGCTGTGTACAAGTTGTGTTGCCACAGTCTCGAATAGCCCGGTAATGATCTTCAGACTCCCGTCCTTAAGCCCGCTTTCGCTCGGTGCAGGAAACCATGCCGCGCGCTGAGCAGACCCGACGCCCTCAGCGACAGCCTGTTCATACTGTTTGAATCCCTGATCACATTCATGGAGTAAGCTCAGCAGCTTGATGCAAATCGCATACGGCAGACGTTTCATGCTTTGCTCTTTTGCCATCTTGAACGTGAACACCGGGGCATGTGGTTTTTGCCGCGATTTTCGGGATTCCCCGCGAAGCTTGTACTTCATACAGTGATTCGCGTTGTTGAAACCCCGCGGGGCCTCACGCTCTAACTCGGGATCCGAGAGCATCATGATCCGAATGTCGAAGCTCTTGTCTTCCATCATCAGGATCGTGACCCAACAGGTACAAGGGTTAGGTACATCCGCAATTTCACGGAGGAGAAATCTCGCCTCAAAACTACTCATAATAAGAGTGATTTTTGTTGCCCGACTCTTCCGGCAATTTAAAAGATCCTGAATGCGACTCCGAACGGTAGTGCAAAACTTTAATGCTCTATAGCAGAAAGGATAGCCTTGTATAATATATGTTAGGTAATGCAAGCTCCCGCTTGCTAAGAGCTGCGCATATATTGTAATTGAAGCTGTGCGTAGCGTATGCGATTTGCTGGATACCTGCCTCTCTCATCCCATTTCTGCTTCGCTACGCATCCTTCTATCTAAGCTTTTGTATTTGTTATTTAAAATTTGAATATGGGTAACGCACGTATAGTTCAGGTTGTATTTTACGTTTTTTTCTTTGGAGGTTGCCATGTCTGGTCGAATTTCGGTTGGACACCTGGCCTATCTCAGCGTGATGCTGAGACATGGCCATTCCAACCCCGCCGAGTGTGGAGAGTGTTTAGATAGTCATTTCATCAGAAACTATCGAGCTTATCGAGACATGTTGCTTCGGGCTTTGAGGGCCGCAGAAGACGGTGCTTTTGTCGTGCGTGATGCAACGACATCTCCTCGTGATGAGGAACATGCACGTTTGGACGAAGGTCAGGAATGCGTGGATGCACAGGGTGTCCCTCGTCGAATTGGGAAGTCTGTCAAACGTCTGGCGTCACAGCTTCAAGCTCACTTCGGTGAAGTGAGTGGTTGGAAGGACGTACACTGGACCGTGTTGGCCTATTTGCTCGTGTTTTCTCGGCAGCAGCTGCGCGTTGAGGCCCGTGAGGGTCGGTGGATTCATGTGGAAGTTCACGCTCTGGCTCTGCATTATGCGAGTGCATTTGGAGAGACTTCGAAGCGAGTACTTCAGAGCTTTCTGCTTCCCGAAGAAATCTCGCAGATTTCTCGTGCCCGGGATGTACTTGATGGCGGTGCTCGTTTTTCCGACGCGGCTCAGGAGCTGTGTTCGAGAGGAATGCGTGAAACTGTTCGAGCGATCCTGGAAGTGGATGAACGTCTGTCGGGTATCCCCGCGCCGACTCCGGAAACGCTTCGTCTTCGTGCGAAAGAAGAAGCGGAGCGCTGGAGAGCAGAGGATGACCCTCAAGCATCACGTGTGAGAATCAAGGGCGTTGTTCACGAGGCCCGAGTTCGAGAGCTTCTGTTTGAGGCGATGCCATCCAAGGCTGCTCGGGTTGCCGCCTCAGGTGCCTTGTCTGAGCTTCGGAAGGAGCAAAAGTCAGTTCTCTCCCAGTTAGCAAAAATGAGCCGCTTGCAGCAACAAACGCTTGCAGCCTTGCAGTCTCAACAGAAAAAGACTGCTCGGCTTGAGGCTGAGTTGCTTGAAGCGCGGCGCGAAATTTCTGAACTTCGTGTTCAGGGAAAATCCTCGGAAAGTCCGAATCGAGTAGGGGTTCCAGTACAAGTAGCGAGAACGTCGGCACCTGTTCGCAGGAAGCAGATACCTCGCGTAGATATTTCTGGATTGTTTTCGAGCCTTCGGTTCGAACTGCCTTCGGTATCGGGGGAAATTGCGGAAATCGGTCTGGTGGTGTGTACCCTGGTGACTTTCCTGTTTGGTTTATTTCTGATCCCCCAAAGTCTTCAATCGGAGGGAATATGGTTGATCGATAAGATCGCTTGGTGGTGGTTTGTGCTCGGTGGAGCGCTTATCACCCTGGGAAGAATGGTGGTGGTGCCACTAATTTCTCGAATTTTGGGAGATTATGACGATGGCGAGATAACCATCGACGTATGGTTCCTCGTTGGGACGACTACTATCTTTCTGTTGCTGCTCAAGTTTGTCGGGCAGGATACCTATGTCTGGGGGATTGCTTTGTGGCATCTCATTCTTGGCCTTTGTGTGCTCGGAATTCCCAGTAGCCTTGTGTGGCCCCATATTCAAGCTCTGCTTAGACGGGTCAGCGTTCACTACAGTCTCTAATTCAACTTTAGGAGGATCGCAAAATGCGAAGCCTACTACTCGCATGCATGCTGGTTCTTGTAAGCCAGTCACTGTATGCACAGGACATTTCCCAGAATGACGATCGAGGAGTCAGCGTTGGAAATAATGCTCCGGGGTATTGCCCCTGGGAAAGACCGGAGGATGGTGGCTATGAATGGAATCAACCATCAAATTATGCTGTCGGCGGGCAGATTGCATGGTCTCCGCCTCCTAAGCCCGACAACACTAATCCGTGGATGGCAGTTTTTCTCGTAGTGGGATCCGTTGTCGGACTACTTGCGCTCTTCATGTGGAGGATAAGAAAGAGAACTTTGGCCGCCTGACGTACAAGCGCATTTCCTTCGTGAGTAAAGGAAGAATGCTGAATTGCAGGTATGAGATGGCTACTTCAACTATGCCTCCGGCGTGTTGCTCGGAGATGCACGTTTTTCACAACCCTTCGTGTGTAAGGGCCTTCGTGTGTAAGGACCTTCGTGAGTAAGGACTGGGAAAACTTAGTTGTTACAAAGAGTGTTCAGGTGAGGTTTACTGCTGCTCAATCCTTCGTGAGCAAAGGCTAAGAATGGTTCTAAACCTTCAACCTGAACTATGCGTACGTACTCACTAGCTTCTTTCGAATGAGATGTTCGGCTCAGGCGAAAGAAGCCGCATTGTTGCGGTTCTGGCCAGGGTTTTCCTGGCAATCCCAAGGTACTCTCGGAGGTCTTACATGTCTCGTTCCACAGGCCGTTGCGGCTTCACCATCATCGAACTGTTGGTCTCGATCAGCATTATTTCTATTCTGATCGGCTTGCTTCTTCCGGCGGTGCAGAGCGCTCGGGAGGCTGCGAGAAGAACGCAGTGTATGAATAACATGCGTCAAATCGGAATTGCTTTGCAGAACTATCATACCCAACACAGGAGCTTTCCCGGTAGCCATGAGAACTACAGTCATTTTCCGGGTATGCTTCCGTTTCTTGAACAGAGAAATGTCTACGATCGCTTTGATTCGACTCTGCCCTATCATCACGACGCTCAAGAAGTAGCAGTGAGCAGCTTGATCTCGACATTTCGGTGCCCGAGTGACATCGGTCCAACACACAAGAAGATTCTGACGCAGGAAGTAGACTCTGACGGGCACTACGCTCAGGGAAACTTTGACGGCTTCATTTCGTCGTACTACCCCTGCTCGGGAATCTCTCAGGAGCTGATTGATCAACTACTGGTCCCCGCTGGTCAGTATCCGTCGGGTATGAACAATCCCAAAACGGTGTTCTGGCGAGGTGAGGACGGTCGAGGTAGCTACACGCGTTTTGCCGATATCACTGATGGTACTTCAAACACCATCATGTACTGCGAAGTTCACATTCTCGGTGTCGAAGGAAGACGTTCGCACTTCTCCCATACGGATCCCTACCTGGCTCACCCAGGGTCACCCTATAATCCCAGGTCAAACTTTGTCTTACACGGAGTCACACCTTCGGGTGCCTGGCCGGGACCAAACTGGGGACTGACTAACGGAAGTGGCGGAGATGGCGAGCCCTACTCCTTCCATACGAATGACCTCAATGTAGTTCTTCGTGCGGACGGCTCGGTTACTACGATGACTCCGGATTCCATGCCGCTCTACCTACTGGCTCATCTTTTTGCGATCGCTGATGGGCAGGGACGTTTCGGGGAGGAGTAGTATTCGCGCTTTTGCCATCCTACGATGGCTCGTGAGGTTCTGTGCGAGAGCACCGAGAAGTTTCTCGGTGCTCTCTTGATGCGGCTTCTTCACGTATGATTTTGGGAATCCCAGATCCCCGGGAAGGTTCTCGGCCTCTCATACTTTTCCACGGCCTATTCCATCTGCCGTATGACTCGACTCACTGACCCGCTTTGGAGTTCCATAAAATATTTTGCCTTGTAAGTTTGATCAAAGCTCTTCGTCGATATTCAAAAGCAACACACCTGAATGTTTACTAAAGGCAACAGTTGAGGAGATTTTATGAGCGAGACAAGAACCTGGCCCGAATTGGCGATTGGACTTTATGATCAACTTAGTGGTCGTGGCGCAGAGATCACCTACGAGTTCGAAGAAATGACCGTGGATGTTCCCAGTCATGCGGGAGAAGGTGCAACGCATGCGAAATGGAAAGTCGATGGGACGCTAAAGATTCGAACCAAGGATGCGGCCAGTAGTTAATGTTGGTCAGCGCACGTAAACCTCAGCGCAGCCTCTGTTTGGAGGGTGCGCTGCAACTCGACGGGCCGCTCGGGGTAGTGGGCCTTTCTGCCTGTCCGGGGCGTGTGTCCTTAGATCTCCCTGGACCGCTGGGGCCTGTGCGAGCACTCAGAGCGCTCTTGCTTGCTCGCCGAATGCGTAGAGGCCTGCACTCTTTCCTGAATCTGACCGATGCGGATCTCAAAGTTACTATTCGCGGGGTCGAAGTAGCGAGTGTTCGAGGCACATGCTCCCCCGAAGGCGAGGGGAAGCCTCAGGTCGAGACCAACTGGTCTAATTTACTCAAGGTGCTTACCGGATTGCTATGAGTTTGAAAGAATCGGAGGTGGAAGCCGATCTGCCCAGAGTCGCGATTGCCGGGGCCACAGGTTTTGTGGGGCAGGCGCTGCTCAAGCGGGCAGGGACTGAATTCTCCTGTGTCGCGCTGTCTCGCGGCGATACTGTGCGGCGTCCTCGGTCTGTGCACCTCGAATGGAGAAAGTGCGATCTTTTCTCCATGTGTCAAACGCGCAGGGCTCTCGAAGGCTGCGACTACGCGGTGTATCTGGTGCACTCCATGCTTCCTGCGGCGCAGCTCACCCAGGCAAACTTTGCGGATCTCGACATCCTGGTAGCTGACAACTTTGCCAGAGCGGCAAAAGCTGCGGGGATAAAACAGATTGTTTACCTGGGGGGCATAATTCCCCCGGGCGCAGAACTCTCCGGTCATCTAAAGAGCAGGCTTGAAGTAGAGCACGCCTTAAGTGGACAGGGGACTCCGGTCACTGCCTTGCGCGCAGCGATGATTTTCGGTGAGACCGGATCGTCGATGAACGTACTCACCCGACTGGTGAAGCGCCTTCCGGTGATGTTGTGTCCGTCCTGGACGGGGACAAAAAGCCGACCGGTATACATAGGTGACGTGGTGAAGGCGATTACTCACTGTCTGGGGCGCGAGGAGTGCTATTCGCGCGAATACGACGTGGGCGGTGCGACGGCTCTTACCTATCGACAGATGATGCGTCTTGTGGGGCGCCACAGCGGAAAAGAGCCAATCGTTGTTGGACTACCTGTTCTTACGCCAAAGCTGTCACGCCTCTGGGTAAGCACGGTGACCGGGGCACCAAAGAATCTGATTGAGCCCCTGGTTGAAACCCTTGTGCACGACATGTTGCCCGCAAAAGACCGGGAGCTCGAGATACCCGGACATACGTTTTTGAATTTCGATCAGATACTCGATCGTTCTCTCGGTGTTGAAGTTGATGGCACGCAGCCGAGAGCTTTTCAACTGCCGCCCGATGAACATTCACAACGAACGGTGCGCTCCGTACAGCGCCTGACGTTTCCCCGGGGTTTTGAGGTAGAGGAAATCGCGCTCGCCTACATGCGTTGGCTGCCAAAGTTCCTCGCGCCCGTGCTGAGAGTTACCGTGGAGAAAAATCGATGCAGTATTTATATTGCCTTCGTGAAAAAGCCTCTGATGATCCTCGACCTTGATGAAGAAGAGAACTCAAGCGACATCCAAAGCTTTCGGATCACCGGAGGTTTGCTCGTGGACAATCGCTTTCCCCCCGGACGCCTTGAGTTTCGACGAATAAGAACCAGCGGCTGTCTAATCGCGGCCATTCATGACTACCATCCTCGACTGCCGTGGTATGTGTACACCTATACGCAGGCAATTGCACACCTCTGGGTGATGCGGGGCTTTGAGTCCTATTTAGCCAGACTGGATCGAAAACCGCAGGGGTCCGAGCAACAAAGAGATGCCGCCTAATACACGATTGTACGCTTGCTTTCGACGCAGATTTTCTCCCCATAAATGTGATTATTCCGCTGCTGATTTGTTTTTGTGCCATTGTAATCGAGCTCTGCCTGCAAAGAAAGAGGTCCCCCAGACAGCAGGGATGACAAGCGAAACCACTGAGGGTATCCTCCGGGTTCTATGATCATTCTCTATGGAGCTGCAGATGAGAGCTACTCGTTGCGCAATTGTATTCTACTTTTTTTTGTCGACGCTGTGTCCGCTCAGTGCCCTGGCGCAGCTTCTCGACGATGACTCCAGAGCCGGGTTTAGGGCAATTACTTCTGCTTTACTCGCCTTTTCAACGAATGACAGTGTCTCCGGTGGAGTTTTCTCTATAGAGACAGAAGACCCGGAGCTGTCAGATACTGACCTTTCGATACTGAAGACCTGGGTCGAAATTCCGTTGATGGATCCGGAGGCTGATTTTGTGCCGCTTCTGGAACTCAGTCCGGCATACCTGGAGTTGAGCCAGGATGGTCTCGGTGGCGGCTTGGGTTTTGAGGTAAGTAGTTGGGGAGTAGGTGCGGGGCTTGGAGCGCGTCTTCGCTTTTTCGATGACTCCCTCGAGGTTACACCCCGCATGAAAGTTGAGTACTCCCGCCTGGACTATGAGGTTAGCTCCGACAGAATAGATAGAGAGGTGCTCGACGCATTTTCACCCAGCCTGAACACCTGGACCTATATTCCCTCACTCGAAATTCTTCTGAAGAACGCACTCAATGACCGTGGCAGAAAGGCACTGGTGAGTACTCATCTCTCGTATTTATATGTCCGAGCTACTACCTCTAGTGTGGATCTCCGCGATTTTAGTGAGAAGAGTCTTGTCTGGAAGAACACTGTTTCATTAGAGGAGCCGGTAGAACTCTTCGAAAAGTCCGAACCGGTCTTCTTTCGGCCGAGTTTTGCCCTCGTACAGCTTTTTGGTGATGCTCGGGATGGCTTTGATTTTAATCATTTCTTCGAGTCGGGTCTGGACGTATTTAGTATGTCCGTGGGTGAGCCCTACTTCTCTGAGCTCGGCTTTGGGATACGCTATATTTTCGCCGATGAGATTACCGGATGGCGGTTCGGATTGTTTGGGGATTTTTCCTGAGTGATCGTGTTCCTCTGCGATCTTTTTCGTCTACGATCTTTTTCGTCTGTGTTCTTTCGTCCGCGTTCTTTTTTCTATGGGCTTCACGCCTTGATTGTGCCCCGTAAGTATTTCTTTCGCTTTGTCTCGGGGTAGCGTTCGATCGCGTAGCGCAGCATGGTTCTTGGCATACTAGAATAATGCCGCTTCATGAAAGCTTCGGTTTTTTTCATGTCTTTCTTCCCGGCTTCGCGGAGCATCCAGCCAACGGCTTTATGGATCAGGTCGTGTTCGTCTTTAAGAAGAATTTTTGAAATCTCGAAAACATCGCTTACATCATTGTTTCTGATAAACCACCAGTTGGAAACAATCGCAATTCGCCTGGTCCACAGGTGGTCAGAAAGCGCCCATTGGTAGAGAGGGCTTCTGTCTTTCTCAAAAAGGTGCTTGCCGACAACATGAGGACAGGTGACATCAACCAGGTCCCAGTTATTGACGTATTTGAAGTTATCGACATACAGCTCATAGATTTTGTCTTTCTCAGATTCATCCCGGCTGCGAGCATACTTGTCTACGAGAATGAGAAGACCAAGCATTCGTTCTTCGTGGAAGCGTGAGGCGATGCATTTTTTGGCAAGAGACAGGCTGATATCTCTGTTCTCTTTTACGAATGCTCTGATCGCCGGCGTGCGAATACCAAGAAATACGTCACCGTAGCCGTACTCACCTTTTCCCGTTTTAAAGAAGCGCTGATACTGCTCAGCAAATTCCTCTGAGGCGAGCTGTCTGAATTTTTTCTGCAGTGTCACTGATGTAATCCTTACGTGCCGCTGCGATGCAGCAGCGATCTTATTTCTGTGTACTTCGGCTCTTCAACTCCAGTATAACTGGAGCCTGAGGAGCTGCATTCTCAGCACCTGCAGGAGCTGATTCCATGCTCTTGTCTTCGGGACTTTCCGTCGTACGTTTCTTTCCCTTGATTAGATTTCCGA
>JAUIMJ010000177.1 GCA_030433295.1 bacterium | reverse complement strand
GTATTGCGTCGCTGTATACTTCGGTCGCTCTTTGGTCGTCGGACGGCCCTCCTGAATCCATTTCAGTCGACCTCCATCGAGTATCTTGAGGTTTTTGTGCCCGAAGAGCTGGAATACCCAGAGTGCGTAGCAGGCCCACCAATTACTTTTGTCTCCATAGAAGATAAGCGTGGTGTCTTCCGTGATACCTATTCGCGATGCGAGCTCCTGGAATTGCGACTGATCCAGGTAGTCACGTCGCAGGGGATCGTTCAGGTCACGGGTCCAGTCAACTTCCACCGCGCCCGGAATATGCCCGGACGGGTAGAGGAGTTGATCCTCATTAGATTCAATGATGCGAATATCTTTGTTATCGAGATTTGATTCAAGCCATTCGGTCGAAACAAGTCTGTCCGTACTAGCATATCCGCGGTCTTCGATTGGAGTCATTGGTTTCCTTAATTCCTGTATTGCGATTACTTGTGGACCCAGGTCGCTTGCTGAGGGTCCGTCTAACACGGCGTGTAGGCTATCGCAGTTTGCTCCGATTCTCCAAGCCCTTCTATGCCGAGACGTATAGTATCGCCCGCCTTGACAAATTCCGCCGGATTTTGCCCGATCCCTACGCCTGCAGGAGTTCCCGTGCTGATGAGATCTCCCGGGAGCAGCGTCATGAATTCACTGAGGTAGCTTATGATCTGCGGGACGCTAAAAATCATATCTGAGGTACATCCGTTCTGCTTCTCGACGCCGTTGACTGATAACCACATTCTCGCTTCTGCGACCCCCGGAAGAGCGTCTCTGGTCACGAGAAAAGGGCCAAGCGGGGCAAATGTGTCGCAGCTTTTTCCTTTGACCCACTGACCTCCCCGGTCTTTTTGATAAGAGCGCTCACTGTAATCATTCATCAGGGCGTATCCGGCCACATGGTCAAGGGCATCCTCTGCTGTGACGTAGCTGGCGCGCTTGCCGATTACGACCGCGAGTTCAACCTCCCAGTCAGTATGGGTCGAATCTTTCGGTAAGATAAGCGAGTCGAATGCCCCACAGAGCGCTGTGCTCGCCTTTGAAAAGACCACCGGTTCTTCCGGGATAGCAGAGCCCGTTTCACGAGCATGGTCCCGATAGTTAAGTCCAATGCAAAGAATTTTGCTCGGACGCGCGATTGGCGCTCCTAAACGGCTGTGTTCTGAAAAGTACACTTTCGGGAGGGAGTTGTTTTTGAATGCGTTTTGGAGCGTTTCCAGCTCGTCGCCAGCAAAGAATGATTCATCGTAATCATCCACAACGCTGGAAACGTCCAGCCGCGTTCCGTCCTCTGCGAGAATCCCCGGTTTTTCGTTTCCAGGCGATCCGCATCTAATCAGCTGCATTTCGTATCTCGTTAACCTTGTTTTGTGACTGCTTAAAAACTACAGCATACGCTTTCCGGATTTTCGCCACATTCGTATCTGCTGTTCAATCTGGGCGTCGAAATTGGGAAATGAAATTCCAAAAGCTTTTGAGAACGCGCTCTCTTTGCTACTGCCTTCTCCAAGTAGTTTGAGATATGCCCCGATCCGAGAAAATCCATATCGATTGACAAGGGAACGAACCGCGAAAATTGAATGCGCATAACTGCGTGGAACCTGAGTGGGATCCATGTCCAGGAAAGAGTCATCCAGAGTGCTCAGGGAACGCATCGCCTTGCTTGCATCCCTAAGGGTATCGGCAATATGTTTGGTGGTTTCCCCTGAGAAATACTGAGCAAGCCCTTCCTCGAGCCAAACCGGGCAGCGATTATTAGAGAACTCGGCGACGGCTCGGTGTATGAGCTCGTGTCGCAGGCTCCGGCGAAGAGAACGCCAGCTCCTGGTCGACGGACTAGAAATGCGAAACAATATCTCACCGCGCGAGAACAGCGCACTGCTCCATTTTGGGGCAGAGGTGTAGGAGTCAAATTGAGACGGCGAGAGGACTCGTACTATGATGGTTTCTTCGAGATCCTGACCAAAAATGCGTTCAACCTCGGATGCTGTTTCAAGCACCATGGAGTCGAGAACGTTACCAAACTTCTTTACCTGGGAAAGCTCATACAGGGGCCCGCTGAGGTCGTCGATGAAATCCAGTTGTACGACGCTTTCAATTCCGGCGTTTGAGGTAAGACTGCTTACGCGCTTCAGACCCGGCCCATCGAGATAAGAGGAAGCGTCCGCGAAAGCCATGAGCGGAAAAGACAATGTATGGAAAAGCGCAAAGAAGACGAAGACAAGACTGTGCAGGTCAGAGGAGCGATGCTGTAGTACGCACCCTGAAGTTTTACAAATAGAACAAATCCTACGACGCACCGAAATCACTCGCCTTATACCTTGTTACTGCAAAATTAAGCACAGCCTGAGGTTAGCGCATTTAATGAAGTGGGGGAACGGTAGAGCTGTCTTTTAGATGGTTCTGCTCAACAAGCCCAGAATTAGCGGATATTCTCGAGTAAAATCCCCGTATTCTCTGGTGTTCCAGACGTCTGATGCGCTCATCGTCCATGGTGAAGCCTGAGGCTTCGAGGTGATCAATACTCATTCCGAATCGCGCCGCATAGGAATCGGCGTCTGAGTCGGATCTTGCGAGGACAAGAACCTGCGGGTCCAGGGCAACGGGGGTCCATTCACCGCTCTCAAGCAAGCGTTTGGCGTGTTTGTGCAGGTGTGTCAGTCTGAGCTCCAGAAGAATCACTTCGGGCTGATATCCCGTGATAAGGGAGCGGAGTGTCTCAAAGTCATACTCAGCGCGGATGGCTTTCTTCAGAAAGTCTCGGGGATAGGATTCAAAGCGCGGATCCACAAAAACTCTCTTCCCGGGGTACAGCTCCCATATTAGGCTGTTGCCGAGATACCAGGAGAGATTCAGTATCTCTCCCTCAGGTGGATTTTCCCTGAGGAATTGCAGGCTGGAACTTGGCCACTGTCCGCGGCTTTTGCCTATACCGTATTGCACCCCCTGGAGTGAAGAAATCTGGCCAAAGTGCGAGTAATAGACGAGAAGAATCGGCATAGAAAACGCCAGCGAAAGCTCAAGTAAACCGGGCTTTCGCAATGGAGTCGAAGCTTCGCCGGGGTTCTTATCAGCGCCTTCCGTTTCCGAGGACTTCTCGCTTGCTCCATTCTCCCGTGTCCCTGTGCTTAAGCTTCTGATTGAGAACAGACCGGCGAGACAAACGGCAAATACGGTTCCACGCAAGGCGAGTAGCGCCAGAATAAAGCCCCCGAGCACCAGGGCCAGTTCGTATAATCTTCTCGGAGACGTTCTGCGAAGAAGTGAATAGACGTAGAGCAGAAGTGCCAGGACGACCAGAGCGCTCGGGTAGACATTCTCCCCAAAGGCGGCGAATTCAGTGACGTCACTTCTATGATGACTCAGGCTGCCAATGGTACTCGCGGGAACCAGAAGCATTCTCCAGCCGAGAGGGTTTATGCAGGTAACGAGAACGCCAGACAGGAGGGTGAGGAACAGAAACGCAGGATTGACAGAGTGCCGGCGGGCGCGAAAGCCAGCATACAAGGCGTCAAAGAAAAACAGGGTCATTGCGAGCAGACCCAGTGTCCACATTTGATGGGCATTGCTGAGCAGCCACTGCAGGAGAGTTGCCGTCACAAAGAAGCGGAGTTTTGAAATTCGACCTCGATCAAACTGCTCCCAGTTCGCCAGAATGAGCAGCAGCAGCGGAAGGGTGAGGATGTCAGGTCGTAAAATCATGCGCCGCTGCAAGCCCAGCAGGATGAGCAGCCAAGGCAGAGGATGGGAGGCAACAGTCTTCAGGCCTCCGCCAAGACGCAGCAGAAGCAGAAATGTGCAGAACCAGAGTATGCAATGGAATATGCTCAGCCCCTCAAAATCAAAGGCTCGATACACCGCGTATATGATGCTCTGGTAGAGAGGGTACTGTTGCTTAAGCTGAAAATCGGGAAATGTGTATGAAAAGGTATTACTGGTGAGCCAGTGGGGCAAGAGCCCTGCGGTCTCAAATGAGAGGCGGGCGCTCGCCAGGTGCCAGGGGGTATCCGTCGGTCCAATGCGAATCAGCCCCAGTGCGGCGCAGGCGAGGAGAATCACTGCGATAAGCAGCGATGAGATATGAAACTCCCCCGGGGATGAATCTCGCGCTACTTCTTCAGGAATACTGTCCGGCATTGCATTTTCCAGAGACGAGGTGTTTTCCGAAGACTAGATTGAGTTTCTGTCGTCGGCCTTGCGTGAGGCTGAAAGAAACGTGGTCTCTATTGCTGCCTGTGGCCTCGCAGCTTAGCCCGCGTTACGCCACTTGATGTTGCAACCGAGGCTCGGCGTTTGTTCAGCAGAAACGGGCTCTCCGGCGAGCATGGCATCAAGCGCTGTTCGAATATCCTTACCGTTTGGCGCTATATCATTTCCAGGTCTGGAGTCATCAAGCTGCCCCCGGTAGACGAGCTTTCGTTCGCCATCAAAAATGTAAAAATCAGGTGTACATGCAGCCTGATACGCTTTTGCCACGGATTGGTTCTCATCAAAGAGATAGGGAAAGGTATAGCCGAGCTGTTTTGCATACTCAGTCATTTTCTCCGGAGAGTCCTCGGGGTAGTTCTCCACGTCGTTTGAGCTGATTGCCACCACAGAAACGCCTTTTTCCTGATAGTGATTAGCCAGGGATACCAGTTCTTCGTTGATGTGTTTTACGAAGGGGCAGTGATTACAAATAAACATTATGAGCGTTGCCTTTGGCGAGAGCAGTTCGCTCAGGCTAAGCGCTTTTCCCGTTTGGGTGTCTGGCAGGCTAAAATCAGGCGCTTCTGTGCCAAGAGGAATCATGTTTGAGGGAGTTCTTGCCATGTTCTATCCTGTGCTTGTAGTTGTACTCTTACTAAATAACCCTGCATTTAGGGCTTTTTGACCGCCGAAGGCTCATATCCAAAAGCCCGCCGAAAGTTCATATCCAAAAGCCCACCGAAGGCTCAAATCCAAAATGCCGAAGGCCCCAATCGAAACGGCCAATCGAAACGGCCAATTGAAACGGCCAATTGAAACGGATAGTGCCCCGAATCAAAAAACGTTCGGTATCCGCGGCTCCACAGCAGTATATGGTTTTCTTTTGTCGGCTGCCAGTGTGATTCACGTATGCCTGACTGTCGGCACCGGCGAAAATATTGATTTGAGCAAACGGCGAAGGTCTACAACGAGGAATGTAATTCAATAAAACCCGGTTGAGAAGAGCGCCGAAAGCTCGGAAGGGGACAGGTGCAGCACAGATTCTAGCAATCTGCGGCGGAGGCGGCGTAATGACTTGCCGTTGCATCCTCTGGCAGATGTTGAATGAGGTGTAGACGCAGTGCGTGGTCGTTAGTCAGGCTTTGCGAGGGGACCAGGCTTGCCGCAAGAGAGCGAAGCTGCACCTGGGTAGCTCCTTCGTGCGCATCACTCTGATCAAAGAGCCAGAAGCGCGCTTCAAGCACTCGCAAAAGCCCTTCAACCCTGGGGCGGTATTCCGGGGGGGCGCTCAAACTTGCGCGTTTGAGATACTCAGTGATGGCTTCGCGATTTCTGGGTTCCGCCTGCCAGTCAAAAGCGCAAATTTCTAAAACCTCATCCGGAAGCGTGTCGAGTACCTTTTCAGTTAGTCTTCGATTTCGCTCCCTCAAGTCACGTCGGCTAAATCGCATGGGTATGCCTCTCGAATGAAAGTAACTACGTATTAGAAGAACGCGAACGGGAAATCCTCTTACTTCGCGCGTTTGCCAGGAGTGTATTCTCCTGACAGCCGCGGAATTCCAAACTCATATGCATTGTGAAAGAGCGAAGCTGACGTGAAGAACGTCTAAGAGGTCGCCAGGTCTCGAAATACAGCCTCGGGGTGACCCAGGCGCTCAGATCTCTATACCGCGCTCATAGATAATAGCAAAGGCTGTGGGGTTTATCCTCGAAATCACAACATTTTCCTGGCCGGGCTCCCGGTAGAGCCCTGTTTAGGTCCGTCTGCGCAGGTCGAGGCCTCTCGCTTTGAGGTGACACCGGATTTCAACTTTTTCCCATACTGATATAGAATCCCAACTCAATACCTAGCAACGACTTAAAGACTCCAGGGGAGCGATAGCATGCGTGGACAGAAGATAGGCTTTATTGGCCTTGGCATAATGGGTGCCTCTATGGCGAGCAACTTACTTAAGGGTGGCTTTGAGGTGCACGTGTACAATCGAAGCCCTCTTAAGGCGAATTCCCTCGCTGAGCAGGGTGCAAAAGTCGCTTTGAGCATTGCCAGTCTGGCCGATGAGGTGGATCGCCTGTTGTTGTGTGTCACGGACGATCACGCCGTCGAGGAAATAATCTTTGGGCCCGAAGGGGTAATCGAGAGTGGTTGTGAGATCCGTTCCATAATTGATTTCTCTACCATTTCTCCGTCGAGCGCTCGCGAATTTGGTTCACGTTTGGAAGAAATCGGCGTTTCATACCTCGATGCTCCCGTTTCCGGTGGGGATGTCGGGGCTCGAGAAGGAACCCTTACCATTATGGCGGGTGGGAGTGAGATAGATTTCGAGCAGGCGAAAGACGTGTTTACCTGGTTGGGAAGAAAAATAGTGCATACCGGTCCGGTTGGAAGCGGACAGCTCACCAAGTGTGTGAACCAGCTCGTCGTTGCAATCAATGTCGCGGCGATGACCGAAGGTCTGCTGTTTGCTCAGGAGTCCGGTTTGGATCTGGTAAAGACCCTGGACGTGGTATCAAGCGGAGCGGCGGGATCCTGGGCGCTGACAAACTATGCACCACGGATCGTCGCGCACGACATGAGGCCGGGTTTCTATGCAAAGGATATGCTGAAAGACCTGCGAATTGCCCTGGCTGAGGCGGATGCTGAAGATTTGCCGGCTCCGGTCAGCAGTTTGGTAAAAGAACTGTATACCGCTATGTGCAGGTCAGAAGACGCCAATTTGGGCAATCACGCGCTCATTAGCCTGTACAGAAAGATGCTGCGCGAAGAATGAGACTGAAACAGGTGTTTCGGTAAAAAAGTATGGAGGGTGGTTGAGACGTTAAAAAACCTGATGATGGTTTTTGAAGTCCCATCCACCCGTACCACAAAGCCCTCGTCCGCGAAGACGAAAGCCTCTCAGGATTCTCAGTCCTCACCATCGCAGCTCTGCCGGCGGAAGGTGAAGAACCATTTGGCACCCTGCATAGCGTAGTTACCGCCGCAGAGGCCCAGGTGCGATGCGTGGTCGCCGACCCAGACTATGCCGAGGGACAGTCGATAGAGTGCCCAGGGGACAATCGAAAGTATCCAGCGAACTGGCATCTTCTTCTTCGCCTTGGGCGGATAAATTCCGTCCGTAAGCGCGCCGAGGACGTGAGCCAGGCCTTTGCCGAGTCCGGCGATAAGCAGGAAGGCAGCACCGAGAATTCCCGAAACTGCTCCGAGCACGGTGAACAAGGTCAGACCGAGCCATCCGAGGAGGACCAGCATAGCAACCTTGAAAAAGGCGTATGGCAGGTCGCCCGTGTCGCTCCGTTTTCTCTTGTTCCCCGGCTTCTTTTTACCCGGTCGTTTCTTGCGTCGCTTCCTGCAGGTACCGTCGCCCTTGCCGTCGCACTCCGTCTCCGCATCAAGGGATGGAATGCCGACCAGCATGGGTCCGGAATCTTCAGGGAGCATAAGGACCTCTTGACCAGTGCTTCGTCGCCGACGGCGTTCGAATGCCGTATCACGCTGTTGCTGGTCGATTCGCTGAAAGCGTTCGAGCAGGTAGGCCGGCAGTTCAGTACCGACACCGCTTGCAGCAGCCACCTGCGCCGAGCGATGTGCCGGCGCCGGGGGCGAGTACACTTCAGTGGTATCGGGCTGTGGCCCGACACTATGAGGGCTTTCCGCAGGTGGTGCGTCGACTGCAAGATGCAGAGGAATGCGAAGACCCTCGCCGGGACCATTGCGTACGACGTCAATTTCGCGAGTTGCCACGATAATCTCCTTTTTCAGGTCGGAGTGGTTTGTTGCTGTCGAATCGTCACGATGTGATTCAGTAGGAAACAGACAGGCGACAAACGGCACCGAAATCAGGATGATGTCATTAGAACAAATTCAGGCAGGTGAACGTTTGGAGGTGTTTGTTGAACTTCTCCTTTGGGAAAAACCGAAACTTTTGTGACGAGCGCTTCGCCACGTAAAAAACGTCTCAACTACCGTAGTGGCGAATGCCGTAAATTCGAAAGATCGGTTTAATCTAAAGTGATCGATAGCACGCGCGGAGAAATGCCCGCAAGCATCGCGCCTGGCGGATTCGCAGATAAACCCTTCTCCTTTGAATTTAGCAGAGATTTCATGTTGCTTCTGATTTCTTTGCGGAATTACCCCGCTTTTTGAGGGAATTGTTTTGCTTCAGGCCACATCGGCAGTGCGCAAACAGTTCTTGCCGGGCATCTCTGATTATCTCAGGTTAAAATTGTTCCTGGCGCTTCGGTAAAACAGTCGAAAACCATTTGATGAAGGCCAGGAACAGAGGCAGGAATTCAGGCGGAGAGTGAACGCCCGAATATCAAGCCTCGTCCGCGTCCGCCGGATCGTCAGTGAGTGAACTTGGATAGGTTCTCTCGCGGACGGCCTTTTCGAAACGCGCCCAAAGGCTCTCCAATGGCGTGTCGTTGATGGCGCAATCACCGGACTGAAGGCCGTGCCATCCCGGAATAGCCTTGAACACGCCAAAGCATCGATCTGCAACGCTCGGGGATGGCGGTATCAGCCCATCGCCGCGTCCGTAGATGAACAGCGTGGGTACGCTTAAACCGTTGCGCCGCTTGCGAAGTTTTCGCCAGAGGTAGAATTGCCCCTGATGCACACGCAGAATCGCTCCCCAGGGAATGATTCTCAGCTTGTGCGTGAAAAATCCCCAGTAGCGGTCCTCTGCGGGTAGCAAAATCGGCAAGGGGAGCCATCTCAGCAGTAGTCCGATGATGGGAATCCAGCAAAGGAAGGCGACGGGAAGGGT
>JAUIMJ010000176.1 GCA_030433295.1 bacterium | reverse complement strand
TATGCGAGGGGAAGGAACACCTGGCGCGGTGGTCCGCCACCTTGCATTCGCTTTCGTGCGGATTCGTACGTAGTACTGACGAACTCCGTGAACAAAGCATCACGAGCATCTTCTGCAAAGCCTTCATCGTCGAGGTACTCGAGAAGCTCAGCAAAGCTTTCGCAGACGCGCGGAAAGCAAATCGCGCGAAGGGCTTCCTGCCAACGACCGTTCCACTCGCGAAAATCCGAGAAGCTCAAGACGAGCTTCTCTATTTCCTTCTTTCGCTCGATTGTATCGAGCGTATAGTGAAAGAAGGGTCTCTCGGGAAATTGGTGCCTCAAACGCCAGAGCAGCGCGCAGACCGCCCAGTTGTGGGGACATGCACTGACTACCTCGAAAAGAAATTCCTGGCGGTTTTCTTCATTCTGGCTATCAAGGGAAAAGCGCTCCAGGATAGCCTGGGGCGAGATGCTTTTTTCGCTAAAGCGAACGTCCTCCCAGACGTCCGTCTGCTCAAAGCGCAGCTCATCAAAGAGAGGCTCCATGTTCTCGTCAGAATTGAATCTGATTTCGATCAGCCGCATACGGGCCAGAACGGGAGCGAGAACTGTTGAAATGCGTACTGTAGAAGACATCGAAAAACCTCACAGCGTCTCTCACAATTGGAGGACGAAAAAAGGAAGTACCCGGGATAGGGCACCTGAGACTGATAGCGTAAATGCCTGTTCACAATTGGAAGCCTGGCATTCGTGCGTATCAGGGTTTGACTACCATAGTCATTCCCCGCTCAGCGAAGAGGGGGAAACAACTAGTGGTTTCAGTATCTTCCCGCAGACATCTTTCTGAAAAATCGAAAGGACCGGGACAATAACATAATAAGATTAGTGCTCAAAACAAGGGTGGCGTTTTGCATCTTCGCAGTTCGCAGGCTTAAGCAAGCAGACAAGAGAACTAAGCTGTCAAACAGAGGAAACTCCCGCCACATATACGGTATCAGGTAGCTCCACATGCCTGCTATCTCTCATAACGGCTACTTATCAGGAACAGGGATCAAGCAGAGGCCGGTGATTCCCCGCGGGTGTAAACTACACACAACTGTGGTGTTTTCGCATAACCTCCTTATGCAACAAAAAGACCTCCTATCGCGCGTGCTTTTGCTCGCTCCTTTTGCCTTTTCACTCTTTGGTCCGGCAGTGGTATGGAGTCTGGCATGTGTTAACTCGATGTATGGCTACGAAGAGCCCGAACCACAGGTACTTTCCGCCGTTCTTGGACATCTTACTCTGATTACCTGTGCTGCCTCCTTTCTGCTGTATTCCATACGTGATTATCCGATTCCTGTTTTGCCCTGGGACAGGCGCTTTAAGGTAAAGAGCATTCGAATTATCTTAGCCTTTCTCTTTGCGTCCGGAGTGTACGTGATTTGCATGGAGCTTTGGAACCTGCTTGCTCATGGACATCCTTATGGGACACCGACTCTGGCAATGTCGATGACGTTTGCATTGCTCTCACTGCCAATGTTTCATCGCTGGGTGCATACCTATGGATGTGAGGAATTGCCTGCGTCAAGCGGGACCCTGATTCCACGGGCATTAGTCACTTCGATTTTTACTCTCATGATTGGAGGCCTTTTCTGGATAGACTCCGCTTCCCTCGGCACATTCGGCTAAGCTCAATTCGCTTAGCACTCATTGTGCCTTGCTCACTACTGCTGTCGCTCATGTGCCTTAGCACAAGTAGCGCTGAAGACCTCCTCCAACGCTTCGAATGTGCGCGCTGTCATCAGGCACCCGGAATACTAAAGGCGCCTGTGCGCGAAAAGAGCTGTGTGAGCTGCCATCAGGACATTCTTGGGGGCAAACTAGACGGGAAGTATCAAGGCAAGGCCATGGCTCGCTGGAAGAAGAATATCCACAGCCTCACTGCCGTGCCTGGCCTTGTGGGACTGGAGAAACGCTTTCGTAGGGATTGGGTGGCCGACTTTCTGCTGCGACCCCACAGTATTCGCCCCGGGCTCCCTGCCTCAATGCCGCGTCTTAAAATTACGAGGGAGGAAGCGGATGCGATTGCTATGCTGCTCGTTCCAACAGAAGACAATACACCGGTAACCCTGGGTTCCGCCGAAGAAGGTCGAAAGGCCTTTACACGATACGGCTGTGCAAGCTGCCATCAGTTTAGCGGCCTGACTAAGCCTATAGACCCACAGCCAATGGAGCCACAGGCAAAAGACCCTCGGTCGAAGAGCGCTTCGTATACGGTTGAAGCAGTCAGATTGGCGCCCGATCTGCGGTTTACGCGCGAGCGTATGTCTTCAGCCGCTGTTCTGCGCTGGCTCAAAAATCCCCAAGAGATTAACCCCGGGACCATGATGCCCGTGTTTGCACTAAGTGCCGCAGAGCGCGCAGATCTTGCTGCGTTTATCCTTCGTGAGTCAATAGAGCCGATACAGAGGACGCCGTTTAGATTTTCCCATGTGCCCGTAACAAGGAAGGTGAGCTACAAAGAAGTATCAGAAAAGGTATTTCGCAAAGTCTGTTGGCATTGTCATTCGGACCCGAAGCCGGCTCGTGGTGATGGGGGGCCGGGGAACACGGGTGGCTTTGGATATGAGGGCGCGGGACTTGATTTAGGTTCGTACGAAGCAATACTTCGCGGCAAGAGGCTGGCTGACGGTACGTATCAGTCGGTGATAGCAAAAGATGATTCCGGGCTGCCTTTGATAATACGGCATATGCTTGCGCGGCACGAAGAAGTAGCCGCAGAGTACAGGGCCAAATCGGCGGACACCGCTCGTGAGGAGATATTGGGCATGCCATTGGGTCTGCCGCCGATAGCAAGCGAAGATATTGGTCTGGTGCTCGACTGGATTGAGCAGGGTGTCCCTCGTGGGGAATGAGTGTGGGGCGGAGTCTTCGGGCTGACGTCGTGTGGATGGGGTAGGTGTTCTAAGGGAGCTTTCTGCGGGCAGTAGCGCGCTATCGCCCGGCTTGCAGGCTCTCTAAGCAGTCTCTCAAAACTGGGAAAATAAATTGTACATAATTGGGAAGGTTCTCGCTGTGTGGATAACAGTGAGAACCTTCTAGGGAGGGGAGCTGACGTGCGCCCCGTTTATGAGGTCAGGAGCTCAGGCCGCGTGTTTAGCGAGCCAGAGTTCTTCGATGACCTCTGAAACATCCAGGATGGCGCCAATTCGGGTTCCGAAGTTGAAGCCGCCGCCGGATGTGGAACAACCGCCGTTCGTGTGTACGCCGACCAATTCACCGCGTTCGTTGATCACAGGGCTGCCGCTCGAGCCGCCCATGGTGTCAATGTCGCCGTAGCGAATTCGGGTGCCAGCGATCTCGGTGCAAGGCCCTGCTTCGATCTGCTTTGGTTCACCACCGGGGTGCTGAATGATGCAGAGCATGTCGCCGGGCATCGCGTCTTCTTCAGCGACCGGGATGTATCCGAATTTCTCGCCGGGGTTGCCGTCGAGCAGGTAGATACAGTAGTCGATGTCTTCAGCGCTTGGAGGTACCGATTCAAGGACCTCGAGCACGGCGACACGAGTTTCGGGCCGCTTGCTGCCGTCGGGAGCGATCTGGAAGTTGAAGGAAATCTGCAACTCAGAGGTGTCCGTGACATCGCAGTGACCTGCGCTCATGAACAAATCATTTCCTGTTTTCGGATCCACGCCGATTATCGCACCTGTGCAGAAACGCTGACCGCCGTCAATTGAACAGCTACGTGATCCACACTGCACCAATTGGCCGATGGCACCCTGCACGCTGTCGACGAACTCTCGGGAGACACCGAGGGTCCCGTCGTACTCTTCCACGTGCTGGCGATCATCGGATCCACAGATCGATTCATTTCTGAATCGAGCTTTGGCGTTCTTACGGCCAAAGACTTTTCGAAACACCCAGCGGGGGCCGGTGTAAGGGAACGTGACGAACGCAAGGCTAGCCTTGCCCAAGTTAACAAAAAACCCTCGGATCACTCGCATACAGTCTCCTTTTCGAGAACTAGAGAACAGGTTTCTTAGTGGTAACGACAGAAAGGATTTTGCGGTGGGAGTGACAATCCACACAGCGAAACCCAAAGGAGGAGGAACTCCCCATTCGGGCTCACCGAAATGCTCTATTCAGTACGGGATGTCAGAGAACTACGCGAAGATTGCTCAACTCTACCCTAAGCGAGTCGATCAACCAAGGGACAAGCGTAATGTTAACGGTATATTAGAATTCTAAATAGTAGCATTTCCAAGTGTTCAGATGAGATTTGCAGTGGTGACAGGAGCTTACTTGCTTTATCCTCAGAGATAGTGCCATGGTAGGCATCCGATATTCCACTCTTTTTCTGGAGAATTTACCCAAATGATCTGCCCTACGAGTCACCGTAAGCACGCCTGGGACTCTCTGATTGCAGTTACAATCCTTGTTTCAGCGGTGGAAATTCCTTTGCGACTGGCGTTCGATTATCCGATGACGGCTCCAGTGCTGACGCTGGAAATTATTCTCACCGTTCTCTATTTCATAGACATCGTTGTCTCCTTTAACACCAGTCGAATCATTCGGGGGAAGCTGGAGAACAGTCCGGAGGATTCCCGCAGGGCGTACGCAAGGAGCTGGTTTTTCGTAGACCTGCTTTCAGCAATTCCCTTTGAGCCTATTGTGCTTAGTATGGGTGGCTCAGCCTACTTGGGGACGTTTCGTCTGCTCAGAGTGCTTAAGTTGCCGGTGCTTGTACGCTTCCTTCGTCGTCTGGAGTTAACTTACCTCCTAAACCCAAGTCTTCTTCGGCTCGGTCTTTCGACCATTGGCGTACTTCTGCTATCGCATTGGGTTGCGTGCGGCTGGATTGCGATAGGGGGTGTTCCGCCGAACGTAAACGACCCCGTCAGCGTATACATTCGTTCACTCTACTGGGCCGTGACAACGCTGACCACTGTCGGCTACGGGGATCTCATTCCGAAAACTAACATGCAGATGCTGTTTACGATGGTAGTAATGTTTCTTGGTGTCGGTATGTATGCCTTCATTATCGGCTCTATCGCGAGACTGATCGCAAGCGCAGATCACGCTCGAGTTCAGTTCAGGGAACAGATGGAACAGGTTAACGCTTTCATGAGTTACCACAAGCTGCCCAAGAAGCTGCGTGGAAGAATCGGACGATACTACCAGTATCTCTGGGACAGTCGCATGGGTATGGAAGACAAAAGTATAACTGAACGACTTCCTGAGCCTATACAGGCCGATATCGCTCTGTTTCTCATGCGCGATATTCTGGAAACGCTTCCTCTGCTTAAGAAAGCGGGACCGGAAGTTGTCCGCGAGCTGGTTATGAAGTTAAATCCCTGTGTGTACGGTCCTGGTGATTATATCATCCGGAAAGGAGAAACAGGTGACTGCGTCTTTTTCATCAAGGAAGGTGAGGTCGAGGTTATGGGAGATGAAGATCAGGAGCCGATAGCCGTTTTGAGTCGGGGTAGTTACTTTGGTGAAAGTGCTCTTCTATTTCAGCAGAAAAGAAATGCCAGCGTCAGAGCAAAGGAATACGTTGATTTGTATTCCCTGGACAAAAACAGCTTTGAGCAGGCAGTTGAACTGTTTCCCGAGTTCGAGAAAGAAGTGCGAAAGGTGGCCCAGCGCCGAAATGCTGGATTCGACACGGGGAAGTCACAGTAACCCGATACTAGAGGTAACGTAAGTCCTCGCCAGCTTGACCCTTCGGTATGCAGTAGCGCTATGGGAGTCCAGACTATTGAAGCGGGAGTAGCGAGAAGGGCGGCTAGCAAAGGTTCATGGTGTTACGCTACCAGTAGAAATTCACCTTGGTGTCCAAACCAAGATTGAAAATGCGCTTCCGAAGTTCTGAGGTGGGGCGCACCAGAAACTCATTGGAGTTCTCGTGGAGTTCTCGTGGAGTTCTGCCGCAAGAAAATCGACGCGGTCAATCGCGCCGCTATCGATGAGGTGATTTATGACCGCGACCTCTTCGCCTTCAATATCGAGCTTTAGAAAATTCACGCGTTGGTCCATCTTGAGAATGTACTCACTGAGATCAATGGCGTTTACAGCGATATAGTCTTCTGCAGACACGTTTTCTTTATCAGAAAGCAGAGACGAGGAACGGGCCCAGTGCACCGGGTCCTCGGCTGCATTATGCCGAAAATGCAGACGCTTCGTTCCGTTTTCGGTAGAGACGGCGGACTGTTCGAGGTGAAAGTTAGCTTTCCCACCAAGGCGCTCCTGCACGAAGGCGGCGGCATGGGGATTGGGTTCAAAGGCAATGACCGTGGCGCCTTTCTTTAAAAAGCCGGGCATGTACTGACCCTTGTGCGAGCCGCAATCAAGAACGAGATAATCAGATTTTCCCTCTGCCTGCTCGAGGAGGAATGCAAGAAGCTCAGTTCGGCATAAGCCGTGGAAGCCCTCGTGGCCGTCAGTGCAAGGGGAGGTTCCGGACGCAGTAAGGCTGCGGTGCATCGCTCGGTAGCGGGAACCAAGTCGGCTCAGTTGTTCAATTCCTTTCATCATTGTCGCAAGAATTAGCATTCTTCCTTATGAGACTCAATCGTAAAGAAGGATCGTATTGTCGTAGTTCACGGACCTTTCGCGGAAAGAAAAACGATTAGAGTTCGTGCACTGCACACATGAGTCCTCAATTCATAAGGCATCCTACTGAGAGCACAGCAGCTTTTGCCAAATACTAGAGATTCAAAACAAGCGGCTAATACAAATTTAATACAGGAGGCTTAGCGTGTCGCGACATTGTAGTACGAGTAGTGAGAATTACTCTGTGTTCAAGTCGGCAGGCTCCGGTGGGAAGTTTGGGATATTCAGGCGTCTGCTTCCATAGCGAATTGGCTAAATGGGAATTGGCCGACTGTGAAATTGCTGACTGGGATACAGAGAGGTAGAGGGTTTTCATTCAGGTTATGCATGCCTGTCATACCACGTGCTCCTGCACGTCGCGTGATATTTCCAAAAAGTACAGACGCTAGCGCCGCTCAGAAAAGATTAACACCGAAAGATTGACTCAGGAAGATTGTTGGAGGTCCTTGCTCCGGCGACTTCACGCCAGGATCCGCAGTCTCTTCTGAGCGGTGTTCTAGCCGACGTAAAAATCAAAAAATATATCGTACCTTTTTTTTGGAGATACCTCATGAGTGTCGCAACTGAGCTTAGTATTGCCTCTGGCAGAAAAGCCTTTTTCGCCCTGGCTGCGGTGTTGTTTAATTATCGGGTTTCCTTCGGGGAGCTGCCCGAAGCAAGCATGTTTTTTGACGAAGTCTTCGATCTTCGCTCAGAAATCGACTTTGCCAGCCTCTACGGGGGAACACTGCATCTCAGTGAAGCCGAGGTGGAGAAATGCCGCAAAGTTCTTGCGGCCAGGGTTTCTAGTGAGCATGGACAGGACCTCGCCGCGCGAAAACCCTTAAGTGGTAAGCTTCGATGTCTTGATACCAGCGTCCTGGGCAAACCCGATTCCTGGAGTCTGTCGTCAAAAGAGGCTCTGGAGGAAGCCATTGAACGCAACAATTGGACCTTAGGAAGCGCGTTCAGCACTGCGTCTCTTCTTTCGAGAACGTACATGTCCCGGGACTCGAGCACCTCGCGAGGCTCAGACACCCGGCTGACGTCAAAACGAAGTAGTGCATCCGAAAGCCCCGGCGTCTCACGGAAAAGTGCGACTTCGAGCGAGAAGAGAAACGGCGCAGCGAAGCCGGCTGCTAAACGCACTGCCTCAGGAAAGGGAGCTAGTGTGACGCAAGGGACTAATGCCTCGGATGAGAACGCGAAACAGCGTGAAACCACAGCGCCGAAGCTCGCTACACGTAAAAGTGCCGAAGCGAAAGCGGCAACTGCTAAAAAGGAGACTGCCAAAAAAGAAGCTGCCAAAAAGGAAGCTGGGAATACCGCTAATGGGAAGAGCCAAAGTGGCAGACCTCAGAATGCTTCATCCCGGAAAGGATCTTCTCTTAACGGAAGTTCCCGCAATGGCAGTACGCCTACTGGAAGTGCAGCGAATGGGCGGGCCCAAAGCGGGCAGAGCAGCAGAGCTGAGGCTCCTGCCGCATCTGTCGCAAGCGGTCGAAAAACTGCGGTCAGCAGTGCTTCCGCAGCGGCTCCGGCCTCAACGGTGCCTCCGGCGGCCGGGCATGGACAGCGTAGTTCGCAGTCGGCGAAACCCGGGAGTAATGATGCTGTCGCCGTGAATGGGGCGTCCCATACGCGAATGGCAACAGCGCCGACAGCTCCTGCGGCTTTTCCGCAGCAGAGTTCATGGCTTGGAACCAGTGGTATCGCTGTGCCGACCGGCATTCTGGGGGAAGCTGCAAACAGCAGTCTGCCGTTTCCTCAGCAGAAGTTCCATCGGCAACGCCTGGAGTATCTGCGACAGATTTACCAGTCTGAGCTTTCCTGTGGCCTCGCACGCTTTGAGCCCATCGATGCGGCAGTTGTTGTGGCTTCAAGAACGGGACTTCGGCTCGAAGAGCTTCTGATACCCTGCATAAACGGATTGTCTCACCTGAGCGGAGCCCAGGCGAATCAGATTGGCTCTGCTTTTCCGAAGCTCAACATCTCGGCTCTGTCTGTGTGGACTGCAGCTTCTTAGGGCAAACCTGCCCAGTGTTTCAGTGGCGGCTATGTACTACGTTTTTTTCTCTTTCGGGGAGTATGCGGTTTTCCTGCCTCTGCTCCCCTACACCAAGAGCAGGTTCTCATTGCCCCCATCACCCGGGTATACTTCCGCCTAAAAACTAAAAAGCGACAGCAGAGAGGCAGGCTGTGTTAGCACTGGTGTTACGCCCTGTTTAAGAGGTATATTTCTGCTACTCTCGGACCCTTTTCGGAGGGGAAATCCCTTGGATAAGGCGCAAAGGTAATACCTAGTATTTAGCTAGAGGTATTTAACTACAGTAGTTGAGCTGCTCCATCATTTGTTTTTGAAGAATCTCGTGCCTAAAATCTCACTACATACTGAAGTACTTGGTAGCGAGGAGGAAGTCC
>JAUIMJ010000175.1 GCA_030433295.1 bacterium | reverse complement strand
CTGCCACGACTTAAGCGCTGCGAAGCCGCCCGTGAGCAGTAGAAAACCAAGGCCCATAAGAATGGTAGCGTTGGGAGTTGAGATAACAATTTTACGCGAGCCCAGGGAGCGACCTTTTTCTTTGAAATCCTGCACGCCATAAAGCAACTTCTCGACCGGCGTTTTCGGCTTTTTCTTTTTTGGCGGGGCTTTTAGTCCGGGAATATTAGCGAGCTGCGTTGCATCAACTTCGTCCTTCACCCCGGCTTCCACCTTTTGTATCAGTGCGGAGAACTCGTCGTTAAACTCTTCCTGTGCCTTTGCTTTATTTTTCGGCGTTTCTTCACTCATACTACTAAATCAGATGTTGCTGCTCTATCCCGGGTACATCGCTAGCTCCATTGATATATCGACAATTCACGCTAAATTCTAAACAGGGAAGCCGCAAGTTATCCCCCTTTTCCACCGAAGCAGAGATAGCACCCTGACAAAGTTCGGCTGAAGTGACATTGTCGGGCACCCCGCGCTGACAATTTCTCGTGATTTTCCTGCTTGAGCTAGGGGATAATGAGCCTTCTGGCGTCTACTCAGGCGTCTACCGGGGCCTAATTAACCCAAATGATTTAAGAAAATCCCTAATTCTCACGATTATCTATAGAGAACGAAAGAGACCACAGGGGTCTCGTGATCTGGGATTTAGACTATGTCAATGTTTAGTGGCGGAGGACAGAAGAAGAAGGGCAGGGCCACTCCAGGGCCGCGCCCGAAGCGCAATCGCGCCTCTCTCGACAATCTCGTCGAGGAGATGATAGCCGAGGGCGAAGAAGATGCCCTCAAAGACCTAAGCGTTGCTCCCGGAATGACCGAAGAGGAGCAGGCCCCCGTAGTACTCCTCGTATTCGCACTCCTCAAAGAAGCAGTAAAACGGGATGTCTCCGATATCCACATAGAACCGGAAGAAACAGGCCTCCGCATTCGTTTTCGCGTTGATGGCGTACTTCAGGAGTTCCAGCGTCTTCCCAAGAAACTCACCATGATCATTGTTTCCCGTTTAAAAATCATGGCTGAACTCGATATTACTGAAAGAAGAATCCCTCAGGATGGTGTAATTCGATTGCGTTCCAAGACGGAAAACGGCGAAGACGATAGCACTGATGCAGATTTTCGTATGAGCACCCTGCCCTCTCTCTTCGGTGAGAAAGTGGTGCTGCGAGTATTGAAGCAGGACGGCGTAGGTCAGACCCTTGAGCAGGTTGGCTTGCCGAAGCGAGAATTTCAGATTCTCAAGACCGCAATCTCAAAGCCAGACGGGCTTATTCTCGTTACCGGGCCGACGGGTTCCGGTAAGACCACCACCCTGTATGCGGCCCTTCAGGAGCTAAATGAGCCGGTAAAAAGTATCTTTACGGCGGAGGACCCGGTTGAGGGAACCATTCCTGGTATCACACAGGTGCAGACAAATAATTCCGTCGGGTATAATTTCTCCACGGTGCTGCGCTCTTTGCTACGTCAGGATCCCGATATCATCCTGGTCGGTGAGATTCGTGACAAAGAGACTATCGACATTGCCCTGAAAGCGGCAATGACCGGTCACCTGGTATTATCTACCCTTCATACCAATGACACCGCAGCAACAGTACAACGGATGCTCAATATGGGTGTGGAACCCTATCTGATATCCTCCGCGGTGAATCTGATCGTCGCTCAGCGACTGGTTCGTCGTATTTGTGATGGCTGTAAGACGAGGGTAAACATCGATGGCAAGACCCTGGAGCGTTTTGGGCTCCACGGCGATGAAATCAAAGCCCGCGGCGTATACCGAGGAACCGGCTGCGACGATTGCGCCGGAACCGGCTACAAGGGACGAGCGCCTTTGTACGAGATGATGGTCATTGACGAACGCCTCAAGGACGGTGTGCTTAAAGGAGCCTCTGCGTCGGCGCTAAAACGTTATGCCAGAAAAGCCGGCATGCGCACCTTGAGGGATTCCGGCATTTCTCTTATTAAGCAGGGCATCACCACGCTTGAGGAAGTGCTCGCCAAGACGAACGACGACGAGCCTCTTGGTGCGGGACCCGACGACAAATCAAGCAGACCCCCTGCACGTCGGCCTTCCCCGGACATGAAAAAGCAGCGCCCACCACGACCGAGCGGCAAATCTCCTACGCCCTAAGGTACTCTGTGAAATAATTATTGTGCTTGGATTGATGGTCCGTGTAGTACGAGAAGTTCTATGCGCCGTAGAAACGGTTCGCCCTACTCCTTTTCAGGCGTAACGGTTTTCTCTTCGAGCAGCACCGCTGAGAAGTTATCGCTCATGAACATCTCGTATTCACCATCGGACATGCGCTCAAAGCGCATCGGGTGATAATCGGAATCCGGATCAAATCCTTTTGAAATTTGCCAGTATCCTTTCAGTTGCTGCTTCCCTTCAAATGGTGCGACTTTGACACGGAGGTCAACGATGAGTCGTTGTCTGTTCATACCATCGACAATATAGGCACGAGCCCTGCCACCGAATACGCGAACACCAGTGTCAGCTTCTTCGGAAATCAACTCCAGAGGGTTAGAGTCGAGCCTGCGAAGCCAAAGTCTTTGCTCACCGGCAAGAACTTCGTCTTTGGTAAGTTCAAGAGCGTCAGTTATGGTCTCCAGGGTGAACCATCGAACCGAGCTGTCTTCTGTTTTTATATCCAGTTTAATCTCGAACGTGCCCTGCTGACTTTTCGCCATCCAGGTGCGAGCTACAAACTCCTTGATCTCACCTTCTTCGTTTTTGTTCTCCTTGAGATTGACTTTTCGCTCTCGCAGCGGCCGGAACACATACTCCTCACGAGTCGTGTCTACACCTGCATTGGAGTCCGTCAGACTGGGGAGTACCATAAACACGGCTAGCGTGCATATTGCGAGAAGCACCAGAATTTTAGACACTGAGGATTTTGATTCTGCGTCTTCTATTATGATTGGCGTGGTAATCGCTTCTTCGCTGTCTACGGTATAAGGGACGGTAGAAGGTGTTGTGCTAAATGCCTTTGAGAGTATTTCATCAACCTCCCGCTGCTCTTCCGCTTCGAGTTCACTGTCGATATCCTCATCGACCTGCTGCTCGGTTTCATGCGAATCAACGGTATACTCTTCCTCGACGTCTGTATATTCACCATGCAGTTCATCGTCATCGTGATGGTAGTCGTAGGGGTTAGCGTCGTAGGTATCCCAGTCTTCCCGGAACTCATTACTCCAGCTTCCGGTTGTCACGCTTGGCTCATGTTCCTCTTCGTAGTTTTCTTCGACGGCAGCACCACCCCCAGCGTGCTCAACAAAGGTGTTCGCCTTTGGACTTGGTGCTGGCGCGCTCTCCTTCTCAACAACCGCGCTTTCAAACACTTCAGCACGACCGCCTATCTTGCGCAGTAATTCGACAAACTGTTTTGCCTCAGCAGCATTCGCCGTCTGCTTCAATTCCATAGGAAGTGATTGGAGAACTTTATCTACCTGCTCACGAGGCAGTGAGAGTTTCCAGAACAGATTATACCGCAGCTCCTCCAGACCCTCGGGGGTATCCGGCTCTGCAGCATACAAAATGACGGAGTACGTCGTCTTCACAGGAGAAACTAGACCTTAGCAGAGGAACTCAGGCGCAAGATGCCTGATTCCAGAAATACAAAACCACAAAAAATACCTCGATCCCGACCACTATAATACGATGCGTATAGGCAACGAGCCGTTTCCACTCAAATCGACACGCTGGACGAAAATCCTGAGTAAGAACACAGAAATAGCGCCATCTACGAAGAAACACCCATGCCGCAAAAGACGGTATAATGGTGCTGGTATTTAATTCGAGTGTATTTATAGCGGCTTACAGCAACCGCAGCTTTTGGTGTTGAAATAGATCTCTGAGGGCTCGCGGCCCCGGCCCGGGGTAAAAATACTCTAGCCTTTACCCCGAATACTTGCCTGGGCGACCGCCACCGTAATCATTGAAAAGATCTCATCTACCGATGCGTGGCGCTGCAGCACATAGGCCGGTGCGTTCAATCCGAGGATGATTGGACCCACCACCCATGCACGCCCAAGACGCTGCAGTAATTTGTACGCGATGTTTCCCGACTCCATGCTTGGGAAAACCAGGACATTCGCACTGTCATTCAGCTCCGAGAAAGAATAGTGCTCGCGAAGTATCCTCGCGTCACATGCCGTGTCTGCCTGCATCTCTCCATCAATCACCAGCGAAGGCGCGCGTTCTTTCGCTAAGTCCACTGCCCGACGAACCATCTTTGCATCTTCATGCTGACTGCTTCCGAAGTTTGAATACGAAAGCATGGCGACCCGGGGGCTCACCCCCATACTTTGCGCAAAATCAGCCGCCATGATCGCGATATCAGCAAGCACTTCACTGCTCATCTCAGTGTGGATAGTAGTATCCGCAAAGAAGAGCACCCGGCCTCTCACCGAAACCACGTACAAACCCGCCGTGGTGGAATGTTTATCGCAGACGCCCACAATCTCAAAAATCGGTTTCACCACTTCTGAGTAGTATTCGTCGACCCCGCAGATAACACCATCGATCTCCTCGCGGGCAAGCATGATATTAGCAAAGATATGACTGCTTCTGGTGTAGCGAATCGCCTCAGTCTGCGTGATGCCCTTACGTTTGCGCAGGTCATAGTAGTGCTGCACATAGGACTCAAATCGCTCATCCTGCGAGGGTTCAATGACCGGAATGCCATCAAGCGATATGTCCAGTTCCGCAGCATTGTCTTCAATAATCTTTTTCTTCCCGAGGAGAATTGGCTCAGCGATTCCCTCGTCCAGTGCCGCTCGCGCGGCAGTTAAGACCCGGGGATTACTCCCTTCCGGGAACGCTATTCTCTTTCGAGATGAGGCTTTGGCAACCGAGTAGTATTCACGCAAGGTGACCCGATTGCGATTCTGTTTAGCCTTAAGCTTGAGCGTATATTCCTCCAGATCAAGCTCAATCTGTGCTACACCACTCTTAATCGCCGCTTCCGCAACAGCCGGCGCCACGTAGTACAGCACCCGCTGATCGAAAGGTTTGGGAATGAGATACTCCCTGCCAAACTCAAAGCTTGCATCAGCATAGGCCGCACGAACAGAATCAGGTACCGGCTCCTTGGCAAGGGCAGCAAGAGCATGCACCGCCGCCATCTTCATCTCTTCGTTAATCTCCCGCGCTCGGACATCCAGCGCCCCGCGAAAGATAAAAGGAAAACCGAGAACGTTGTTCACCTGATTCGGATAATCGCTGCGCCCGGTAGCAAGCACCACATCGGACCGCGTCGCCTTTGCAAGTTCGTAGGCGATTTCAGGATCCGGATTCGCCATAGCAAATACGATGGGATCCTCTGCCATGGAACTGAGCATTTCCGCAGTAAGAACATCAGGTCCGGACAAACCAAAGAACACATCGGCTCCGCGCACTGCGTCCGCAAGGGTTCTGTCGGAGGTCTCACGAGCAAGAGGCCGCTTGTAGGGGTTGAGCTCCTCATTCCGTCCCGTATGAACCACCCCTTTCGAATCGATCAGTGTCAGGTTCTCTTTCGGGAGCCCCAGCGAAAACAGCAGGTGAGCAGAAGCAATCGCCGCAGCACCAGCCCCACTCATCACGAGCCGAATCTCTTCAATGCTACGTCCGGTAACCTCAAGCGCGTTCAGCAAACCGGCAGCAGCGATAATCGCAGTTCCGTGCTGATCGTCATGAAAAACAGGTATTTCCATGCGCTCGCGAAGCTGTCGCTCAATTTCAAAACACTCCGGAGCCTTGATATCCTCGAGGTTAATTCCACCGAAGGTCGGCTCCAGGGCGGCGACCGTTTGCACGAAGCTGTCTACATCACGGCAATTTACCTCTATGTCGAACACATCGATATCGGCAAAGGTCTTAAAAAGAACGGCCTTCCCTTCCATCACGGGTTTCGAGGCTTCCGGACCTATGTCACCCAGTCCAAGAACGGCGGTACCGTTACTGACCACTGCAACGAGGTTTCCCTTCGACGTATAGCGATAGACATCCTGAGGCTCCTCCGCGATGCGCAGGCAGGGCGCGGCAACACCCGGGCTATATGCAAGGCTTAAATCACGGACGGTTTCGCACGGCTTCGTAGACCGTATCGAGAGTTTTCCGGGCGTTGGCAGCTCGTGATACCGCAGAGCGTTTTCATCTTTTCCCATGACTTCTACGGCATCTCCTTTTCGCTAATCTTCTCATTTGCGATGGCCGCAAATTCGGCAATCGGAAGACTGCCCAGATCCTCGCCGCTGCGCACACGCACAGCGACAGACCTTGACTCGAGTTCACGGTCTCCGAGCACGAGCATGTACGGAATTTTCTGTGTCTGTGCACTTCGAATCCGATAATTCAGCGTGTTACTGCTGGCGTCGGATTCCACGCGCAGACCAGCCGCGCTAAGTTCCTGCACGACCTCCTCCGCATACTCCTGATGCTTGCCGGTAATCGGAAGCACCATCACCTGCACCGGGGACAACCACACTGGAAACGCTCCTCCGAAGTGCTCGAGCAGAACGCCGAAAAAACGCTCCATAGATCCAAGCAGGGCACGGTGAATCATGTATGGTCTATGCTCATTGCCATCGTCGCCGATGTAGTGAAGATTGAAGCGCTCGGGCAGATTAAAATCGAACTGAACCGTTGCGAGCTGCCACAGGCGACCCAGCGCATCAGTCACGTTGATATCAATTTTCGGTCCATAAAATGCGCCATCGCCGGCGTTGAGTTCAAACGCAACCCCACTTCGCTCGAGCGCATCCCTGAGGGCAGATTCCGAAGCATCCCATGCGTCCTCCTCTCCCACTCGTTTTTCGGGACGAGTGCTGAGGTAAATAGTGAAGTCTTTGAAACCAAAGTCTCGCAGCGTAGACAAACTGAACTCAAGCACCCGGTCAATTTCTGTCGGCATCTGATCCGCTCTACAGAACAAATGCGCGTCGTCCTGAGTAAATCCTCGAACTCGTGTAAGACCGTGCAAGGTTCCGCTTCGCTCGAATCGATATACCGTTCCCCATTCGGCAAAGCGCAGGGGTAAATCTCGATAGGAGCGAATAGAACTGCTGAAGATCTGCGTATGGAACGGGCAGTTCATCGGCTTCAGGTAATACTCCTGGCCTTCGATATCGATAGGCGCATACATCCCGTCTTTATAGAACTCGAGATGGCCACTGGTTTCCCATAAACAGGAGCGTCCGATGTGCGGGGTATAGACAAAGTCATAGCCGCCCGCGAGATGCTTCTCCTTGCAGTGTTCCTCAATGAGATGACGAATCAGCCCGCCTTTCGGATGCCAGAGAATAAGTCCTCCGCCGACCGTATCAGGACGAGAGCTAAAGAGATCCAGATCCTTACCCAACCTTCGATGGTCGCGCTTCTTTGCTTCCTCAAGCCGCCACAAATATTGCTCCAGGTCTTCCTTGTTAAGGAAGGCGGTGCCGTAGATGCGTTGCAGCATCTTGTTGTTCTCATCTCCTCGCCAGTACGAACCCGCCACACTGGTGAGCTTGAAATGCTTTACCTGATTACTAAAGCGTATATGCGGTCCGGCGCAGAGATCCGTGAAATCTCCATCCCGATAGAAGGTGATCGTATCGCCACGCGCAATGAACTCCTCGAGGAGCTCGATTTTGTATGGCTCGTCCTCTTGCTTCAAAAAGTCTCGAGCTTCATCAGGACTCATATCCACGCGTTCGAAGCGATGGTTTTCCTTAATGATTTTCTTCATCTCGGCTGAGATGGTCTCGAGGTCTTCCGGGGTAAAGGGTTTGGGGACGTCGAAATCGTAGTAGAAACCATCTTTGGTAGCTGGCCCGATGGCAAGTTTTACACCGGGATAGAGACGACGAACCGCCTGAGCCAGCACGTGCGACATGCTGTGGCGGTAGAGCAGCTTAGACTCATCCGTATCTTCCCGCAGACGGACCAGACTCAGACTTCCCGATTCACTGAGAGGCGTTTGAAGATCGAGTAAACGGTCATTAACACGAACACCAATAACGTCTTTTCTTTCGTCGTCAGAAAAAACGTCGAGCACAGAGTACACTGGCGTGCCCTCCGCAAACTCGCACTCTTCTCCATTGGGCAAACTCAGGGTGATCAAGGAACCTCTCCCGGCATCAGTTTCATTAGTTAAAATACGGTGATTTGGGGCAGGATTTAGCACCCCCGCCGTCTACGAAGGCGCTAAGGCTACTACAGAAAAAAAGTTTATTGAACAGGAGATGCGACACATTAGCCGGGTTTTTCTGTCCCGGGCCTCATGTTTGTGCGGGCTTTGATGTCATAAGCCCTATGGTTCGACGAACTGCTGTATATTTCCGGTTTGAGACCAGTGAAGGTATCTGTGAAGGCAAGGGAGAAGCTAAGGGTGGAATTCGGCCGGCTACATCAAAGAAGGCACAGGAAATTTTCAGGAGCCGGCGAGTTGTATAAGGGGGTCTGCGGTATCAGGGCTGTGCTATGGTCTGCTAGCAGAAAGGAGTGGGGTCACGTCCCATTCGTTTCGCACGGAAGCCTTCGCAGCAGATGACCCAGCTACCGTATGCACTTGCGTCGCCGCCGCGCTTGATTTGTTGGGTGTGTACGAGGTCCTCAGAAGGCGCGCTTTGGATACCGTCGCTGCACCGTTTGCCTTAGCCCGGCGAGAAACGATGTCCCCACGACTATTGCTCCGTGTGCTACGCGCAAAAACGCCGCTTTTTACGTAATCACGAGCGAAAAAGCCCTTAGCTGAAGTGTCCGCTGCTGCGGTGGACAGACCTGAACAAAGTAAAAAACATAGCGCTAAGACAGCGATTTTGATGACGGACAAAGGTTTCATTGGTAGCGACGTATAGGTGGTATAGAATTTCGGCACTTCTTGCTTACTCCTGATGTCCGCAGATGGATGAGCCTGCGGTGACCATTCGCTGTATACGTCCGCGAGCATAGCGCGTTTGTATACACGGCTTCGTCTTTAGATTTTCGTCGCATTTCCCGCAAAACATTAACGGTAATTACCGAGTGCTAGTT
>JAUIMJ010000174.1 GCA_030433295.1 bacterium | reverse complement strand
CGAGCTTTAATCAATGTGACTGGTATCCCTTAGTTCGGCGCGAACATCAGCCATACCGCCTGAAACAGGCTCCAAACCCTCATACTTAACGAACATGCCATGACCACGATACAGCGGGATTGCGCCCTCGCCATCTGGCAAGAAAGGATCGTCTTTGCAAGCCAAACCCACCGAGGCAAAAAAACCACCCTTGGCCTTATGCGCGCAGTTTTTACTAATGTTCTCAATATTGGCAGGCATCTCTGCGCTCGTCGCAGGGTAACGTGCAGCGCGAACCACTACCCAAAATTCATCGCCACCATCGTAAAACCAGATTGATGGGTCAATCTCCATGCTCGGCTGGTACGAGAACACTTCCTTACCCTCTTCCTGCAGCCCCTGTCTGACCACTTGAATAGCCATGTCGTGGAGTTCCCAGTCTGACATCTCGATCAACTCGTCAGAAACCAAAACAGCTGGATTGACTGGCTCGTTTGTTAGGGCATGCACAAGCCCCCAGCCCATATACTTCGGCTGAAATTTTCCTCCCACAAAGGCCATCGGCATCAGGCATGGAATGGCTTTTGCGTCCGCCGAGACCCTCAAAAAAAGTTCTTTATTGCCAAACAAAGCATCTTCGGGCTCAACGAACACAAACACGAGCTGGTTTCCTAATAGAAAAGCCAGGTGCTCTGCCAACGGGGGACGAAGCTCCGCGCGCAACCAACGTATACCCTCAGTAGCCTGCTGCTGCAGGTGCATTCCTGCCTCATGCCAGGCGCGCCTAAAGGACTCCGGCGGCTCCGGCTGATCAATTTCGTACATATGCCTCCTCAAGCAACTGACGACTGTTCGCTAACTCAGCTAAACGTGGTTACTCCGTGTACAGATATTGCTGAAACCCCTGAAAAACTGCGCGAGCCTCTTGCACACCCCCAAGGACCTGAACCCCTTCGTTGGTGCCACCGTAATGAAGCTCCATCAACGGCACGAGCTTCTCGCTATCCAGTTCACCCACGCCGTCCCGGATATAGCTATCCAGGACAAACTCCAGGAAAGCCTCCTGCTCAGGCGAGTATTGCCCTGAAATACGTTGTTTGCCGCTGTTCGCCCGCTCTTCACGGCTGATCGGGGCCAGCGCAAAGGCTATGTAGGCCAATACATCGAACAGATCGCTATTTTCAGCATCGATCAGTTTGCGTATCTCGGCCAGCTGCTCTGCTCCATACCCTTTCTCCTCGAGCCCTTGGATCAGGGCTTTCCGGGTATCCGGCTGGCTCCAGAGGGCACGCAGCTCGTCTTCATCTCTGAACAGCCCCGGCAGATCGCCAAACAGCTTTTCAATAAACTGGGCGGCAGACATTTGCTTACCATCGGGGCTCCAGAAGGTAGTCGCCACCATGTGCTGGAATGTCCGTTCTTTACCGTCTGCCAGTTTGACGCGGATCTTCTCTGGGCGCGGCTGACCCGGCGGTTCTTCCGGGTCGCCAGGGGCATCCGGCCCATCGGGTCGACCCGTTGGTGGCCTCGGGGGCTCCGGTTCGACCGGGTCGCCGTCCCACTCGGGATCATTAAAGTTTTCGTAGGCTTTCACGAAATCGTGAATCGTGAAGTAGTCCTTACCGTCATAGAGCCGCGTACCACGCCCAATGATCTGCTTGAACTCGATCATGGAGTTCACCGGGCGGAGGAGGACGATGTTGCGTACGTTCCTCGCATCAACGCCCGTGGAAAGCTTCTGCGACGTGGTCAGAATGGTCGGGATGATCTTTTCATTGTCCTGAAAGACCCGTAACCACCGCTCGCCTTCCTTGCCGTCCTGGGCAGTCACACGAACACAGTAGTCCGGATCATTGCTGTCTTTGATCTGATTGATAGCATCCCGAACCATCAGGGCATGGGGCTGATTCGCGCAGAACACCAGCGTTTTTTCGGTCTGATCGATGTCATCCATGAACAATTTCACGCGCAACATCTCGCGTTCCGGGATCTCGATGGTGCGATTGAAGTCCTTTTCCTCGTATCGCTTGCCTTCCTCAATCTCGCCTGCGACCACATCGTCGTCGGGGGTATATACGTACTCATCGATTGTGGTCGCGTACTGGCGGACCTTAAACGGCGTCAGAAAGCCGTCATTAATGCCTTCCCTGAGAGAATAGACATAGACTGGGTCACCAAAGTAGGCATAGGTATCCGCATTGGCTGTGCGCTTGGGCGTGGCAGTAAGCCCCAACTGAACCGCAGGCTCGAAATATTCCAGGATGCCGCGCCAGTTGCCCTCATCGTTTGCGCCACCCCGGTGGCATTCATCGATCACGATGAAGTCGAAAAAGTCCGGCGGGTAATCACCGAAACTGGGGTTCGGGTTGCCCTCCTCATCGCGGCCTGACATGAATGTCTGAAAGATCGTGAAAAAGATGTTGCCGTTCTTGGGCACACGGCCTTTCTTGCGGATGGTTTCGGGGTCGATGCGCACCAGCGCATCTTCCTGAAAGGCCGAGAAGGAGTTGTAAGCCTGATCGGCGAGGATATTCCTATCAGCCAAAAACAGAATACGGGGGCGTCGTGCTGGTTCCCGTCCTTCTTCGATGCCGTCGCGCCAATCCTTCAAATTCCAGCGGCTGTGAAATAGTTTCCAGGCAACCTCAAAGGCAACGGACGTTTTGCCGGTGCCAGTAGCCAATGTCAGCAGAATCCTGTTTTTGCCTTTGGCTATGGCGTCCAGAATGCTAACAATCGAGTTGTACTTGTAGTAGCGGAGATCCCACTGGCCACCATTGTTATCAAAAGGGATTGCTGTGAAACGATCGCGCCAGTACTGTTCCTGCGCATCGCGCTCTGCGAAAGCTGCCTCCCAAAGCTCATCCGGAGACGGATAACTATCAACATAGCCTTCCTCGCCGGTCTGCATATCCACACGATAAATGCCGTCGCCATTGGTGGAATACGCAAACCGGGCTTGGAGTTTCTGGGCGTAGCGTTTCGCCTGCGCGAGCCCCTCGGTATCCGGTAAAGAGCGTTTCTTTGCCTCGATGACAGCTAGCTTCTGATCGTGATAGAGAAGCACGTAATCAGCAATTTCTTGCTTGGCCCTCGTGTTCCCGCCTTGAAGGCGGCCAATTGTTATCTGATGCTCACGCGCGACCCGGCTGTGATCCACAACGCCCCATCCGGCTTCGCGGACGGCGGGATCGATTAACTCGGCACGGGTTTCGGCTTCATTCATGCTGCTACCGCACCTTGACCTGAAAAGGCTTGATGCAGAAATGAATTCTTTAACATCGCGAGCTTCAAGAGTTTTCGCTTGTACAAACTTTCGAGACACTGGGTATCGGCAAATAACTCATCCAGGTTTTTTACAATCTCTCTTTGCTCTTCAAGTGAGGGCAATGGAACTAAGAACTTCGCCAAATCTTTGGCCCCCAGATTCGGTTGCGCCGCTCCGCCAGCATACGTTTTAATCATCTCCGCACAGCAATCAGATTGAAAATAAAGCCTAAGAAAACCAGTGCTCGCAGCTTGCAATTCACTTTTCGGCCGAACAATAACTAAGGATGAAGCAATGGCCCCCTCGGTTATATTTTCAGGAACCACACCAAATTTCCCAAGCGACCCTCGAAGACAAAAAAGGATGTCCCCGGGGAAAAATTTTCCGCTCCTAAGCAAATGGTAATGCTCGGGAGTAATAAACGTCATTTTTTCAGTATCTACAGAAAACTGATTCAAATGGCCCGCATTCACAAAGGGAACGCCAGATGCAACTAACGTTTTTTTCGACGGATAGTTAGAACCTCTATCCCCATTTTCAAGCTCACAGATGTCGCTTACGGAGACCAATTTGAACTTAGCCGCCAACCCTCTGAATTTTTCATCCAAGTTAGTTTGAAACAGCTCCCTTGCATTCGCCAGATTCTTCTCGGTATTCGCGATCGCCTTATCAATCGCCTCGATTGCCTCATCGAGCATCGCTACGATTCGTTTTTGCTCCGGGAGAGTCGGAAGAGGTAAAAGCAGATTCTCTACATATTCAACGGGGACGCGCTTGTGGCCGACGGCACCGGTCATCACTCTCTTTCCGTCATCCCGAACTTGCTGCTGGGACAGAAAATAAAAAAGATACTCAGCATCCAAACTGTCAGAAGGTCGAAGCACCATAAACTCGCTGGAACCAAAGCCAACTTCGTTAGTTAGCCCACTCGCTATACCAAGCTTCCCATTTTCGAAACATGGTGTAATTTTGGCGAGCAAAACATCACCTTCTGCAAAATACGTGTATCCGCTATACACCTCAGAGAGAGGGCGATCAGAATCAAGCTCGAGATCCTTCTCGCAAACACCCAAATTCGCCATCGGAACAAAAGAAACATGATCGTCGGGCATGAGCCTATTTTTAGCCTCCTTCTTTGGCGGCTTTATCTTGCAGACTTCGCCGAGTAGTTTCGATGGCCAGAGACTACTCATATCAACTTCTGAATCCCTTCCAACACCTCGGCAGACTCTGCATCAAGCGCAGCAATCTCTGTCAGAATCTGCTGTGGAGAACGAACCGGGTCTTCTTCGGGCGCATTGGGGTTTTTAACTGACAGATCGCATGAATCAGGATCAATGCCATTAGCATCGACTGTCCAGGACTGTTCACAGTCCGCATACTTTTTCTGCAATTTGACGAACTCTTTCAGATCATCATCATTCAGTGGGTTCGTCTTTCCCAGACTGCGGCCCGGATTAAGCTGGTAATACCAAGTCTTACGGGTTTTCTTGCCCTTCTCGAAAAACAGCACCACGGTCTTCACGCCTGCACCGAGGAAGGTGCCACCTGGACAGTCGAGGATGGTATGCAGGTTGCAGCTTTCCAGTAGTTCCTTTCGCAGCGCCTTCGAGGCATTGTCCGAGTTGGACAGGAACGTGTTCTTGATGACCACCGCGCCCCGTCCACCAGCTTTCAGGCTCTTGATGAAGTGCTGCAGGAACAGGAACGCCGTCTCGCCAGTATTGATTGGAAAGTTCTGCCGAACCTCCCTGCGCTCCTTACCGCCAAACGGAGGATTGGCAAGCACGATGTCAAAACGGTCCTTGTCCTGAATGTCCGCGATATTCTCAGCCAACGTGTTGGTGTGAATAATATTTGGCGCATCGATCCCATGCAGAATCATATTCATGATGCCGATGATGTAGGCCAGCGACTTCTTTTCTTTGCCGTAAAAGGTTTTTGTCTGCAGGGTTTCAAGCTGCTTGGTCGTCAGCTTTTTCTTGCCGTGCCGAAGATATTCATACGACTCACACAGGAAGCCGGCCGAGCCGCAGGCACCGTCATAGATCCGCTCACCGATTTTCGGGTCCACGACCTGAACCATGGCCCGAATCAGCGGGCGCGGTGTGTAGTACTCGCCTCCGTTACGCCCCGCGTTACCCATGTTGCGGATCTTGTCTTCATACAACGCGCTTAATTCGTGCTTGTCTTTCTGCGAGTGGAACCGCAGCTCGTCCACATATTCGAGGGCATCACGCAGTGAATAGCCGCTCTGAAACCTATTCTTGATCTCGCCGAATATTTCTCCAATCTTGTATTCGATGGTATCCGGCCCGCTGGCTCGCTCCTTAAAACCCTTGAGATAAGGAAATAAGTCGTTATTGACGTAGTCGATGAGATCATCACCGGTTAGCGCGTTGTCATGATCGAAATTGCCTTTGTCATCCTTGGGGGCAGCCCAGCTGGACCAACGGTGGTCATCATCGATTAGACGCTCATAGCTTTTGTCGGCCAGCTCCGCTTCCTGCGCACGCTCGCATTCCAGGTCGTCCAGATACTTGAGAAACAGCATCCAAGACGTTTGCTCGGTGTAATCAAGCTCGGTGCCGCACCCGTCCTCTTTCCAAAGCACATCGTCGATATTTTTAAAAGCTTGCTCGAACATGAGTGAGCAGATTTCCCTCGGTGATCCCCAGCTATTTCAGCGGCCGATATCCCTGCATATCAGACGCTTAGTTCTTGTCGAACAAGGTACTGTATGAACCAGTAAAATCCAACAACCACGCGCTACGGGATACCGCTATGAGCCGCAAGAAACGAGACCTCCCGGCCCACATCCATGAATCTGTCAGGTGTTTCCTGGCGGAGGTTTCCGAGAGCAATTATGAAGATCGGACACACGTCCGAAATTTGCGCAAAGTCGTGGCTGTCGAATACGGCCCGATAGTCAATATATGGAAGCGTGCCGAGACGGCTTATGCAGGCCGATACACCCGTGGCTACCTCGACATGCCGAAACCGGAGGTGGAGCCTGGCGATGGTCAGGAGTGGCTTTGCAGGGCGATCATGGCCTCAATGCCCCAAAAAGGGGCCGTAGCCACCACGCGAAAACAAGCTGAAGCTTGGCAGAGAAAGGTGAGCAAGAAACTGGCAGAGCTTGACCAACTCCTGACAGCTCAGCCCGAGTCCTGCGCAGGACTGTCCAGCGCGCTGGCAGCAAACAGTATCAGACACATGGAAACCGATACATCGTGGCGCGGCCGGAAAGAATTGCTCCAACACCGGCGTGCATTGCGCGCCTTGTTCTATCGCTATCGAACAATACTGCACCTGCTGAACGATGCCGTCAGCGACCCGGCACTGATACCCGAAACCTATAAATTCGACTCTCGGCCAGGCGCCAAAACGGCAGAACGCAACCAGTTTATGCGTGAGCTTTCTGAGCAGTTCATGTCGATGCTCGGAAAACCTAAGAACAGCTGGGTGGCACATATCGCCAGCGAAATATATGGCGGCGAGCCGGACCCGAAAGTGGTTCGCAGGCAACTAACCCGGTAACCGACAAAAAAACAGGGGCAATTGAGAAAAAAAAGAATCTTCAAATGCCCTATTTGTTGCAGGTCTATCTGGCCAACCATCGTGACTCCACGCAACCAAGGAGATTTGACGATGGGCAAGACAATATTGCGACTTCCACAAGTCATTGAGCGGACCGGGCTCGCCAGAAGCACTATCTATTTAAAAATTGAGCAGGATAGTTTCCCAAAGCCTGTCTCGATCGGAGAGCGTTCGGTCGGCTGGCTCGAGTCTGATGTTGAAGCATGGATAGACGAGCGAAAGAAGCGAGGCTGGACTAAAAGCCTCTCCCCAAAACTGACGGTGCGATCGTGAGCTTCAGAAAGGCAATCGACGCAAAGTGCCGGGAGTGCATTTACGATCCCTATCAACCTGGGACCTGGCGGCAGCAGGTTCAGGCATGCACTGCGCCTCGCTGCCCCCTGTATAGGCTCCGCCCTGTTTCAAGTAAAGAAAACGCCGATGTTGCCCCTTTTTCTGCCGCGAAAACGATCAATCAGGAAAGCCGAGAGGCGGAAAAAGGGGCGCAAAACAATGGCGTCATTGGCGCCCGAAACTCCCTGTTTTCGCCAAACTGAGATGGCTAAACGGGGCTTGTTTAACAACAAAGGACGCTCGCCAAACGGATCCTTCGTTCAGCTTCCACATCGCTTACTAAATGAGCCAAAGTTTCTTGGCTTATCAGGTAATGCAGTGAAGTTGCTATTAGACCTTTTCTCCCAGTTTAAAGGGAAAAACAACGGTGATTTTTCTATCGCATGGTCGCGCATGAAAGCTCGTGGCTGGAGGTCAAAGAGCACCCTGCATAGAGCAAAGGACGAACTCATCGCCGCGGGCATGATTACCACGACGCGGCAAGGCGGATTGGGGTTCTGCAGCCTATACGCCGTAACCTGGCTCGCCATCGATGAATGCGGCGGCAAGCTTGACATTGAGCCTACACGCGTGGCGCAGGGAACCTGGCGATCCGCCGCCCCAATAACTAAACCTCTTTAGTACAGAGGCCGTACCTTTACCATACAAAGGGCATCCCACTGGTACGGATTCCGAACCATTGCTGCGCATCCTTCCACTCCGCCTGGTACGGAAACAGGACCCCTTTTTATATCTACCATCAGTATGGTTAGTTTCTAAAATAGAGCTGTTTAGAAACCTTTGCTGGCAAGACGATGCGCAGATCTAACTCAGTTTTACATCCAGCACCACTAATTCATGGGGGCCACCCCACCGACATACAAAGGTAACAGCTGGGAAATTATCGTTAACGCATAGAGTAGTCACGTATATACCGAGACCAAGCTCTTCAAATCTGTTTTTTGGAAGAAACGTAAGCCGCCACAGCATGTTGCGACGAACTTCATCAAAATCCGGGTTCCGAGCGACCCAATAATCCAGAACTGTTTTCGCGACGTCAGATACCGTGACGTCCCATAAAAAGAGGATCACCTATCAGCTCAAGTATTGAGCCCGAACCGCATCTTTGACGGCATCTGGCGTTGGTATGACGCGTATAGCGGCGAGCATCGGCGGGATCTCGCCGAACATCTCAACAGCCTCCCAAACGTCGTCATGGGTTCGCTCGGAAATAGTCGAGGCGCTGTGATCTTCTGCCACCCAACGAGTGACCTGCTCTACAAGCCGCCATTCCTCGTCTGACAGCGCGTCTCGATTTGGAGAGCCTTTACCGACAAGCGCGGTGGCTTCAAACTCTTCTGAGGGAGGTTGAATGTTTAGCAGACCAGTTTTTTGAAGCCCTTTGAGGGTCTCATCCAATTGTGTGGCAAACGGGCCACGTTTATGGCGAATAAATCGCTCCCCTGAGATCGGTCGCCCCAACCGTTGAATCGCACGAACCTCGGAGTACCACAGAATCTTGTGAAGCTTCACAAGCCCAAGCTTTTCGGGCGCCATCGCATACTCTCGTGTGGCGAAATGCACGATGGCCTGATACTTGCTCAAGTCCATTTGTTTACTCGTCATAGGTGCTGGGTGCGTCCAAAATAAAACTAAAACGATTTTCTAAAATAGAGCGAAATAGAAAAAGAATTGCGCAAAATATTGCTCGTATCGGTTTACGCCAGAATACACCTTGGGGGATAGATTGGGGGACGCGTAAGAACATAATAAAGCCAAGCCTTTGATGTATAAAGGATTGACTTCTAAGGATGGCGGAGAAGGAGGGATTCGAACCCTCGAAGGGCGTTAACCCTTACTCCCTTAGCAGGGGAGCGCCTTCAGCCACTCAGCCACTTCTCCGGATTGGTCCTGCACGCG
>JAUIMJ010000173.1 GCA_030433295.1 bacterium | reverse complement strand
GTGGCTTCGATGGCTTGACGAGAGTGGCGTTTATCGGTCTGCAGAACCGCCTTGCTACCCAGTTTATACGAGTAGTCCGGGTTGATTGCAGCTACGATGTCCAGGGGTCCTCGCTGACTATCCCGGATGATTCATTCAATTTCTCAACGGTTCTAGGCGGATCAGACGGTGGAGACGGTGTCGCTAACACCTCCTTCTCCGGCTTTGAGATTATTTCTCCTGATATTTATTCTTACCTGAATAACAATCAGAACTCGCTTCCGCAGCTTCCCTTCCGAATGACTGTTACTTGTAGCGCTACGGGAATTACCCAGGCTGGCGACGTACTTACCACTAACCCGGTTCAGTACTTCATTCAGTTCCTCGACATCGAAGAGTGTTGCCCTGGCACACCTGGATTCCAGAACGGCGTAGGTACAGGTGGAGACATCAACTTCGAAGATTCGAGCGGAACTGGCTCTCTCGATAGTGCGGAGTTTACCACTTCGGAAGCTACCGATGGAGAAGAGAGTAGTTCGACGACCACCACTGGAACTATTTCTACTGGTACGAGTGACGATGATGCAGGAGTAATCTCCTTCTAAGGGGAGGGGTGTTGACCCGGTGCTGTATACGGATTGGTTTGTAATTTTAAAATAAGAGGCAAATCGTCTAGCCTGATAACTAATGAGGCGAAGCTTTAAGGAATGAGTACGATGCTAAACCGCAAGATTAGTAAAGCCACACTCGGTGTTCTCTTTCTAGGACTCCTCACCGCCTGCGGCGGGACGGGGTCTACGGACGGAGGTGTTGCCGTAACAGACGACGCTGGAATCGGTGCTCAGTTCGTCTCTGATGGAGGCTCCGGAGGCACACTGCGTATCGAAGCGCCTGCCAGATTGGGGGTCGGTGACCGAGAAGAGTTTCGCGTTATTGCGACTGACCCTAGCGGGGCGCCGCTTTCCTTTATTCGTATCTTCTGTGAGTCAGAGCTCGGAATTGCGATACTCGAGCCATCAAGTGGCGGAGTCGCTTTTGAAAGCACCGGTTCTGCAGGTGTTATGAGTGGTGTTCTCGGCGGACTTACTGCAGGTAGTTATCTGCTTGAGTGTCGGGGACCACAGGGCTTCAACCTTCTTGCCAGAACTTCTATCCTGATTACAGGTGATGTTCCGGAAGGTTTCGACGGCTTCCCTGGTGCTGCAGGCGGTAACCTCGGTGGTGGACTTCTTGTTGAGCCTCCGTTTGAGGACAGTGTGAGTGCACAAATCACTTTCACCACTCCTAGCGGAGACACTCGCAACGGGCCAATCGATATCAATTTCATCGCTGACTGTAACGGCGACGGAACGGCTGATGACCCAGAGCCATACATCTTCAACAACTACAACATCGCGGTTGTGAATGGTCGGGACGACAGACTCTTCATCGAAAGCGTAACCTTCAGTGTTGATGATGGTCAGGGTGTTGTTTCAAGCACGCAGCTCGGGGGACTGGTTATTAACCCGAACGCGTCTACCGTGGTTGTTGGTTCATTCACTGAGTTTGTCTTCGGCACGGCAATCAAGACCTACGCCGGAACTACTTTCTCGCTGATACCGGGAACCTACAACGTGACTTTCACCCTCCGAGGAACGACCGGAAGTGGTGAGAGCTTCAGCTTGAGACAGAATGCCTCTATCACGATTGCTGCGGTAAACAACTGCTGATGAAGGCATAAAGGTCCAGGCCTCGAGGCCTGGGCGCTGCGAAGGACCCACTCTCTGTTCTGCAGGGGGTGGGTTTTTTCGTTTTTGAAGTCTGCTATGCTAGTGCTGTGTTAAACGGCAATAATTCCAGAGGGGGCCTTGAGCCATGGCTAGAAAAAGAAAAGTCACCCTGATAAACGGGCCGAACCTGAACCTCCTGGGAAAACGCTCCCCGGAGATATACGGCAGCCAGACCCTGGCAGACATCGAGGCAGGGCTTCGCGAACAGGCTGAGCAGCTTTCCATTGAGCTCGATTGTTTTCAGGACAACTCTGAGGGTGCTCTGGTAAGCAAAATCCAGTCCTGTGAAACTGAGTCCGATGGGGTAATCATTAACCCCGGAGCCTACTCACATACCAGCATCGCAATCCGGGATGCCCTGGAGTATCTGAGCCATCCCATCATCGAGGTTCACCTGTCGAATATCTTCCAGCGCGAAGAATTTAGAGCGCATTCCTTTGTGAGCGAACTTGCGGCTGGTGTGATTTGTGGTCTGGGGCCAAAAGGCTATTCCCTGGCGCTTGATGCACTGGATGAGATGTTGAACTAAAGCAGTCTACGGATAAACTAGTACGATTCTATCCTCCGACTGCTTTAGTTTCCCTTCTCCCGCGCGGACAAAAGTCCGCGCTCGAAAGCATTTTTCCGCTTTGCTTTTATGAAAAATGCTATGAGCAGTCGCAGGATAAACAAAGTACGATTTTATCCTGCCACTGCTCTAGTTTCTCTTCTCCCGCGCGGACTTTCGTCCGCGCTCAGAAGCATTTTTCGCTTCGCTTTTGTGAAAAATGCTATGCGCAGTCTACGGATAAACTGGTACGATTCTATCCTCCGACTGCTTTAGTTTCTCTTCTCCCGCGCGGACAAAAGTCCGCGCTCGAAAGCATTTTTCGCTTCGCTTTTATGAAGAATGCTGTGAGCAGTCTACGGATAAACTAGTACGACTTTATCCTCCGACTGTTTTAGGTATTCTTCTCTCGCACGGACCTTTGTCCGGTCTCGAAAACATTTTTGGCTTTGCTTTAATGGGAAATGCAGTGGGCAGCCTGAGTCGGCTAACTTTAAGAGTCGGCGCATAGGGCCCCTGTGAGGGAGCCGAGGTGAGAGATACTCTTATCTCTGGGTTCTGACTGAACTACAGTTTGTGCAGCTTACCGCAGGCATCAGGGCTCTCAGCATGCTGTTTCGAGCGGGCATATCAGGTGTTTTTAATGGTATCAGATAGGATTCCACCCCATAAGCCGAAATAGTTCTCTTTCCTTTGCCGATAAACCTTCTTGCCGTGTTCTCCCCGGAGTATTTTCTGCTAAGCCGTATGGCCGGCATGACTTCAATCGCCTCAACGCCGCTGAGGTTGCGCAGAGAAAGAAGTATGCCTGTGACCGTCTTAGTCTTGTCGAGGAGCGCCTGCTGAAGCGTGCTCGGCATCTCCTCGCCTTCGAGCATGACGGAAAGGCTTGCCTCCAGTCTCACCTGCATGCAGTGGAAGCGAAAGGGGAGGATTGCATCCTTGTAGCCGTCTGCACAGATAACCGAGCCGTCAGCGTCTGCGCCGGCAGAACAATCCTCTCCTCCATGCGAGCTGCAGTTGCGAGGAGTCTGTTCCTTAATCCGCTCAATTTGCTTGTCGAGATCTATCTTGGTCAGATTGGGTAGTTTTGCGGGTTTGTCCTTCGCAGTTCTCGGTTCCGTGGAGTAGTGAATCTTCCCCTGGGCGTCGGTCCATTTATAAATGGGCTCAGAAGACGCAGCTCCGCTGATTCCCATGCAAAGCAGAAGAATGGAAATGCCTACAAGGGAAATCCCCGGGAGTATGTGGCTCCGAGATGACGAAGAATGTCGAGCACGCGAGCTCTTTGTAGAGACAGAATTGAATGTAGAAAGATTGAAGGGCGAACGTCTCTTAGACCTAAAGTTCATATTCTTTGAGCTTATACAGCAAGGTTCTGTGACTAATTTCAAGCAGTTTGGCAGCGTGGGTCCGGTTGCCGTCAGTTTTCTCTAAGGCTCGTTTTATCAGAGTTTCTTCCAGACGTCTCGAATGACGTTTTATTGAAAGCTCATCGTCGGGAAGTTCGACAAAATCATCTGAGTTCTCAGATGAACTAATAGATCGCGGAAGACTCTCAAGTGTGATCACGTCCTTTTCGGTCAGAATCATTGCCCGTTCCACACAATTCTCGAGTTCTCGAATATTTCCGGGCCAGGGATGTTTCTTCAAGGTTTCCAGAGCATCGTCGGCGATCCCGTATACGGGTAAGCCCAGACGCTCATTGTTTTCTTTGATAAAGTGCTGAACCAGCAGAGGGATATCCTCTTTGCGCTCACGCAGAGCCGGAATCCGAAGAGACAAGACATTGAGTCGATAGTACAGGTCATCCCGAAATCGTCCGTCGAGTATATCTTCTTCCAGATCACGCAGGGTTGCTGCGATAATACGCACATCAATCGGTATGGATTCCGCAGCGCCGACGGGGCGAATTTCGTTTTCCTGCAAGACCCGTAAAAGCTTAACCTGCAGATGGACCGGGAGTTCACCGATTTCGTCGAGCAAAACAGTACCGCCATTCGCTTCTTGAAATAATCCGAGCTTATCTCGCGTAGCATCGGTAAACGCACCTCTCTTGTGACCAAAGAGTTCGGATTCGAGAAGATTTTCCGGAATTGCACCACAATTGATAGCAATAAACGCTTTGTTCTTTCTGTTGGAGTTGTAGTGAATAGCTCGGGCAATAAGTTCCTTACCCGTTCCCGACTCACCCTGCAGCAGCACGGTCGTTCGATAGTCGGCTACTTTGCGGACATTTTCAAATATATCCTTCATGCCCGGGCTATTGGCGATAATGTTACTAAAACTGTATCGCTTTGATGTCTGGCTACGGTCTGCGTCTTTCACCAATTGTGCGCGTTCTCTCTCCCGAACTTTCTTGCAGGCAAGCAGTAGGTCTTCCCCCTTACACGGGAGCGAAACGATCTCATCTGCGCCATGCTGCACGATGGAGACTTCGGTTTGAGCATCGAGCCCCTTAGACAGAACGACAATAGCGGACTTGCTGTTAGAGCGGCGAATTTCATCGATGAAGGAAATCGCCTCTTCCTTTACCTCCGGTAATTCGCAGATGACAAAATCTACTTTGGTCTTCTTGAGATGCTGCAAAGCTTCCTTGTTGTCCTGCACATAGAGAACTTCATAGGCTGCGCCAAGGAGATGCTGTGCCAGGGGTGACTGGGGCCCGGAATCGGGCGTTATCAGCATGACGCTTTCGCCTGCGTATGCCTCCAAAACCTGTGGAATATGATTGTCGCCACTCATGACCAGGGAAAATCCAGAACGTTTTGTCTTAATAAACTACACCACAACAAGGCGGAAAAATGGAATGTCAAAAAATATGTAAATGATCGCCCCGAGGGAAAGCCAGGGGCCATACGGAATCTCGCTCTTTCCGTTTCCACCTGCCAGCAGCATGATAAGCAGTCCGAACACTCCACCTGCACAGGAGCCTACGATGACCGTTGGATAAATCGACTGCCACCCAAGCACAGCTCCGATAACTCCCATGAGCTTGACGTCTCCCATCCCCATCCCGTGCCGCTTTGTGAAGAAGTAGTATCCATAGGCGATGGAGTAGAAGAGTCCCGCACCGATAAGAAATCCAAGAAGGGAGTCCAAAGCACTCTGGGTAAGAGGTGACTGGAGAAGTCCGGTAAACTGAGAAAATATTCCCAGACAGAGTCCGATGACCATACCGGGAAAAGAAATCACGTTCGGGATGATCTTATGATGAAAATCAATAAAGGAAATAACGATCAGGGTCGCCGTAAAAAGAAAAATAAGCACGGCAGTCAGCGTGATACCGAAATGCAGATAGGAAGCCACCGCCGCACCCCCTGTCAGCAACTCAACCAGGGGATATTCGCCTGATATTCTTTCTTTGCAATACCGGCACTTAGCCCCGAGAAGGAGCCAGGAAAATACAGGTATGTTGTCCAGGGCAGAAAGTGTGGTGTTACATTTCGGGCAATACGAACGTGCGGGTTTGCAGACGGATTTTTTCAATGGCACGCGGTAGATGCACACGTTTAAAAAGCTTCCGATGCAAAGGCCGAGCAGAGCTGCGGTTATTAGTGCAATGTGTTCCAAGCGCTTATTCTCTTTTGTTCTCGGTCATCAACAAAGGGAAGCCGTCCCTTTATTCTCCTTCTCATCGTCTATTACTTAGATTACTCGTACCCGTAAAAAGTATTACCTTTTTGCATAGTGCGTCATCTAAAATAAGGGCGGATGCCTTTTTTGTTTGTTTTTGATTCAGCTGATCGCTAGACTTTGTCGATTAGTCGAATAAATACGGATCCTTATTTTGTTCACTAAAAAACCCGCAAATGATGGGCAAAAAGGGGACGCTACCCTTTGTTTAAAAGTGATGTCAGTTTCAGAACCTCATCCACTAGGATTAAACAAAGGGTAGCGTCCCCTTTTTGCCCCTGGCGAAATTATGTCTGAACCTCAAAAAAGAATGATCATCCTCGCGGGCCGCGTCAGGCGAAGACGGCAGACGGAATTCACCCGCCTGGCCGAGCATCTGCTTGAACGAGGATACCGGGTGACGTCTTTTTGTGAGCCGTCACTAAGCGTAGAGCACGATGAGTTCGCCGCCGAAGAGTTCCTGCTACCCGTAGCCTTTGCCGGACGCGTCATCAGTCGAATTCTGGATGTGCTGTTGGCACCAATTCGCATTCTGATGAGAATGATACATCTGCGTGCTTCTTCCGTAGTTGTGTCTGAACCGCGCAGTGTATTCCTCGTTCTCCTTGCGGCAATGCTGACGGGGGCACGTATTGTGCTGCTGCTCGATTGCATTCCCTGGCACACACGTCAGCGAAGCAAGGCGATGGTGCTGCTGCAATACACCTATAGATTCTTCGAATATCTGGCTCTTTTGTGTGCCGGGAAAATAATAATGCCGACAAGCTGGCATGCCGACGAACTCAAAAAGACTCTCCCGAAGATCCTCCATAAGAGAGTTCTTATACTTCCCTACAGCAATTCCCTCGATGAGGTTTCTGTCGGCGAAGATGACACGGTGAGCAGCAAGGAGTTTCGTAAGCAGCTTTCTCTCCCTCCGCGTACTTTTCTCATAGCTTCACTCGATTCTTATGCGGGGCATATCCCCATGGAGTATCTAATTCGCGCGGTCTCCGCCGCCGAGAGAGATGATATTTCTTTGCTTGCCTGCGGCGATCCTTTCGAGCAGGGCGACCGTGCCTCAGTTATTTCGATAGCGGTAAGTCTGGGACTGATCGGCCAGGTGGTGTTTATCAGCGATGAACTGGACGCGCAGCTTGCCTGTGCCTCCGCAGATCTCGTCATACTTCCGTCGGACGAGCTTGCCGGGACCTTCAAGTTTACGTGTTTGCTCCAGGCAGGAGTGCCAATTCTGGCACCGAAAACGCCAGTAATGGAGCATTGCCTTCCCTATCCGGAACTACTGTTTGAGCCAAATAATGTACAGGATTTGCTTGAACGCATCCTGCATATAAAGGCTAAAGATAGTCATTTTATCGCTATTCAGAGATGCGTTAGCGAAGCGCGCGAAAAACTTGCCGGTGAATGGCCGGCAGATTTTTATGACTTTGTTCTTTCGTCGAAATGATGTCGCTAGCTGTGCCGACGCGGCAATTTGGATTTGAATTTTAGCATGGGGCGAACGAGCGGAATTGACGTATACTTGTCCGAAAGAGGGCACAGAGAAAGAATACTTTTTTTGGTGGAACTATGAGTAAAGTGAGAAAGATAACTCCCGCGCGAATTCGCAAGATAACGGGAGGTAAAGATCCATCGCGACTGATCGAGGAGTTTATGGTGCGCAGGGGCTTTGCGCCGGATGACTGTTTACAGCAGCGCACATCAACACTCGCCCAGTGGCTTGTTCCGCTTGGAGAGGAGCAAGATCTGGAGATTACGCTCGAGGGACGTAATCGCTCGCCCGAGACGACGCTCTACATGGGTGTTAATGTTCTTCCCTTATCCGTAAAAAATACACAGCAGTTTCTCTACGCTGCTCTTGCCGTTGCTGATACTCTGATTGGGGCAAAGCTAAGTATTGTTAATTACGACCTGGTGCTTAGCGTGACCTCATACACGGCAAACATGGGAATTGATGATATTGATTACTACTACGAGCTTATCACTCGCCAAAAATCTGCTGTGCAGGAGGCGATAAACGAAGAGTTAAATTCTTAAGCTTTCTAGTTTTTGATATCCGGGATCACTCTTTTTCTTCTTTACCGGTGTCACAGGTATTCTTGCAGCGAAATTCAGCGCAACTCAGTTTACAAACCGCGCGTGTTCGCTCATTGCCCGGTCCGCAGGCGTCATCGCAGAGAACGAATTGCTGGTCCAGACAGTCGCTACAGTCCTTGTTAAACAGGGACTCAGCCATCTCCGGTTTTCCATTACATCGATGCATGCAGTAGCCAGCGGTGCACTCTTTCTGGCACCGCAGGGACATGCTGGGGTCAACCAGTTCACATTCCTTTGCGCACACCCGGCTCTTTCTTTGCACACAGTCCTGGCATTCCTGTGCGTACGAGGTCGTGCAAAACATTGCCAGCACAAGAATGGACAAAGAGAATATTTTGCATGTTGATATGCTCATCCGGCGCTCCTGCAGTGGCTGCTCTGGTTTGTTTTCTCCCGCACGGACTAGCGTCCGCGCTGATGCGCATTTTTTACCTCTTTCCCCTGAAAAATGCTCTGATCGCCATCGTTTTAGGACTAACCTTGCTGTTATGTCGGAGTATAGCACTCCTGTTTCCTCTGACGAGCTTTGTCTTTGGCATGTAGTTGTGTAATTACAGCGAGTTAGGGTGTGTTTCTTGTGATTTCGAGTGCTGACGTCTTTGCGTTGAGTTATCTGCTATGGTGTGGGCTGTAATGGAGACGATAGGGCACCTTGTAGATACGGGAGCAAATGGAAAGAACAATCTGGGTTGAGCGAAAATTTCAGTTTGATTTACCCCCGTGGATGTATCCTAACACTGTTGAACGAGTCCGCGGATGTGCAGCGCGACTTGAGGAAAGTGTGCGTGACGTATCGGCGTCGGTTCTTACGAAAAAATTGGGAGAGCGTTGGTCGGTTCAGGAGCAAATAGGGCACCTGCTGGATTTGGAGTCTCTCTGGTCGACGCGTCTTGATGAGTTTATTGCAGGAGCCTCTCACCTTACCGCCTGGGAAGAGAGCAACCGGGAGACCTACGAGGCGGATCATAACGCTAATTCGATCGAGAATATTCTCAGTGATTTTCGAAAAACGCGTGCAACGTTTGTTGAGCGACTTGATTCCCTTGAGGACTCCCTCATCGAA
>JAUIMJ010000001.1 GCA_030433295.1 bacterium | reverse complement strand
CGCAGGATGGCCTGAACTTCAGCAGGACTCATCCCAAGCTCTAGTTTAGAGAGAATTTCTCGAGTATAGCGGCCGGGTACCGCGCTTGCCGGGGCCCCCTCTCTGTTTGTAGCGGTATCTTTTGATGCCTTAATCAGATCGCTATAGCGAGGAAGAGGCTTACGAACGACCGGCTTTTCCTGATTAAGCATGAGAAACAGGGCTGCTCCAAGCCCACAAACCGTCAGCAGGAGAAGGGCGACAATTCCTATGAGTACGTTTTTCGACAAGACTGCCCCCTACCTGCACGATGATGATGATTCAGCCCAGCTCATGCGAAGGAACCCGGTTTCGCCCTAACGACTTAGCTTTCCATAAAGCGGGACAGGCCGCCGAGCACCGAACCCTCTCCGCGTTGGGAGCCACCCGCACTGGGTGCATTCGCAAGAATTCGATTCGCCAGACGACTGAAGGGTAGCGACTGCAGCCAGACATCTCCGGTACCTTCAAGCGTTGCGAGGAACATACCCTCCCCACCAAAGAACATGGACTTCAGATTTCCCGCTCTTTCGATGGAGTAGTCAATCCCCGGCGAGAAGGCAACGAGACATCCGGTATCCAGTCGAATCTTCTGATTGTTAAGCCGTTTCCGGATTATGGTGCCACCAGCATGCAGAAAGGCCATACCGTCTCCGGTAAGCTTCTGCAAAATGAAACCCTCACCACCGAAGAGCCCTGCGCCTAATTTTTTATTGAAGGCGATATCAATGCTTGTACCGAGGGCAGCACATAGAAAAGAATCTTTCTGACAGGTAAGAGAACCATGTTCAGCCATATCGACTGAGACGATCTTGCCCGGATACGGCGCCCCGAAAGCCACGTGCCCCTTCCCTTTCCCGTGATGCGTAAAATGCGTCATAAAAAGAGACTCACCGGTAAAGACTCTGCTTCCAGCTTTCACCAGGGTATCAAAGAAACTCGTGGCCGGCTTAGAGCCGTCACCCATTTTGGCTTCAAATTCTATACCATCTTCGATGTACATCATCGCACCAGCCTCAGCGACAACCGTCTCTCCTTCATCGAGGATAACCTCGACAAACTGCAAATCATCTCCGACAATCTGATACTCTATTTCATGACATTTCATAGCGGCTAAAGTAGTTAAGGGTTAAAATTGCTGGGCCAATTCTATTCGGCTTTTCAAGGCCCATGGAAAATCGAGGAAAAAAAGAGGACAAACGAATTAACCGGGTAAGAATTTACATTGTCCTCCTCGAGAGGAAAGCACACTATAAATCTGTACGCCAGTGGAAAGGAAGATGAGTAAGACAAATTCACATCCCGGGATCCTTCATCCCTCATACCTTTTCGTAACAAAAATCACGTAGCATTCTGCTAATTTCTAATCCAATCAGCCTGCAGAGTATCTGCAATCACAAGATCCCCTCGAAGCGAGTATCCGGCTAATATTCCACAATCACTGAGTAAACAAATCACGTTGAGCTACCCGCTCAAAAACCTAAAGCTTTCGCCTGTTTATATCGATTATTTAATGCGTAGTCCCGGGGATACTCAGGTCGGAGACGGAAAGCGATTATTGAGCCAGACATCGGCAAATGACATGCAGGATCATTCTCACATTATCAATGCTGAAAAAATCAGTGAAGAACTCTCGCCTCGCTACGTGGTGCACGAGCGCATCGGTGAGGGCTCAAGTGGCTGGGTGTTTCGCTGCTACGACAATGAAACGCAACGCTTTGTTGCGCTAAAGGTCCTCACGAATGAAGCCTTTAATGATGAAGAAAGCGTTACTCGCTTCGAACGAGAAATAGAATACACCCGTAGTATCTCTCACCCAAACGTGATCGACATAATCGACAGCGGAGTGACTCAGAATGGCGTACCATTTGTGGTCATGGAGCTGCTCGAAGGCGGCAATCTCAAGGAGATGCTTCTTCTTGCGCCTGACAAGCAGATCCCCTTTCGTGAGGCGGTAGAAATGCTGCTTCAGATTTCAGAAGGCATTGCAGCACTCCATGAGAAGGGAATCATTCACAGAGATATCAAGCCGGGAAACATTATCTTTGACGAGGATGGCACACCGAAAGTTACCGATCTGGGCCTTGCTCGTTCGGTAAACGAAGACTTCTCACTGACAAAAACCGGCATGTGCCTTGGGACTCCGTATTATATGTCGCCGGAGCAGGTGCGCTGCGAGCCGGTGTCTCTGGCAAGCGATATCTACTCCCTCAGCGTCCTCGCCTATGAAATCGTAATGGGTCACCGCCCGTATGAAGAGGATAATTGGTTCGAGCTGGCCAAAAGCCATTGTGCCGACCCCCTGCCGGAGCTTGCAGTAAAGGATGCAGGAGTCCCATGCTGGTTCGAGGCATTCATCAAGAAAGCGGGAGCGAAAGCCCCCGAAGCGCGTTATCAGACGGCGGCTGAGTTTTCCGCTGTGTTAAAGCTCAAGCGCATCGAGGCTGACGCCGAGAAGAACCTGGTGGCACAGGGCATTCATTTCATCAAGCCAAACGGGGTGCTCTGCACGTATCTGCGAAACCGCGGAATCAGCAGAAGACGCAGCGGCATGTACCTACTTGGGACAATCGCTGCTCTCACTGCTCTGATTATTCTCATCGCATAGATGCAGCCCTGCCATTGCGCACACCCGGCGTGCGGCATCAGACACCAGAGAGAATGTGACTTGGGGAATAGAAGAAGCTCAGAAACAGTGCAAGGACAGAAGTCCTTTGCTCAAAACCTCTTCAATTCCCCCCTCTTCGATTATCCCAACTTCGAATATCCCAGCTTCGAATATCAGAGTTCGTAGCTCCTTCCACTACGGCAATCATCCAGTATCTCTACCTCTTCGGCTCAACTTCTTCCTCGTCTTCTTCTTCATCTTCGCACGCGAGACATGAGCATCTGTCGCAGCTGCCTCCGGATCCTGAGGAGCCGATTCATCCCCGGTAAATTGCTTTACCGGACAGCCCGAGCGAAATCGCAAGGGTTTCTTGAAAATCCCCTGATCTCGCAAACGAAGCGGCTGCCCGAGTGCGGCAGCATCAAAGTCACAGAGCCCCTCTTCTGCCAGCCAACGATAATACTTTTGTATCGCCACAATCACCTGTTTGAGTTGGCGATTGGGCTGCACATACTCAAGGAACGCTTGAGTCCACTCCGCTGCGCAGAAAATCATCTGGCCGGTGACAGTCTCGATTACTACTGCCTCCTTAGCTAATCGCTCTCGAGTTTCTCTACGTTTGACTCTGCGAAGTCGCTTGCTTGCCGCCACCTCCTGCTTCCAGCTCGGCGTGGGCGATACATGCTCACGAATGAAGGCGACATATACGCCGATATCCCGCCGGGTGGCCAGCTGTAGCGATTGCAGACCAAAGGCCTGAGCGACCATCTCCTCCGTGAAGGGGACTACTGTCCGCGGATCGGCTGCCACGCTCGGATTGAGCAAATCTTCGGCCCTGAACTCTGTCTCACCAGCCGCCTGGAGAATTCTGATACATGCTCGCAAGGAGGATGTCTCAGTCCGAACCGTCGCTGGTTTAACTTCCGTAAATCTCTTGCTGAGATACTCAGAAAACGCCTGCCCTTTGGAATCGACAAGAAGACGCGTAAAGTGTGCCTCTGGGGATTTACGTTTTCTGGATCCGGGCTTCCAGGAAAGAACAGGAACCTCGTCTTCGCAGGAGAGCTGCATCGCTTCCCGCTCGAGGAGATACTCACAAAAAAGACGCCAGTGCCTGAGGATATTTGCTCCGGTTTCAGAATCGAACTTTGGATTATCGGGGTCCGCAATATGTGCCTGAACCCCGGCAACGACGAGATCCACCACCGCAACCGGTGGGTAGGGGCGCTTTGCTGCCATACTATACTCCGGTTGTTTAGAAGGATGATGAAAACGGGGCGGGTAAAAACCTATCACTTCCCCTATTCGCTTCCACCTGCAATTGACTCGGAGGACGCGAATAGATCTAGTTGCTCTTCTCATATTGTGGCCCGCAGCCTAGCACGACTTTTCGCAAAGCCAAATTTCGCGAGGCTGGCGCTTCACTCAGGGTTCATTTGCTGCTCTATTTCTTCTTAACATTCGATAAACATGCTAAGAAGAAGAGAAGTATTTTCGCAAACATCCGAACGCATTAACGTGGTTCGCACTACGCCTTTTATAGTTACGTAGTCCCAACTACGCCTTGTATTATTTTCGTAGTGTTTCATTTACGTAGTTCGCACTACGTTTTGTTTATAGACCGTCTCTATGCACATTCCTTTCGAGTATACCTACCAAACGTTGCCGGAACGATTCTATTCGCGGATTGCGCCAATCAGCTCTAAGGAACCTGAGCTCGCCCTATTTAACGCGGAGCTTGCGCTGAGTCTCGGCCTTTCCCCGGACGAATTGCTCTCGTCCCATCCGGAGTCTTTGTTCTCTGGCAACGCCTTTAGTGAGGACGAACATACTATCGCGCTTGCCTATGCCGGACATCAGTTTGGTAATTTCGTGCCACAGCTTGGCGACGGTCGGGCAATTCTCCTCGGAGAACTCGTGGATACTGATGGAATACGGCGAGACATTCAGCTCAAAGGTGCCGGAAGAACACCGTACTCCCGACGTGGCGACGGACGCTCGGCCCTGGGACCCGTTATTCGAGAATACGTCCTGAGTGAAGCGATGCATCATCTCGGCATCCCGACGACGAGGGCGCTTGCCGCGGTTACGAGCGGTGAGACGGTGCGTCGAGAGAGCAGGCTACCCGGAGGTGTTTTTACAAGAGTTGCTTCCAGTCACATACGAATTGGAACCTTCGAATACTTCGCCGTCCGAAAAGACATAGAGGGACTGCAGCTTCTCGCAGAATACACTATAGATCGACATTACCCGGAACTTCGCCGGGAGGAAAATCCCTATGTCGCCCTTCTTCATACGGTAATAGGCGTCCAGGCGCATCTCGTTGCTCAGTGGATGGCGGTCGGCTTTATCCACGGCGTAATGAACACGGATAATATGAGCATCTCGGGTGAAACAATAGACTACGGACCCTGCGCCTTTATGGACGCATTCGATCCCGCAACAGTCTATAGCTATATCGATCGAAATGGTCGCTACGCCTACGCAAACCAGGGTCCTATTGCTCAGTGGAACCTTGCACGTTTTGCCGAATCCCTACTTCCTATTCTTGCCGAGGAACAAAAGGAAGCAGTAAGTCTTGCCAACAACGCTGTTCAGACGTTCGGAGATATATTTCGGAGTGCCTGGCTGCAGGCAATGGGAAGTAAACTGGGGCTTAGCACTGCGGTGGACGATGATTTTAGCTTGATCGAAGAGTTCCTGAACATCCTGCTCGAAAACGAAGCGGACTACACGAATAGTTTCCGAAGTTTACATGGGCTGTTACTCGAGCGAAGCATCAGTGATTGCTTTAGCGAACCTATGCGTAAAAGCCTGGAACCCTGGCTTCCGCGCTGGCGAAAACGGCTGGAGCAAGAATCGGGTTCGCATGCAGCAGTCGCTGAAACCATGAGACTGTCGAACCCTGCATTCATTCCCCGAAATCATCGCGTTGAGGAAGTCATACAAGCTGCGGTGGAAGATAGAAACTTTGAGCCGGCGAAGTTACTCAGCGGAATTCTTTCCCGGCCCTTTGTCGATCAGGGAGAACACGAGAGGTTTATGGCTCCACCCGAGGAGCACGAAGTCGTGCAGCATACCTTCTGCGGAACCTGATTTACTTCCGGATAACTTCTCTCTTATCGAGTGGTTCTTCAACGCTAAGGAGTTTTGGTTCTCTGCGTCGATCAAAGGAAAACACCTCTCGGTGTGGATGTAATGCACGAACGGCTTTATTGCGCACGGTGCCGCCATCCATCGCGAATACTATATCTCCCTGAAGATCGGCTTCATTCCTCCAGGACAGTCGACCATAGTCAGTCCAATGTCGTACTGATACAAAAACCAGGGCATTTGATATCCCTGCGCGGTCAACTACCTCAGAGTCACTAGCATCTATGCCATACAGGTCTTTCAGTTTTGCCAGCATAGGCAGAGACTCAGATTGCGCACCCCAGCACGCAGTAAGAATTACCAGAAGATACGTCAGAGAGGTCGCTTTGCTAAGCAGGGCGAGCTTGTAAATGCCCACAGCGACAAGCGCACAAATAAAAGGGATGGATTCGAAGTAGTATCGCGCACCGAAAAGACTACCTCCCCGGGCCCAGTAGAAGGTATAGCCAAGCGCAAGAATCAGCAGCGGAAGCAATAATAGAAGATCCTGTGCACGGCGTGGTTTAAGTAAAAGTCCGGCAAGTATCGGAAGAACGATCAACGGAACACCGGCAAGCGAGGGCCATCCCAATGAAAGACTCGCATACTGTCTCATATCCAATTTGAGATTGAGCAGACCTTTTGCAAAGGTGTGCCCCCCAACCCCGCGTCCGCTCTCCGGCCCAAAACCCAGAGTATCGTAGGGCCAGATCAAGGTATAGGCGTTAGTCATCGCAGATCCGCTTGTCATGTAGTTGTAAAGGGGCAGTACGCCACACAATAAAAGAGTGAGGCTGCCCAGTATCACATAGCTCCGAACATACCGCTCCCGTGCAGAGTCACGCGTAGCACAAATGTGCCACACGGCGGTCAGGACACAAGGCAGCGCGAGCAGGGCCGCAGAAAATGGTCGAATGCATGCGGCAAAGCCAAGAGCACATCCCGCAAATATGGCGGGTCGCACAGAGGTATCGGAACGCAGCCGGAAAAAGAAGTGCAGAAAACTGAGCAGGCAGCTCAAAAGAGCCGTGTGAGAAAACAGTGACCCTGAGATAGCAAGAAACATAGGAGAGCAAAGCAGCAAGAAAATGGTCAGGGCGGCAATCTGTCGATTCCAGTTCCTTCCGACTAGACGAAACACTAGACACAGATTCAATCCGCTTAAGCAGGCATTGATCAACCAGGGGGCATCGAGCAGAACTCCCGGCACCAACAGTAAGGAAAAACCCGGGTGATACTTACTAAACTGCCTGCCCTCATATTCCACCATGAAGGGAATTGAAAATGCGGAAGGCACCGCCGGGAGCTCAGCACTGAATGCCCCCGAGCTAAAGATTTTTGCCTGACGCAATATCGCATGCTCATCCTCAACATGTGGTATCGCATCGAAAAGCAGAAAGGCGACCAGACTTGAGCAGGCAAAGCCAAGGAGGAACAGAGCCGGATACAGTCCTCTGCGATTCAAGCGCACCTCACTCTCCTCGGAAAATAGACAGCATGAATATTGCTGAACGCCAGGGCCACATCGCTCTAACAGGGCGGGTCAGGATTGAATTGTGCGTAGGGATATTCATAGGGACTGCTAATTTCACCAACAATTCCCAAATCGTCACAAAGCTCATGTCCACAGGTATAGGGGGCGGGATTAAGATGTGCCTGAGCGGAAACACGTACGTCATTCATTTCCCGAACGCCGAAAATCGTGGCAAAGGTAGTCGGCACCTCACGTACCGTAATATCGACCTGCACACTGTTTGCCTTGCAATAGTGATTAGTTCTCTCGAGCGCATACCATCGACGCTCAAAGCTGGGAGGCACAAGGGAGGTCTGCACATAGCAGAATACACCCCGAACGACTTCAACGCCAAGATTGCCTGCAGATCCCGCATGTTTCGCATACCAGGTGTAATCGTGTGGGGTAGTTTCTCCCTCGAGAAATCGCATGGTCCTCATCGGGTAGTCGCTGTTCGCCGCTTTGAGTGACTCCGCAGCATCATCGTCCAAAGCGTATAACTGACTCTGAGAAAGCGAAGCCAGAACCGCTTTCTTTGTCTTTCTCCAGTTATCGATATCGCTCGGGTCATCGAGGTGGATCACAGCAGCAAGCGCTGCCGCGTCAGCAGATTGCTGTGCTCGAATCACCGTATATTGAAGGCGCGCAAGGTCTACCACCAGACCAGTCAGGGCGATGAGCACCACGACCAATAAGACCACGAAGATCAGAATGGCGCCCCTCTCCTGCTCATCCTGCCGCTCAGTCTCCTGCTCATCCTGCCGCTCAGTCTCCTGCTCATCCTGCCGCTCAGTCTGCTGCTCAGACTGCTGTTTAGTGCAAGCGCTACTCAGGTATTCAGACAATTGCTTTTCCAAAGCCACAGGTTCTCTTAACAAGTGAAACACTCATCCTCTATCAGAGCTTCTGCTTCAGTAATCAAATTAAAGGGGCCATCAAAATACACACAGAAGAAACAACGAAATGGCATCTCAGCGCGAACTCGCAGAAGACACGCAGCATCTGGCGTACGTTCAATCCTCGCGGCAAAGTCCGCAGAGGGCATCTGCACTCCATAGGCATTCCGATAGCGCTGATCAACCATGGTCTCAGCCAGATTGGCGAGGTCCGGTTCACTTGTCGCTCCCTGAACATTCACCGCAAGACGCCGCACCGTAGCGGCATTTGCATGCACGAGAAGGTGATAGTGAAAATACGCGACGGCTGAGTCAATCATAAAACCAATGACCCCAAGCGTGACGATGAGCACCAGCACAAATTCTACGAGAGTCGCCCCCTTTTCTTCGGCGACACTGTTAGATTTACGTACAAGGCTTTTCAAGTGCGAAACTGCTCCATAGTTCTACGTCTATATACGTAAGGATGCCATCAAAGCAGAGTAGACAGTTGTCGCTCGAATTTGTCTTGGTACTGACGCGCACGAAGTCCATCGAAAGTCCATCCCAGGTGGCATTTGCGAGCTGCACGTCAACCATTTCCCAACTGGCCGTATAATTACTGCCCGCATTATTCATATACTCTGCGGTAGCACTACCCGCGTCTGTCACCAGATTAGCACAGGCATTATCAAAGTTTGATCGATTTGCTGCCACCCGGGCCCCCTCGCGGGCAGCATCAGAAAACACATGAACCTGCCACAACATGGAACCCAGATTTATCAGACCAACAAGCAGCAATATAATCAGCGGAGCAGATATGGCGAATTCCGTAATTGCCACTCCTGACTCACATCTTCTCTTTTCTGTCATCGCACCTCTTCCATAAACCCAAGTGTATCTACCGGAACCTGCTAGCGAATCAGCATTGGAATCTTCGGAGCCCCACCTGACGAAGTAGAACTACTCGAGGTCGCGCTGGACGCTGACGACGTCGACGAACTCGAACTCGACGTGCTACTCGAGGTTGAGCTCGACGTTGAACTGGAAGCACTCGACGAACTACTGCTCGAACTCGAGGAACTTGAACTCGATGCACTAGAGGTCGATGATGACGCGGTCGAGCTCGTAGAAGAAGAGGTTGAAGAACTCGTACTTGAAGCAGAGGAGGTAGAGCTACTCGTCGATGAGCTCGTGGACGAACTCGTCGAGGAGCTGGTCGAGCTGGCGCTTGAGGTACTCGATGAGGTTGAACTGCTGGTCGACGAACTCGCGGAAGAAGTGGACGATGACGTCGAACTCGCAGAGGACGTACTACTTGAACTGGCGCTCGAGGTCGACGAACTTGCACTCGATGTTGAGGAACTGGTCGACGAACTGGCAGAAGAGGTGCTCGAAGACGTACTGCTAGATGTTGACGAGGAAGTGCTGGAACTGGCACTCGAAGTCGACGAACTTGCACTCGACGCTGAGGAAGAGGTCGAGGACGCACTGCTTGAGGTAGAGGAGCTGGTACTTGAACTCGTACTCGAAGCAGATGACGTTGAGCTGCTCGTCGACGAGCTGGTGGATGAGCTTGCAGATGAACTTGTCGAGGAACTCGCTGAACTAGTAGACGAACTCGCTGAGGAGGTCGACGAAGAGGTAGAGCTGGACGTCGAACTACTCGCCGAGGAGGCGCTTGAAGCACTGGACGTCGAAGAGGCACTACTCGAGGTCGAGGAACTCGTGCTGCTGGCACTCGAAGTACTGGACGTTGACGAGGTACTACTGGACGCAGATGAAGTCGTACTGGAACTCGCACTCGAGGCGGAGGACGTCGAACTACTGGTAGATGAACTCGTCGAGCTGGCACTTGATGAACTTGCCGAGCTTGCGCTCGTTGAACTGGCCGAGCTTGCGCTCGAGGAACTTGCCGAGCTTGAACTGGACGTCGAAGAACTCGTAGACGAGGTCGAGGATGACGTCGACGAAGAGGTTGAGCTCGCAGAGGACGCACTACTTGAGGACGCAGAACTCGCTGACGAGCTGCTACTTGAAGAAGGTGTCCACGTTGGTTCAGGCGTCCACCATACGGTTGGTTCCGGCGTGGGCGGAGGTGTCCAGGTCGGTTCGGGCGTCCACCAGATCGTCGGCTCCGGCGTAGGAGGCGGCGTAGGTAGTGGCGTAATTGATGGTGTCGGACGCGGTGTAGGCGGAGGAGTCGGCCGCGGCGTCGGCGTAGGTCGAGGAGTCGACGTAGGTCGAGGCGTTGGAGTTGGCTCCGGTGTAGGCGTAGGCTCTGGTGTGGCGGTCGGTTCCGGAGTCGATGTAGGTTCCGGCGTTTCTGTAGGCTCAGCGGTTGGTTCCGGTGTAGCCGTAGGTTCCGGTGTTTCCGTAGGTTCCGCAGTTGGCTCAGGAGTTGCCGTTGGTTCCGGCGTTGGCTCCAGGGTCGGTTCAGCAGTGGGCTCCGGTGTCGGCGTCGGACAGGGCTCACACTCACACTGCGGTGAGGTCACATTTCCACAGCCCGGACAGGGAACACTTACCGTAGAACAGGCCTGGGAGGAGTCTTCGCAGGTCGTTTCCTGCTCGCAGGGATTAGGCTCCGGGCAATCGCTATTACACGGGTTACAATGAGGCCCGGAACTGGAATTATCGTAACAACATTGATCTCCGCAGTCGATGTCGTTGCATTCATTCTCTGCACAGGAACACACACGGGGACAACCGGGTATGGGTTCAGGACAGCGACAAATTTCGCCCTCCGCGCATGCCGGACAGGATGAAGGTCCTTGCGGGCAGGATCTCTGCGCCATGCTCGCCAAAGGGAACGAGAGCAATACTGCCGTTGCAAAAAGAAACGGATAAACAATACGTCTAGTTAATTTCAACTTCAACAGAAGCGACCTCATTGCTTAGCAAAAATATAACCCAGGCATTATCAGAGACCGATTTGGTATTCTGATCGCAGAGACGCTCCTTCGGCCGGACATCAGCGAAGAATCCTCCGTCCCCACGGCACAAGTCTCTCCGTGAGCCATCCCAGTTCGGAACAACCACCTCTTTCAGAAGATGCAAGGCGGTCTTCTTGAATTTGCTGTCTTTCTCGCCAAGCTCCTGAAACGCGTGAATACAGGGCAGTACGGTCTGAAGGTTAGAAAAACGAAGTTGCTCACGACTCTTCGACAAAAAGTCAGCACCTTTCATAAAGGCCCGCAGCCGAGCGAAGTCCTTGGGTTTATCCGAGGCAAGATACATCGCACTCCGTGCCCAGAATCTGAAACATGAGCGCTGGTCCGCTTCATCAAAACCTTCAATAACGTCAGGTTCAGAAAATCGTTCATCAGAGCGTGAGAAATCAAGCAGTGCATTTGCGAGCGCCAGATATGAGTCAGCCTTACGCCTTGCCTCCAGCTTCGCGCGCGAAGCATCTTTAGGTAAACGCCGTCGTTCCTGAAGAAAGCTCTCCATAGAAGCGTCTGAAAACAGAGCTGCCGCCTGCCCCAACTGCCGGGCCAGAGTGGCAACCAGCATGGGATCGAATTTTTCCGGGGCACTCTTTAGGATAGCATTAGCGTGGGGCACCATGATTCCGATGCGATCAACAAACCAGATGAGAAACTCTTTCTCCCCTGTCAACTGATACGCTTCGTACAATTGATGAAATGAATACGCCTGATCCTGAAATGGACCTTTGGGATCGAAGTACGCCTTCAGACTGGTCTTTAGTTCAGGAAGGTATGAGCGCCTGGAGTCAACCGTATGCATTCGGGAAAGTCCGAGAATCTGCCAGGCACTGTTGGTGAGGTGCTGCCCCGGTACCTCCCGACACGCATTATTAAGCCCACAGGAAATTCCAAGGTTGCCCTTTCGACGCATAAGATCGGTGAACTCAAACGCTTCCGCGCGTACTACTGACAGTGGTACCCGCTCCGGCGCGCTGAACACACCACTGGAAAAGACCGCAAACAGCCCTGCGGCGACACAAATCACCAGTGCAGCAATGATTTTAGACCTGCGATTCAAACGTCCTCTCCATAAGCGCTGACGTGCATCAATTCCTCTCACAGATCGTTCTCATCAGTATGGACGGACGAGAACGACAAAAATCCCACTCGTCACGGACATCGCCGCGCCGAGTTCAGAGGTTCATGGTGCCATATGGGCGGAGCATGGGGCCACCACCCTTTTTCTTATTCATACGCATATATGCAGATTTAGCGTAATAGCCACCGAACAGCCTAGGCAAAATCGCATCTTGAGGTTAGGCTAGTATACCACGATACAAACATATTTATTAAGAAAAATTATGAGTGAAACTTCTTCTATCGTTCTGGCCGGCGGATGCTTCTGGGGAGTAGAACATCTCTTCGCAGACCTGCCCGGCGTTGTTAATACGAGTGTTGGCTACATCGGGGGCTCCGAAGAGACCGCGACCTACGAACACGTTAAGACCGGAACAAGCGGACACGCTGAAGCGGTCAACATCGTCTATGACCCTGCGCAGACCTCTCTCGAAAGCATTCTCGATTTTTTCTTTAAGATTCACGATCCGACCACGCTCAATCAACAGGGAAATGATCGCGGAACACAGTATCGCTCCGCGATTTTCACATCATCCCCGGAGCAGGAGGCCTGTGCGGCGGCGGCTATTGAAAAGGAGAAGAAGGGAACGCGCTGGGGCTCAAAGATCGTCACCACAATTGAACGAGGAAAGGTCTACTACCCTGCCGAGGAATACCATCAGGACTACTTGAAGAAGAATCCCGGCGGATACAATTGTCATTTTATACGGGACTAAGACTGGCGATTGGAGCAGTCTTCGGATAAACAAAGCGCGATTTTATCCTGCGACCGCTTTAGCTGTTCCTCATAAGAATAACCCCGAAGCCGGACTCGCCTCGACCCGATATTTCCGTCGCGTCATAGGCCTGATCGCCAAAGATCTTCACCATGTCGTTCCAGAGACGCTCCATCTCATGATTGAGGTGAATATCGTCAAGCACGAGAAACCTTGGCCTCAATGCATTTGCATAGAGATTAACGTGCAAGGCCGTTCCATCGTAACTGTGAATCGCATCCACATAGAGCATATCAATGGGCTCACCACCGAAAAGCTTCTTTACTTTTTCTACCTCCTCGGCTGCCCCTGCATCCCCGTGGAAACGACGAATGAGCGTATCCGGATAGTGCCCGAAGGCTTCGGCGTTGTAGAAGGTGACATCAGCGGTCGCGTAGAGCGATTCATCCCTGCTTTTCTGGTCCGTAAGACCGCGAATCATCGAGCGAATAGAACCGCCATAGTGCGTCCCAACCTCGAACACGCGTTTTAACTCAAAGTGATTAACAATACCGGCGAGAAAGTAGTAATAGTTCGATGGTTGTTCAGCGAAGCCACCTCCCCTATGTATCTTGCCGTAACAACAGTCATCCAGGTTTATGGCCTCACCCTTCTTTCTCGCGATTGCACAGTTCTCTCGAAGAAAACGCGCGACTTCGGGTGATGGAGCGACTCCGCTTGAATTGTTCATTGTTCCGTATTCCACTCAGGGCGTATGACCCGGTTAATATGCCGTCGATTGCACAATAGAAACCCTCTGCAAAGGAAAATGGGGGCATTCTTCTATGATGCGCTGAGGCATGAAATGATTCCGGGCCTGAATGAAGGGAAAAAGACTCAGCGACTCTGGTAGCTTATGGGTGGCAAAAAGCAGGAGGCGCAGCAGAACTGCTCGTCAGGCCTAGGATTGGCACAAACTTCTATGCGGGTATTGCGAAAAACTACTTCGGCTTCTTATCTGATCCGAAGCGCATCCGTCGGGCGACCTTTTCACGCTCCCTCTTATCAACAGCGCGCGCAAAGTCCTCAATCTCATAGAAGGTTTGCCCCTCTGGCTCGTCGAGAAATGTTTGCGTCACATCCTCCTTGCGCCGAATGTGCAAAACCAGGTCGATGCAGACCTTGAGAACCGCGGCACTTGCCAGGATTATAGAAACGAAAAAGACGTAGCTACTGATCATATAATCCTCGGAGGCCAGGTCCAGGATGAAGGCCCCAAGGATCAGCAGAAAGATTGTCGTTAGAAAAAATCTCATACGTGCACTACTCTCGCGCCAGGTAATAGTCCGGGCGCCAACCAGGGGGGTTAACAATCCTGATCCGGCGACACCTCAGTAGTATCGGGTATATCGCCCTGCGACAGCTTGCGGTTAAACAAGCCAATAGCAAGCTGGTAACAAATCAGCGATAACTCCGGATCATAGCGGTGCCCCTCATCCCGAAGAAAAGCGTGAGGAGCATTGAACTCATGCCAGGTAAAATGGCACTCCGCCTCCGTGAGTCTCTGGTAGATAGCTAATCTTCCCTCAGCCGGCACATGCGGATCCTGCCGACCCCAGATCATTTGTAACTCGGCATTGATGTCTCCCGCTCTTGCAAGTGAATCATCGTTCTTTCCCTCGCCAAGGCTTGATGAATGTATATCCGTGGCGTATAGGCAGCTCGCGGCAAGGACGCGGGGGTGCATGGCTGCACGAAATGACAAATGACCACCGATGCAGATCCCCATAGAACCAATTTTACCGGTTGAGGCGGGATGCTTTTCCATAAACGTAACCAGGGCTTCCACATCGCTGTCATAGTGTGCCAGCTTTTTGGTAATCTTATCCGCATTACCCTTTTCTTTGCCCTCGTCATCATAGCCGAGTACGGTTCCGATAGGATTAAGTTCATGGAATATCTCAGGCACAACTACCAAAAACCCATGTCCGGCGAGAAAGGTCGCAGCTCGTTGTATCGGCTCCGTCTGTTGAAAAATTTCGGAGAAGAACATCACCGCCGGATATCTACCCGCCGCAAGCGGTCGGTACACGTAACAGCGCATGGTGCCGCTCGGCGTTTCCAGATCTTCGACTTCAGATTTCGTAATCATCAGGCCCTCCCTTCGGGCAACATACGTTTATTCGGAAAAGGCTTTCGCCGCACTGTCCCGAGCGATTTTCTCAATCCGTTCTCTCGTCACATCCCAGAGCATAATCTCCTGTTGCCGCAGCTCAAGATACTTCTTACCTGCCGATGTTCCGGCGAAATCAGCAGCCCGCGCCTCCAATATACTTCGCGCCGTGCCCTGCTCAACCGCAGCTTTTATCATTTTGTGATACTCGCTCAGCTGACGCATTTCTTCCTCAGTGTAATACTGCCGATAGTAAGGAAAATGCAGCTCTTTGATAATCGCAGCCGCATCAAAGGCCCGATTAGCTATCGGACGTACCGCGTTAACGCGCTCCAACCACTTCTCATCCGTTGCTGCCGCCGCGCCCCCACGGGTCACCTCCATCAGCGTCTGATTTGCGACCCGCTCTACCGTTCGGTCAAACTCCTTGAGCAGTTTTGCTCTAAGCCCAATCTCTTTTACAAACCTCGCAATCGCTTGATCTGCAGATTCAGCATGCGCAATACACACGGTTGGGAGCACAGACATAACAAACACTGCGATACACCTTTTCAGAATGCTCATTACTGAAACCTCACCACTGATAATAAGAACACTGATGACAAGAACACAAAATTCCTCAAAAAGGAGGATAAAATAGCACTATGACTTTAGGTAGCTATAAATCGTCGGACGAGTGAGCTGCAATTCCTTCGCTACCGTTGATACCGCGGCCCGTTTATTGAAAATCCCCTGACGCTTGAGTTCAGAAACAATGTGCTTCTTGTCCTCCTTGGATAGACGTTTGTTCTGCCAGTTGCGTTCAAGCAGCAATCGACTGATTTCTTCGTGTATCTCCTGCTTGGGCGTCCTCGGGTTAAAATCCTCTCCCCCGGAAACCACTGCTGTCATTTCTGCCGCGATAAACTGCTGAATGAAGGCAGAAAACTCAGAAAAATAGGAGGTATCGAGATTAAAGCAAATAGAACCAAGGAGCACGCCATCAGAATTCCTGATGGCGATAGTTGAGGATTTCAGCGGTCGACCGTCAGGTGCAGCATTGGCGTAGTTAACAAGAACATCCGGCACACTGGAATCGGCCAGTCGACGCAAGCCGAGGTCAGTAGCACCGTCACCTACTTCCCGCCCCGTCACATGTGCATTGTAAATTGCGATAATCGACTGCTCCGGCTTACGTAGATCATGCACCAGGACCTCCAGGACCGGAGAAAACATTTCGGCGACTACTCTAGCTAAGCGTGTGTAATGGCTAAGTAATTCATGATCTGTCATAAAAATCCCCCGAAGAGACAAGGTCTCGCTTGACTTTGTGTAAGTTTTTTAACACTCTGTAAGCAGTCATTAAGTTTACTATTTTACAGTTTTATTCGGGTAGACGCAAGCGATGTCAGGGGGATGAAGCAATCTCCCTGTCGCCCTTTCCCTTTGCGCCCACTAGGGAAGGGACAGGTGAAGCACAAGCTGCTCCCCAGGCAGGTAGTGCATGTTTTTTCACTGGTTTTTTCACTGGGTTTTTACACTGGAGTTTCACTCTACTCGAGGAGAAGATGATGACGAAGTATTTTGATGAAGGTGTCTTTTTCACAAGGCACGCGGACTCGCCGCTGGTGATTCATATTGCAAAGGAACTCTCTGCGCGCTTCGTGCGCGCTGAGATCACTGAACACACAAGCCCCGTCTCCGGCAGGAGCTCCGGGGAACGTCGCCGTTGCGGACGAAGGATTGCATCCATGCTCAAATCATCGCTGCGGTTGATCCGTACAGTCGATGCACCATGGAAGACTCGATACAAGGCTATGGCCGAATGCAGTATCGCGTATGCTGCCCTGTTTGAAGCTCTGGAAATCTGGAGCCGCTTCTACCCCGGCTACCTCGACAAGGTCCTGGAGTCTGCCGAAGCAGAGCTTCGGCAGATTGTCCGGCAGCAGCAATCGGAAGTAGAAGGGGCGAGGCAAAAACAATTTCTCGTAGCCTTTCATCTGGGACTCAGCCATGCGTGCTATTATTGCAATTCACGGGCAAGGCTGATCACACCGGAGTCTCCCGACATACTCGAAGCTCAGATGATTGAACAGCTTCCCGCTTTGCTGCGAGATATTGCGAATTCTACCGAAGAATCCTCATTGTTCTCCGCATCGGCCAGAAACCTTATCGGCTATGGAAGCGCTCTTCTGCAGGTAAGTGAGCTGTTTGAGCTACCAGGAAGCGACCACTACAGCGAAAGGAATTAAATTCACCTGTCCCGGACCATGAAAGGGCTCCTGGGAAAGGTTTTTTGGAGGTGGGGACTGTGTATCTTTCCTTCCCCACCAATCTATTTTATCGTTCGTCTACTCCAAAACACGAGGTATGAAGATGAGTATTGAACATCTTTCTATTCCAATCTCGCTCGAGCATATTCGCGAAGCAGCAAACAGGCTGAGCAGCAGGGTCGAGCACACACGGCACATAAGCTGTGAAGCACTCGACAGACTACTTAATGCACAAGTCTACTTCAAATGTGAGAATGAGCAGAGCATGGGCGCCTTTAAGATTCGAGGCGCCACAAATAAGCTCTTGTCTCTATCCACGGAGGAAGCAGCACGAGGCGTGGTCACCCATTCTTCGGGGAACCACGCTCAGGCACTTGCTCTGGCCGCAAGCGGACTCGAGATAGAATCTCATATTGTCATTCCCGCAAACGCCCCCGCCTTGAAAGTCCGTAAAACCAGAGAGTACGGTGGCCAGGTTTACTTTTGTGAACCGACAGCAGAAGCGCGACAAAGCACAGTCGACGAAATGATTGCCGAGCATTCCTATGTCTTTGTTCCCCCCTACAATGATTGGGCGATTATTGCGGGTCAGGGAACGGCGACACTGGAATTCCTCGAGGATGCAGGACCCTTTGATATCTTGCTCTGCCCGGTGGGTGGTGGCGGTTTGATTTCGGGTGCGGCAATCACAAGCCGAGGGCTTGGCGCGTCCACAGCTGTCATCGGTGTAGAACCGCTTGGAGCTGACGACGCCCTGCGATCCCTCCGGACGGGCACTCTCACACGGAATGCTCAAGTGGAAACTATAGCGGACGGCCTGCGCGGTAATCTCGGAGACAAAACCTTCTCCGTAATCAGGGCGCTCGTCGACGATATCGTAACTGTAGACGACGCGGCGATAGTCAGAGCTATGCGTTTTGCGTATGAGCACATGGGGCTCAGGCTTGAGCCTTCGGGGGCTATATGTCTTGCCGCCCTGCTTTCGCAAAAACTGGATATCTCCGGCAAGCGGCTTGGAGTGCTGCTCTCAGGGGGAAATATCAGCACTGAAGATTTCGAACGACTTATCACCTCGGCAACGGAGGGATAATTCTCTATAGGGTTTGCTTTGCTCAATAGGGTTAGCTCAACAGGAGCTCAGGGGGCAGGCCAGGTAATCAGATGCGTATATGGCATCGGCTTATCTGGACCTCCCCTTAACCATTCGCTTCTCGGTAAAACCACAAAAAAAAAGCGCCTTCCGAAGAAGACGCCTTTTTTCTAGCCGGAGTTCCCCGGCTCAAAAACACCTAGGCGCAAAAACACCGAGGCGCAAAAGCACCGAGGAACTCCGAAGTGACACTACACCGCTCGTACTTGAACAGCGCAGGGTCCTTTTTTGCCTTCGCCGATTTCGAACTCGACTTGTTGGCCTTCTTCCAAAGTTCTGCCATTTACTTCGGAATGGTGGACGAAAAGGTCATCGCCACTTTCTTGCTCGATGAAACCAAATCCTTTCTGCTCGTCGAACCACTTTACTTTTCCTGATGCCATTTTTTTTCTCTTGTATGTAAGGCAAACAGATTTCTAGCCTGCCTTATGTAATATGCTATGCCCTGCGCCAAAAGAATCCACGCTATGGAATCACAAGCACAGAGCGAACTTTCGTTATTCCCTACCAAACCTATCCATTTAAAGAAAGTATTTCAGTAGTTTTATTCACTTAAAGTCGAAAAAAATAAGGGTTCCGGGCGATATCCTGATTACGTAGCTGCATTTCGGCATCCACAGAGTTGCACGGACCCTATTGATTCGACACTAGGGTTTTACCACTGAGGGCAGGGAACGTGCTATTTACCGCCAGAAAATCAGAAATTCAGGATTTCTAAGGCAGGAGCATCTTCATCGAGACAATCTCGGCTCCCTGCTGCATAGTGCGGACACATCATCAGGGAGATTTCTATGTCTAAACAAAAAGTCGTACTAATCACCGGAGCCTCCTCGGGTTTCGGACATGAAACTGCCAGGGCGCTTCTTACCAGAGGACATACGGTGTATGCCACGGCCAGACGCCTCTCTCTCATGGACGACCTGAAAGAAGCGGGCGCTCATGTGCATCAAGTCGACGTGTGCAGCAGTGAAGCAGTCAGAGGGGTCGTTCGGACGCTTATTGAGGAACAGGGTAGAATTGATGTGCTTTTTAATAATGCGGGCTACGGCAGCTTTGGCACAATTGAGAACGTCCCGCTCGAAGAAATCCAAAGGCAATTTGACGTAAATGTGTTTGGTGTCGCCAGAATCACTCAGGCTGTATTACCCCATATGCGCGCTGCCGGAAATGGCCGCATCGTGAACGCCTCCTCAGTGGTCGGACATATTTCCACCCCCATTCTCGGATGGTATGCCGCCAGTAAACATGCCCTGCGAGCTTCGACGGAAGCCCTGAGAATGGAAGTCCACAGCTGCGGAATTGACGTGGTGTTAATCGAGCCGGGCGCGGTGAAAACAGGATTTGACGAAGTTGCCCTTGATGCGCTCGGCAAACAGGAATACCCCACGGAATACACGACATTGGTTAAGGCCTTCAGTGCAATGATACGCCGGACCTATGCCAGCTGCCCCGGGCCTGAGACTACTGTTAAGGAAATTGTGCGAGCGATTGAGACAAATTCGCCAAAGATACGCTATCGGACCACAATCGACGCGAAGCTTCTTCCCGTGTTGAAAAACATCATGGGAGATCGGCTGTTTAGTGCCGCGGTGCGCTACAGACTGCGATAGCGGTGCAAAAGATACCTCTTGGAATACTACACAAGTCCGTTTATTCTACCCTTCGATACTCCCGGATACCTAAAGGCCAGGCAAATGAAACATACTGCAGCTAAAAACCGATTTTCTTTGCTCACATTAGTTCTTTTTACGGTGCTGCTTCCATTGAGCGCTTGCGGTGGCGACAAGTCCTTCTCTGACTTCAGCCTGAAGCCATTCTGGAAAAGCGGATTCAAGAAGAGATTCTCAACGACCGTCTGCGGGGAAGGACAGATGTTTACCTCCTGTTTTTCCCTCGACGCTGAAGAATGCTCTACCGCAGTGAGCGGCGAGTTGTTTGATTCCTGCGTCGACGAGGTCGCAGCGGACTTGCCATTCTTCATAAAGCTGCCTGAGGAAGGTAGCACCTGGGGACGCAAAATCGGGGGATGTATTGGAGGAAAATTCCACGACAAATTCAAAAACCTTGCGGTTACCTCTGACGAGTGCGCTAAAGCTACAGAAAAAACCCTCGGTAAAAAGCCAAACATGAAGCCGCTCGAGGCCTTTTTCTCAGACAACCCCAGCGCTCGCCTGCTGCACGACGCCCTGCCCGAACTGAAGGCCATGTTCGATGGCATAGAGAAGGCCATCAGAGAACAGAATCAGAGCGAGTTTAGTAAACACTACACCCAGCTTCTCATGCTCGAGGGCCGCACGATTGCAAAGAGCAGTGACGCTGACATCGTCGCGTACTACAAGAATCACATTGACAGAAGAAAGGTGGTCGAGAAGATTTCGCCACAACTTTGTTCAAAGGTCTTTGTTATTAAGAAAGCACTTAGCCCGGAAGAGATGCAGCAGCTCAAGTCGTCTGAAGGCTGGAAGACCACAAGAGTTGCCTCAAAAGAACTAAGCGCAAAAGCCGTTGCGTCGGCGCTGGAAAGCCCCATTCTCGACGATGACAGGACACGAATCGAGACACTGATGAATCAGGCGATTTCCACGCTGCCAGAGGAAACCCAGAAGAAAATTGATAACGAAACCTTCACTGAAGAGGACGGCTGCGCGCCGTCGATTGCAATGATGGAAGCATTCGTTTCACTTCCCGAGCAGGAAGCAGGACCAGTCCTGCGCCTGCTCCATCAAATGCGCTCAGGGGGCTAGCCTCGTCTACAGTAGTCGATCCCCCACTTTTTCGAAAAAGGTTCGACCGCTTCATCGCCGACAAGATATGCCGCAATACTCAGCGCAAAGGGCAGCGCAGTGCCAGGTCCCGTAGCGGTAATGATATTGTCATCAATACAAACCGGAACATCCTGCACCAGGGCCCCCGAGTCGCGAAGCTTGTCGAGAAATCCCGGATCTCCGCAGGCACGTCGACCACGAAGAATTCCCGCACTCTCTCCCAGCACGTGGCTTGGTGCCGCGCAGATTGCCGCGACAAGGGCTCCGGACTGCGCAAATTCCTGTATTTTGCTTCGGACGAGTTCATCCGCGGCCAGCGCCCGCGCATTCGCCTTTCCACCCGGGCAGATAATACCGTCAAAATCTCCCTCCACCTCAGAAAGGGTACAATCGGGCACAAGCGTGGTCCCGTAAGCAGCCTTTACCGGCCCAGGTTTCAGAGACGCAACAAGGACATCCACGCCCACACGCGTCAGAACGTCGATAGGCGCAACCGTTTCAATTTCTTCACAGCCTTCCGCCAGCACAAGCAAGGCACGTTTTTTTTGATCTTCTACCATTGTTTCACTCTCATCTGTTTATGACCGCATCGCGGATTACCTTGGAAACTCCAATGGCGGGGACTCCCACAAAACACAACCGTGGTTACTTACGCAACATCCGGCAGTGCTTTGCTGAATCCACACTACCGCTCATACGGGGACGCAATTCATCACTAGCCAACATCTTGCGAAACGCTTTGCTGCATTTTTCGTCGAGCAGGAATGCTTGTCGCCAGGGTTACAAAATCCGGCCAGGCAAACAGCGCGATGAAGAAAAACCAGACGACAGCGAAACATGCAAGCCATCGATAGGGCTCCGCAATAGACACACTGCCACCGGCGTCGATTAGACCAAAGCCAAGGAGAACAGCCGCTCCCAACATGCCAAGCACCCCGAGCGATGCGACGCCGAGGGCGGGCAGATATCTCCGACAGGAAATCTTCCAGAGCACCTCCTCCTCGGGCTCGCTGAGTTCACTGCGCTGTATTGCGAGAAACGCCCTCGCATAGATAGCAAGACCCAGCAGAGTAAGGATAAGACCAAGAACCAGAGCCGGCGTCCAAACGATCAGACCGAACAAAAACTCAGCGAGAGTAGTCATTCCCGCGGCACAGAGACCTGCAGAAATCAGCGACACCCTGGAATACAGAACGATACGCGTATGCATTTCGAACATCCTCAAAAAACGAAAAGAAATCGAACCTGTTTTGTGGGGAATTCCCATCTACTCCGTGTTCATAATGTAACCGGAGAGTAAACTGTGAGCTAAGGAGAATGCAAATCAGGGCTCCGCTCACGTATAGGTACACATGACTCCGGTGCTTGTGAACAACACCTGCTGATTTTCGGCGAAGATAGCTCGCTCTGGAACAAAAAGACGGGTAGACTTTGCGTAGAGCGTGTTTATCGTATTACCCGGAGACTCAAAACGTTTAATGGAATCCTCAATTCACCTGCGACAGCTTAGCTCCGAGGACTGGGAAGTCTTACGCAGCATTCGCCTGGAAGCACTGGAGACGCACCCGGATCTCTTTTGCCCGAGCACCGATGAGCGGAAACGAAGCCCCGAAGAATGGAAAACATTCCTTCACAATGAAGATATGTGCATCTTTGCGCTTTTTGATGCGGAAAGGGTAATCGGTGTGACCGGCATAACCAAAGACCGCGATGACCCAAGCGGGAAGACTGCCCTGCTCGTAATGAGTTACATAAACAAAGCGTATCGGGGTAAGGGTCTTTCGAAGTTGTTCTACGAAGCAAGAATTGGCTGGGCAAAAGAACAGAAGAAATTTGATGTCATCACCGTGGGTCACCGTGAAGGTAATCTTGCATCCGAGCGAGCCAATCAGGCATTTGGCTTCGAACTGATAAGCAAAGACGACATCAGCTGGCCGGACGGATCCACCGCAGCTTTTGTGAAATACGAGCTGAGGCTCTAGCACTTCCCTGAAATATAGAAAAAGCCCTGTGGCAGCGTACAGACCACAGGGCAAAAAAACCTGTTAACGCACTCCAACGCTAAGCCGATGTCTCGGCATCGCGTATACATAACGTGAGACCCCCCAGGCGGCGCATCCTTACCGCCGGTGTCAAAAGTCACCAGCCAGTATTCCCACTGCATACTTATATGTATTAGCCGGAGTATATACCCCTAACGATTTAAAGTACGGCGTCAGCCGTTCCTTGTAATAGATTAGGGGCAATAGATTAGGGGTATACTTGTTGCTTGGTTCTGCCTACGGCAGAACATATACTTCGCTAACAAGGGTATTAAGAAAAACCGAAGTTTATAGTGCGCTCAGTATATTCGCCCGTAGGGACCAGCCCGACAGCGATTCCCGCTTTACATTGCCAGTGTAGAGCCAATAGCGAATAATGGGGCAGGCAACAGGATGTTTCCGGCACTTGAGTCAAGGTGAGCAAAGGGGCTCAGGTCTCCAATAAGCAGGGCGTCAATGAGCAGGGTTCACCCCAATAAAATCGCTCAATGGATTGAGCAGAACCTCATAAGCGAAGAGCAGGGCGAGGCCATTCTCAAATATGAGAATTCCGCTCCCTCCCGTCCCTGGGTTATGTACGGCTTTTACGGCATCGGTATACTTGCGATAGTTGTCGGGATTATTAGCCTGGTAGCTGCGAACTGGATGTCTATTCCTAAGGGAGTTAAAATCCCCACCTATCTCCTACTACAACTTCTTGCGACGCTCTTTGCGATACGCTGGCTACCGCGGGAAGGTCTTGTTCGAGAGGCTCTGCTTGCATTCTCCGGACTCTTTTATCTGGCCGGCATAGGGCTTACTGCACAGATTTTCAATCTGCACAGTGAAGGATGGCAGGGTATTCTTTTCTGGCTCGTTCTTATGCTGCCCTGCGTACTTCTTGCACATACCGCTGTCATCAGTCGTATCTGGTATATTGGATACGCTATTGCCGCATTCCTCTGGTATGCGAACAACTATACGATGGCGCCGGATCAGTACGTTAAGTTTCTGGTGATGTGCGCGCTACTGATTTGGGTAACTGTGGTCGGCGATCTGGGGCAGTCACTCTTTCCCCGAGTACGACATTTTTTTGCCGTAGGCTACCGAACGAGTTTATTCTTTCTGGTTACCATCGGTTCTATCATTGCCAACGTTCTTTGGGTCGATCTGCGACACAGGACCTATGACGAACTGGCCCGAATCTACCTTTTGATTCCCTGGCTGCCCCTGGCGCTGTTGATTTTCTTCGTCGCACTGAACCCCGCAAGAAATACTAAAACCCGGCAATATTTCGTCACCACATACCTGCTTCTCGGTATATTTGCCACCCTCCCCTTGTTCATAGACCCTCAGCTCCTGCCGAAAATTGTTAAACAAATTGTCGGCTGCTTAGGCTTTCTTGCCGTTTGGTTGAATATCGCCCTGGCCGCGGCGAGCAGCAAACATAAGCGGCTCTTTGACCTTGCCTCACTCTGTATCGCGGCTCGCATCATCGTCGTCTACTTTGAGGTTTTTGGCAGCCTCACGACGACGGGTATCGGATTAATCGTTTCGGGTGTTTTTATTCTTTCCGTCGTGTATTTCTGGCACCGAAGCAAACCGCTGCTCAGTGAACTTGCGGAGGACACAGCATGAGTATGGGCGTTAAAAGAGCGGCCATGTGTGCCTCCTTTCTTCTGATGCTGATCTGGATTGGCCAGCAGTATTACGTTCGGGCTACCGCTCCTCAAATACTGCTGGCGGTTCAGGGCGGCGATCCGAGAGACTTACTTTCGGGCCACTACATCCGCTACCAGGTCGACTATGGCAACAGAGCCCGCTGCGAACGCAAGGGGCACAGAGGAAGCTCCCAGAATCAATGCGTATGCCTGCGAAGCGACCCAAAGACGGGGATTGCTGAAGCGGATTGGTTTGGTGCCTGCGATTCCAAACCAGCAGACTGTGAGCTGTCCATTCGAGGCGTGTGCAGATACGGCGGGATGTTTATCGCCAATATTGAACGCTACTATATTCCGGAGAGCTGCAAGGGTCCACTTGCCGTGGCGCCAGCGAATTCGCGAATTGAAGTCGCGGTACCCGAACAGGGAAATGCCATGGTTACGAATTTCTACATTGAGGACAAAACTGCGGAGCAATACTGTATCGACAAACAATGAAGCGTCGTGCTGCCCCGGATTCGCGTTTTCCCTTACCCAAATCATTCCCTACGTTCAGAGTTGGCATCCTCATCAGTACAATCAGGAGTGAATTTCGCGTAGCCGTCGGCAAAAACATTCGTAGTAAAACCACGGGGTGTGGAGCTGACGGCACGCGAAACGTAGGTGATTTTCTCAGTCGAGGTATCACTCGAGCAAAGTCCTCAGGTAGTCGAGCGCCTGCTTGCAGGTCTTAGCCTCTGTCATTTGCGCAAGGGAATCGGAGACGGGAAGCATCTCCGCGGCCCAGTCAGGAATGCGTTCTTCCTGTGGGGTGGAGATTAGAATCTGCACCATTGCCGAAGCAATCACTGACAGTTCACATGCATCGCGCTCCTCCAGCGGGATTTCCGTGAGCCCCACATAGAAGTACGCGCGATTTTCACTGCTCGAGAGCAGTTCTTCCGATCCGCGAAGGATAAAGAGAATCGCATTGGCACGCACCTTTGGATGCTCAGAAGGTTCCGCAGCAAAATCAGCGACTACCCTGAGACATTCATCGGGATTGCTGTCTTGCAGGCTCTGCCACTGTTTGTCACGGGCCTCGAGATTCTCCTTAGTCCCATCCTGCTGCTTTTTAAGCTCCCGTTCAGCATTCTTCTGCCTGGAACGAGCGGCATCCACGAGCTTGAAGGTGCGCATCACCAGGAGCTTTCGTCGCATGAATCCTCGACCTTCCGGAAGCTTCCAGAAAACCAGTCTGAGGACGCGGCCCAGGGTTTTCAGGTCTTTCGACGAGTGTGCCAAAAGATCCATAGAAACCACAGCCGCAACAAAATGATGAATGATACGCTTTCTTTTCCGGTCGTGACCGTTTCGAACGCATACGGGTAATGCCAGCGCCTCGGCGAGAGAATCACTGTCAAAATTATGTATTGTTCTCGTTCGAACGCTTTCAATCGGAGACTGAAGGCTTCGAATCAATTGAAGCAGGTACCGTATTTGTGCCTGCTGTCGCCGCCCGATCTGCTTCAGATCGCGAGTTGCATTTTTCATGTGTTGTTCCTTTCCGAAGAGCTATATGGGGACGAGATTCGAAGGCTTCGAATGTCGTAAGATTGACGGGGATAGTTCTGCCGACTCCTCAGAGACAGGCAGATGCAAAAACCAGTACTGACGGCTTCCGCTTGCTCAGTTTTGAACAAGCGGAAATCTTTACGCCTCTAAACGGATGGAGCCGGGGGACAGCAAAGAGCAGGGCCATAACCCTAGCATTTTGATAGGTTTTAGTCACCTCGGGTGAATAGTCGTAAATAGGCTGTTTTTACGGCTGCTTAGCTATGGCAGCGAGAAAGGAATCTCCGTATCTCTCAAGCTTCTTCTCACCCACGCCGCTGACCTGCGCGAGGGCATCGCGATCCGCAGGCATGCTTTGCGCCATTTCCAGCAGGGTGCGATCGTGGAAAATCACATACGGCGGTACATTCTGGGAACGCGCAAGTTCCAAACGGATTTTTCTAAGCTCCTCAAAGACCGCTTCCTGCTCAGCGTTCAACTCTGCTCGATGGGCACTTGCGCCGGATTTCTTCGTTCTCTTCTTTTGCCTCACCGGATCCCGACGCAATATTACTTCGCGCTCTCCTTTAAGCACCGCCCTGCTCTCTTGCGTGAGCTGCAAACCACCATAGCCCTCTACATCCACCGCCAAAAATCCAGCAGCGACAAGTTGCCGAAATACACTGGCCCACTCACGTGCGCTGAATTCTTTACCTACGCCAAACACCCCCAGAGCATCGTGGCCGAAGCGCTGAATCCTTTCGTTGCTTTTCCCAATGAGCACATCACTGAGGTATGAGGTTCCAAAACGCTGGCCGGTGCGATACACGGCGGACAATGCCTGCTGTGCCGCGGTCGTTCCATCCCAGGTGTCAACGGGAGACAGGCAGGTATCACAGTTTCCACAGGCACCCTCGTGGTCCTGTCCAAAATAGCGAAGAAGGACCTGTCTGCGACAGCTAACCGTCTCAGCGATTCCGAGGAGTGCATTGAGCTTTTGATGCTCGGTGCGCTTTCTCGACACATCCGCATCAGAGCCCTCTATCATTTGTCGACGCATCACCACATCGCTCAAACCGTAGGCCATCCAGGCCTGCGCTGCCAGACCATCTCTGCCTCCCCGACCGATTTCCTGATAGTAGGATTCCACACTGGAAGGCAGATCTACGTGAGCAACAAAACGCACATTTGGCTTGTCGATCCCCATGCCAAAGGCGACCGTCGCAACCATGATACAGGCTTCCTCTTCGATAAAGTGCTGTTGATGTTGCTGCCGCTCTTCGGCGGGCATACCGGCATGGTAGGGCAAGGCATTATAGCCCTCACCGCATAAGAAAGAGGCGTACTCATCGACTTTCTTTCGAGAAAGGCAGTAGACAATTCCCGATTCCTCTTTGCTCTGCGTTTCAAGGAATGCCAAAAGCTGTTTCTTGACACTGTCTTTCAAAACAATTTCGATGCCGATATTCGGTCGATCAAATCCCCCGACAAACTGTCGGGCTTCCCCCAGGTCTAACTGCTTTACTATTTCATTGCGCGTGGGAACATCCGCGGTTGCGGTAAGCGCCACACGGGGAACCGCGGGAAAGCGCTCGTGCAGAACACCCAGCGCCATATACTCGGGACGAAAGTCATGCCCCCACTGACTTACGCAATGGGCTTCATCAATTGCAAACAGCGCGATCTCAAGTTCTTCCATCAAGGCCAGAAAGGAATCACTGAGCAATCGCTCCGGCGCAACATAGAGGACATCGAGCTGCCCTTGTTTGAGCGCTCTCCACACTGCGGCAGATTCCTCGGAGCTGAGACTGGAATTGAGCTGCTCGGCCTTCACCCCGAGCTGTTTCAGCGAGGTAACCTGATCGTTCATCAGTGCTATCAGGGGAGAAACGACAATGGCGACCCCTGAACGCAGTAAGGCAGGTACCTGGTAACAGAGAGACTTACCTCCGCCAGTGGGCATGAGCACCAGCGCATCCCCACCCTGGACGAGGTGATTAATGATATTCTCCTGCTCAGCGCGAAACGTCGAATACCCGAAGACCTGTTTTAAAACGCTCGAGGGATCAGGCACCGCATGCCTCCGCCGAAGCCTTACTGGGCGCTCGCCCCATCCGCTTCTGATAGGAAGCATAGGAGGTCTCAATAGCCTCCATGTGCTCCGCGCTGAGCGCCCACTCCGCCGCTTTGACGGTTTCCTCTATTTGTTCCGGTCTGCGCGCACCCACGATTGCCGAGGTGACGCCCTGACGAGCCAAAACCCAATTGATTGCTATCTGACTCAGGGGCTTACCGGGAACAATCGCAGATACTTCCTCAAGCCAGGCAACCAGTGCGCTTAGCTCGGGATCCTTGAAGTAATTAATCTGCTTCACCCTCCCCCAGCGTTCTTTTCGCCAATCCGTGTCGGCAAGAGAATCCACCCACTCATGGGAGAGCTTGCCAGTAAGGAGTCCGCACTCCATCGGGCTGTAACAAATCACACCGACGTTGTTTGCATCACACCAATCGAGAACGCCACTCTCTATGCGTCGGTCGAGCATGCTATACGGAGGCTGTAATGAGGTAACTGAGCCCAGTTTCGAGATGCACTGCATCTGCTCTTTGGAAAAGTTCGAAACAGCCGCCCAACGGATCTTACCTTCCTCCTTAAGCGACAACAGGGTAGCGTAGGCCTCTTCGATCCCCTCGTTTGATTCCTTATCGAGCGGCCAATGGATCTGATACAAGTCTATGGTTTCAGCCTGGAGTCGACGCAGAGAATCCTCGACCTCCGTCCTGATACTCTCAGCGGTCAGGCACTTCAATGGAGGGCGACCATTGCCTTCGTTGATGAGTCCGCACTTGGTGGCAAGAATAACCGGACCACCAAATTCTTTTACTGCCTTACCAACAACGCGCTCAGATTCTCCCCAGCCATAAACAGCAGCGGTATCTATCCAGTTTATTCCACACTCCAGAGCGCGAATAATAGTCTGCACCGAATCTCGTTCGTCCTGGGGACCCCAGCCAACAAACCAGTCTCCACCGATGGCCCAGGTTCCCAAACCAATCACACTGATGTCGAGGTCACTGCACCCTAATCGTCTCGTCTCCATTTTCACCTTACGTTATCGCGTTCGCTGTCTACGAAGCGGTTACTATCAGCAGTCAGTCTTCTACAGTACGCTATCCGGAACAAGGCACCACACAATCACCCATTAAAAAACAGTAGAATAATATTCCGGCTAACACTCAATTAGCAGGAAAAGCGAAGCGGGTTCCAGCGACATTACGTTATCGCAGATTTCGCCCAGTACGTGCATCTTTCCGGCTAATGCACGTCAAACCCTAAAATCGTTTCAATTCGTGGTTCACTATGCTAGTGAAACCACCTGAAATCTTTGTTGAATGATGTTGTTAACCATCACGAGGAACAGTCTTTTGAATACAACAATTCGTACCGCAGGAGTCCGTCTTGGACTCGCCACTGCAATGCTCTCGATCTCTACCCTCGCCCTCGCTGAAAAGCTTGAGCTGAAAACTGACATGCAGAAAGCCAGTTACGCCATCGGCCAGCAAATCGCCGCAGGCATCAAACGTCAGGGAGTAGATGTTGATGTGGAAACACTCAAGACATCACTTGTTGATGGTCTCAATGGCAAGGAGTCCGCTCTAACTCCTCAGGAGATGCAGAAGGCGATGCTCAGTCTGCAGTCTCAGATGCAGGAGAAGCAGAAAGCCCTTGCTACAAAGAATAAAAAAGCCGGCGAGGATTTCCTGAAGGCCAACAAGTCAAAGAAGGGAGTTAAAACTACCAAGTCGGGCCTGCAGTATACCATCACTAAAGAAGGAAGCGGGAAAAGCCCGAAGCCAACTGACACGGTCAAGGTTCACTACAAAGGAAGCCTGATTGACGGAACCGAGTTTGATAGCTCTTACAAGAGAAACGCTCCCGCTGAGTTTCCTCTCAATGGTGTCATTCCAGGATGGACCGAGGGGATTCCGCTGATGAAAACCGGTGGTAAGGCTACGCTTTTCGTCCCCAGCGCACTTGCCTACGGTGAGGCGGGTCGTCCGGGTATTCCGCCTAACTCAGTTTTGGTGTTTGATGTGGAATTACTTGAAATAAAGTAGTCAGTCTCGCATAAAATACGAAATTGAGAATTTAGAAAGCCGATTCCTCCGGGATTCGGCTTTTTTTGTGACCGAATTCCTAGTATCCGGCTAACGGTAGTCCCGCCACACTGCTCGTGTAGCTAATCGCCAGTGAAAGGCTTAACACCACCGCTATCATTACTGATGCTCGCACGTCGTCCATGATACCCTCGCTCCGAAGAGACTTTAGTTCCTAAAATCCTTTTGCTTTTACCGGAAGGATGTCCCATCAATCCCCCGGAAACCGCAGGCAGTATTACCTGCTTGCCTGATAGACGAGCCGGGGCGCAGCTTCTTACCGCCTGTGAGAAAAGACACGACTAAGGCAAGGCAGCGTTGACAGTGGACGCCTTTGCGTTTACTGTTGACTAATGGTCAGCGAACAAAACACATCGCCAGATTCCATTCGGAACCCAATTCTCGGGCGCCCAAAGTACGGGGCTGGCCTCGCTGTGTTCTCTGCAAACCACACCCCCAGCTCTGCCTGCTGTATGTGTTGCATCTGTATGTAAGCTCGGGGCTCTAGTCTAAAAAACCAATAACCTGCCTAGAATTCCCAAGCTTCTATTTTGGGAAACAGGCAGCGTCGAAGCAGAGTTCTTCTACATTCAATAACTCAAACGCTTTTACAAAGTTCTCACTCCCAGGAAGAAGTGCGGGACAAGGCGTAACGTAGAGGAATGAAACATGTTGAAATTAAAATACCCATTATTACTTCCGATCCTGTTGTTGTTACTCACGACGGGGCAGTCCTTCGCTGACACGAATCAATGGACCACGTTTATCAAGGCGGAACAGCTTCCCGAGCTTCAGGCACAGGGCGCCGTGCTCCTCGATGCTCGTTCCGCTGAGGAATATCGGCTCGGGCACATTCCGGGCGCGATCAGCCTACCTGGTTCTTCCCTGCGAACACCGAAGGCAAAACCAGGTAGCGGATTAAGCCAATATATTTTCCGCCGCACGGATGGCACCCCTGACGTAGCCAAATACGAAGGCATACTCGGTAAGGCGGGCATTACGCGGGACACCCCGGTTATTGTGTATGGCAACCACGGAGGAAAGACCGATGGCACCGTAGCCGCCTTCATTCTCAGCTGGCTTGGTAACGAAAAGGTATACTTCCTCGACGGGATCGGTGTTTCTTCTTACACCAAAGCCGGTGGGACCCTGTCGACGGAGGACCGAGTGCTAAAGGCGGCAAAAGACGCAATCTGGAACCTCGATGAGGTAATCAAGAACGTCAAAAATGAAAATGTAGTCTTCTGGGACACCCGCAGCAAAGCTGAATTCGACGGTGTAGAAACTCGTGGAAACAGACGACCAGGGCACATCCCCGGTGCACTGTTGCTAAACTACAGTGACTTGCTCGACGCAAATAAAGAAATTAAGTCAAAAGCCGATGTACGCGCCCTGCTTAAAGCCCGCGGCATAACCAAAGACAAGACGATACTTCTTTATTGCCAGACTGCTACCCGTACCAGCCTGCCTGCTCTCGCTCTTAAGGAGCTTGGCTACACCAATGTGCACACCTATGATGGTAGCTGGCATGAGTATGGAAATCGGGACGATACGCCCATTGTTTCTGCTGCTGACACGACTCCTGGTAATGATAAGGCACCGAGTGTGGCGGTGAATACGTATAAGTAAGGTCACAATAAGGGGGGACTCGTCAGCAACATGAGGGGCTGGCGAGTCGCTTCTACACACCAATGCCGACATCAAAAGAGCTTAACTCAAATCAAGTGCGTATTTCTTGAGGTCCTCAAGATCCACATGCTCTAGTGCCTTATAGTGACTGGACGCCAGTTTGATCATCGGCGCTTTGCCGGCCTCAAGTGCCTCCTGCCATCGCTGGGCACAGAGACACCAGCGGTCCCCTTCTTGCAAACCGGGAAAGCCATATTCCGGAATGGGCGTGCTCAGGTCATTGCCCCGAGACCTGGAAAACTCCAAAAACTCCGCAGTAACTTCTACGCAAACAGTGTGTGAGCCTCGATCTTCTTCTGAAGTGTTGCAATACCCGTCACGATAAAAGCCGGTTTCGGGATCGGAACAGCAAAGCTGCAAGGGACCACCCAGTACATTAACAGAATCTTCCATGGCGTAATCCTCGTAATCTACCTGACGTTAACTCTATGACATTACTCGAGCGTCGAACTTTCAGAAAGCGTATTCTTTCCGGGGATAATTCGATACACGAATTCAGCTACTACTTCCGGAAGGCTCCATCCCCCGGCAAATCGCAACTCCCCTTGCCAAATGTTGAGAGAATACGGACAGTGGTGTACGGACGTAGAAACGAAATTGCTCAGGACCCAATATGATGACGGATTCTCTTCAATCCAAGGCTGCCGATTCCACTCTGGAAATGCCTCTCTTTGGTTTTGGAACATGGAGACTGAAAGGCAAAGAGTGCACAGAATTAGTCGCAGCCGCAATCGATGTCGGCTACCGCCACATCGATACCGCTGAGCTGTATGGAAACCAGCCGGAGGTTGCTCGCGGAATTGGCTCCTTTCCCCGAGAGCAACTCTACATCACCTCAAAAGTGCCCTATCAGTCCCTTGAACCGCAGGCGATTGTAGCCACCTGTGAAAAGGCATTACGTGAGCTCAATACGGATTACCTTGACCTTTTTCTGGTGCATTGGCCCAGTGACACCATGTGCCTTAGGTCGGTACTGGAAACTCTGGCGAACCTCATTGCGCAAAATAAAGTGCGGCAGATCGGGGTGAGCAACTTCTCGACCCCCTTGCTTCGCAAGACGATTGAAAAGAGTCCCGTCCCCATTTCAAACATACAGATAGAGTGCCATCTGCATTTACCTCAGGAACGGCTGAGAGCGGAATGCAAAAAGCACGGCATCTCTGTAACGGCCTACGCACCGCTGGGAAGAGCGAATATTTTTGAGACACCGGAAATAAAAGAGATTGCGTCCAGGCATTCCTGCACACCGGCGCAGCTTGCGCTGGCCTGGCTTCTGTTTCATGGCGTAGCCGTTATTCCGAAAACGGCCAGCGCGCCTCGGCTTATTGAGAATTACAAGGCTCAGGACGTCGCGCTATCTGAAGAAGACGTGGCGCGTCTCGATGGAATCGGAATACAGCAGCGTTTCGTAAAAGCGGACTGGCTGGATAACGCCCTATGTTTTGATGAGTTTGCCCTCTAATACGGTAACAAGTAGGAATGAGGGAGCCCGCGGGCTACGGTCTAGGCCTGGATATTGAGCACGGTTCCGGTGCCAAAGGACGAGCGAGGGGCTGCTACCGCCTCTGTTGTAGCGCTTTCGATAAGCTTCATTGCGACTTCACCACCCTGCTCAAGCGCGCCCTTAAAAACTTTCACCTGGGCAGCAGATTTGGTGTTTGCCGCCTTCTGCGCCATGTATTCACCAACAATTGCTTCCATTCGAATGTACCTCGGAATCCTTTTCCGCATTAAGTATCGACGCAAGTAGCACTATTCTTTAGCTATTTTTGGGGTCTGAAATTGAGTGCACAGGAATCCGGAAATCCTCAAGATAAACCTCGGATGACGTCGAAGCCAGCCGGGAAGTCTATACGGACTTCCGGGGATCTGTGCACGAGAGAAAAAGACGAACGAACATCGCCAATTAATCCACGCGATTCACTCAGACGTGAACATTGGGGATTTTGAGGCGTTGTCGCTCAGCCCTTCGCTTCTTCAGCCATCGGGTGAGCCACCAGCGGGTAAACCCGAAGGTGCAACAATCGAGTACCGTGAAGGTGGCGCGAACGAGCCCGCGACACCAGAGGTAGAGGATGCGTTTGCATCCGGCGAAAATGCCGTTCTCCCACACATGCTCGTCTTTTGCGAAGAAGATCATGTAGACGAGGTAGGCGATTCCTCCGGTTGCAAGTATCACCAGCGCAATGACCCCAAAGAAGATCAGGCCGGCAACAATGCTCATCTTACCGAGGAACTCAGGGCCGCCGGTGAAGAACACCCCGAGCGCTTCATCAAACTCCGTCGCCTTTCTTTTCTTGGGTTGTTTGTCGGATGCTGAATCGTTGGCTGTACTCATATAACCTCCTGAGTCGAAACCACCTGGGAATGGAAACCTGTGACGTAGGAACCGGGTGGTTCACACGTCACACGCAAGGAACGCGCTACACGAAAAAGAATGAAAAGGTGCGGACCCCCAGTAAATTACTTAGGAGAACACTTGTCAATTATTCGGAGCTAAGACGTTAGAATCGGACGTCTTTTCTCTGAGGCGCCCAACAACGAAACTTCGAGAAGTGCGTCTAAACCTGAGGGTGGGCCGACCCATCACAGTGCAGCAGTTGATACGCCCGATGAAACGGAGTCAATGAGAACAAGAAAGGGAGCATCGAAGAACAAGGCTTTTTTGCGGCACCGGCGAGTGCAGAATAAAGGCGGGAGTGAACTTAAAAAGAACCTTCCGCACCTTCTCAGAATTTTACTCCTGTTGAGGATAGATACACGGACAGACGGGGCGCCTTCTAGAGAAGAATCCCCGCGATACAACCAGTCGTCAGCGTAGCAAGCGTAGCCGCAAACATCGCTTTGAGGCCCAGTTTGGCCAGGTCGGTTCTGCGATCAGGAATGATTGCCCCCAGACCCGCAACGACCACACCGATACTGCCGAAATTAGCAAAGCCGCAGAGCGCATAGCTCAAAATGGTCTGCGTTCGTTCACTGAATTCGTGTGGCGATTCTCCGGTCGAGAGCTGCTTTCCCTGCAAATGATTGGCAAAATCCTGATAGGCGATGAACTCGTTCAGGCACATACGCTCGGCAAGAAGTTGAGCCGCGGGCAGACAGTCTTTCGACTCGATGCCCATCAAAAATGCAAAGGGTGCAAACAGGTACGACAGGGCTTTGGGCAAGGTATCAATCGCAGCAAGGTCAATGCTGGTAAGCGATGTGAGGAGATGGCAACAGCCGCCCCAGATATCGTTCAGCATGGCGACCAGAGCGACGAACACGATGAGAATGGAGATAATCGTAAGCGCCATCTTCAGTCCATCGCCTGCCCCTCTGGTAATCGCAGCGAACAAGTTCGCGTCTCGTTCACCATCAATCTGAATCGCAGAATCACCGAGCGTCTCAGGCACGGCGGTCTCTGGCTCAAATATCTTGGCAAACATGATCGCCGCCGGCGCCGAAATCACCGAAGCCGCAAGCAGGAGCCCCCCGATATCGGGAATCATCCTGTTGAGCATTGAGACGTAGACAACAAAGACGGAGCCGGCAATGGTTGCCATACCGCCAGTCATCACGCACATCAGCTCTGAGCGGGTCATATCGGCCAGGTATGGTCGAACCACGAGCGGCGCTTCCACATGCCCGAGGAAGACGTTGGCTGCAGCAGAGAGCGATTCAGCCCCGCTCACTTTCAAGGTCTTCTCCATCACAAAGGCAAGAACTCCGACAATTCGCTGCAGTATACCGAAGTGATAGAGCAGCGCAGACAGGGCGCCAAAGAATATCACGATCGGCATGGCCTTGAAGGCGAGGATCGCACCGGTCCAGGCAAAGGTGATGCCATCCGGCGGCACGGGGCCATCTTCCGGGGACATGCCCTCCGGAAGTGTGCCCACAGGAACATTGTGGCCGCTCAGATTACCAAAGACAAAGCTCGCGCCCTGTTCACTGTACCCGGTGACCCGGCCCAGGCCTTCGTTCAGCTTGGTAAATACCCACTCGCCGGGCACGGTCTGGGTGACCAGGGCGGCGAAGGTAAACTGAAGAAGCAAAGCGACGACGACGAGTCGCCAGGGTACCTTTCCTCGATTTCGAGAGAAGTAATAGGCAAAAAGAATGAAAACGACGATTCCCAGCGCACTAATTAGACGCAGCATACAAACTTCCTTTTCATGTAAGGTGATTGGGTATTCAGACGGTCTGCACACGCAAACACGATCAGGGGCAACTCGCAGGATCATCCGGCCTAGCCGCATGGTCCACGAGGTGGGCGTTAAAACCGAAAAAATGGATAAGTCCACTTCCCGTGGCAGGTATATACAAGGAACTACATTGTGGCAGACGAGTATCGCAGGGAGCGCTGCGAAACTCAAATTATCCCTGTATTAAGGGATACTAGCATCTCCGGGACTTTGCGCGGCACAAGGGGTGTGAATTTCACCAGCATACGCAATGAGTTAGCCTGACGAAGCTAAACAGGCCGCCTGTCGCTCGCTAGAGGCGGCGATCAGAAGTCTTGCGGAGGAGACCCGTAGTGAGTAACTCTATGGGCTCATCAGAACCCGAGGTTTCGAGGCCTCATTACGAACTTGGAGAAAGAAATGAGCACCTGCCCCTGTTGTAGCGAAAAGGCCTATGAAGACTGTTGTGGCCCCTTTCACGCCGGTGAGCGACATGCCCCAACTGCCGAGGCGCTGATGCGCTCACGATACGCTGCCTTTGCCAGGGGGGAGATTGACTACCTCGTGAGAACAATACCGCTTCTGGATCGCAAGGGATTCGACAAAAAGGGCTCTGCAGAATGGTCGAGGTCCTCTGAGTGGACAGGGCTTGAAATCGTTTCAGCCAAGGATAATGCCGGTGGAAAGAAAGCATCGGTAGAGTTCATCGCCTCCTTCAGCCAAAACGGCAACGATTACACCCATCATGAGATTGCGCGCTTCGATCGCGTCGGCGATCGCTGGTTTTACGTGGACGGTAGAGTCCTGCCCACAGAAACCGAAGCTGAGGATGAGGATTCGGCTTCTATGGCGCCCTCGAGAAATGGCCCCTGCCCCTGCGGAAGCGGAAAGAAATACAAACGCTGCTGCGGCCTTTAGTCTCATCGCGCATGGCTTCCAACAGCCTTCCAGCCCGGAATCTGGATTACGACTGGAAATACTTTCTCCAGAGGCATAATTTTTTTCTCCCTTGCGCCACTTTTCTGGAAGGCTGGCGTCTGACCTCTATAGAATGCAAGGCAGCATCACAATTTTCACAGATTTGGAGAAAGAAATGAGCAAAAAACGTCTAATCAAAACGACTTTAACCCTGGCACTCGTGGCAGCATTAGGCATTCCCGGTATCGCCCTGGCTCACGATGAGCCCGGGGGGGACAAGGGTGGACCCGGTAAGATGCACGGTCACCGGCTTGAAATGCGCGTTCATCGCATGCAGGAGAAGCTGGATCTCAGCGACAAGCAGGCGGACGCCGTGTATGACATATTGAAGAAGGCCAAGTCCGGACCAAAATGTAAGGGTGAAAAGTTTTCTGAAAAGAAGCGCTGCCGGGTAGAACGCAGAGCCGCTGTTCACGCCGAGATTTCGGCTTTACTCTCACCCGAGCAACGGGAAAAGCTTGAGAAGATGAAAGAGAAGCGCGAGGAACGTCGGAAGAAGCGCGGCAAGCGCGGGCATCGCGGGCATCATCACGATTAGGAACAAGGCAGAAAAAGCGCGATGATACCTATGACAGTGACTGCCTCAGCGGTATATACTCATCCCAGTATGCTTTCCAGGTTGTCGAAAAGTCTTTCATAGGGATGGGTATATTGGAGCATCGAAGATGCGAGCAAACAACAAGTATACTGCGAGCAGTATGCACCATGGCTAATCGAGGGTAGCGACTCTCTGACAAGGATACAGCACAACATGAAACACCTTGCGGAGAGTCAAAACCCAGGAGAAAAGCGAGAACCTCAAAACAGAGGTTTACCTGGGATAGTACCCTGATGGCGCAGGCATTGTTTTTCAAAGACCAGAGCGACGAGGAGCTTGTTGCAGCTAGTCTTGAGGGAAAAAATCAGGCTTTTGCGGAACTGGTTCGGAGATATGAAACCCGTATTCGAGGCTACTGTGCACAGATGCTGCGAAACCCCAGTCTCGCAGAGGACATTGCCCAGGAGACTTTTCTCAAAGCTTACGTCAAGCTATCCGGGTTTCGCAGTGACTCCAGCTTTTCAACCTGGCTGTATCGCATCGCGACAAACAGATGCATTGACGAATGCAGGAAGCAAAAGAGGCGCTCGTTTTTTGGCCTCGACACCATACCGGAGATCGCGGACGAAGTTTCTGACAGCGAAACGCTTGAGACCAGGCAACAGCTTGTGCAGATTTTATCCGGGATGTCAGATGAATACCGCTCCGTTTTGCTTTTGCGAGAGTCTCAGGGCCTTAGCTACGCAGAACTGGCCGAAACGCTTGGTTGCTCACTTGAGTCAGTGCGAGCAAAGCTGAAGAGAGCCCGAAAAAAGGCGGTTGAAGTACGAGAACGTTTACTTGGAACAACATAGAAAGAAGTCGACAAGACATGAGCAGGAACGACGATATATTTCTTCGCGGTGATAGCGAACTATCAGAGGCCGAGAGCCGTATCATCGAGGAGCGTATTGCCGAGGACCAGAGTTCCTCGCACAAAGTCGATTCCCTCGCCTCCCTGCAGTTGACCCTGGCGCAAAGCTCACCCGAGCCGTCGGAGCGTTTCGTCTCGGACGTCATGCAGAAAATTCACGAGCAGGAAGGAGAGAGAGCAAAAGGCTTTTCCTTCGGAGAGCTCTTTTCCCAGGCGCATTGGTTGAGTGGCGCCTGTACGGCTGCGCTCGTTATTGCCTTCACCTCAGTAGTAGCACCCGGGGCCGACTTCATTTTCCCGGATTCTCAATCCACTACCGAGCTTGCCCTGAACACTTCGACCGTCGAAAGTGAAACGAGCGCAATTGAAACCCTGCTTTTTGAAAGCGACGCCGGCTCTCAATCGCTGGGTTCTGATACATTTTTGTTTAGTGACTACTCCGAGGGGTAACATGAAACCATTGCTTCGCTACATACTGCCCGCGGTCCTCTTGATATCCGCTTTCGCCGCGGGCTATGCGGTACGAGGATTCTCGATGCATCGACGTATGCACAAGCCACATCACGCCATGGGCCCTCGATTCATCGAGAAGCTTCAGGAAAAGTTAGATCTCAGCGCTGAGCAGAGCCAGCAGATTCGGGTAATCCTCGAAAAGCAGCATGGCGAAGCAATGCGCCTGCGAAAAGAAAGCCGCCCGAGATTTAAGGCGATACAGGAGGAAGCTCAAAAAGAAATTTTCAGCGTTCTGAATGAGGAGCAGAAAATAACCTTTCGGGAGATGATCAAGCGCCACAAAAAACGGCGGAAGCAATGGAGAGATCGTCGGCGCGAGCAATGGAAAAAGCGTCATCAGGAAGAATTTCAGGCTCCGCCACCACCACCCCATTAAGCAGACGCCCCCCGACTCCCGGAAGCTGAAGCGGAAGGAAAACCCGTCAGGGGGGACCCATAAAACCCCACAGTCCCCACAAAATCGACTTCAGGGCGGCCCGCAGGCCGCTCAGGCCGCTTCTGTCCCGCAATAAATACCTCGGAAACACTGGACTGTTTCCGGGAATGCCATTATAACTCTACATACTTAGCCCCGTGCTATCAGCGAATTACACCGACCGCAGAGGCTCAGGAGACCCGAAACCCGGCGGTCTATATTTGTGACGTTTTATTAAGTAACTGGAGTTTGCAAATTATGAAGAGTTCTATTGGCCGTGCATCTATGCTGTGCATACTGCTTGCGACATTGTTCGCGACCCCGGCACTCGCCTCAGAAGACAGTAACTACGTATACTCGGGATGGACCGCGGGCTTAGGCGCGGGAGTTCTTTTCTTCGAAGCGGATGAGGAGTTCAATAGCAGCCTGATTGTCGAAACAAAGCTGGGCTACGATATCTCAGAATCCTTCACTATCGAAGGAAGCCTCGGATATCTGCCTTACATGGACGCTCGCTCAAGAACGCAGAGTGATCCTGGTGAGTGGCATCTCGACAAGACACAGGCCTTTCGCTCAGCAATCGATCTGCTCTACCACCTGAATCCGGATAAGAGCCGCACCTGGGATCCTACACTGGGTCTTACTGCGGGAGTGCTGTACACCTCTAACTCTCTTGAGAACGACCAGCATTTTGATCCCTTTGGTGGACTGGGATTTGGTCTTGGCTACAGCATTAATCGCAACTGGGTTGCGCGCGGAGACTATCGCCTTGTAGCTGCCGGACACGACACAGAAATCAATCACCACGTATTGGTTTCGCTCGGATACCGATTCGGCGACACGCCAAGCTCTTCCGGTGACGGAACAGGAGCCTTCCAGGGAGGCGCTGATGCCAAAGCTGAGAATCCAATGCGCATAGTGTATTTCGACTTCGACCGTTCTGTTCTCACAGAAGAGTCAAAAGCTCGTCTTACTGAAAACGCTGAGTATTTGAAAGCCAACCCTGATGTTACCATCACTGTGGAAGGCCACTGTGACGAGCGCGGTACGGACGAATACAACCTGGCACTCGGAGAGAACAGAGCGCAATCCGCAAAGGAATTTTTGCGAGCTCTTGGTATCGACGGAAGCCGGCTCCGCATTGTATCCTACGGAGAGGAGCGACCTGCAGATCCGGGCCACGACGAAGCCGCCTGGGCTAAGAACCGTCGTGTAGAGTGCGTCCCCGTGTCCAAGTAAGGGATACGATACGGGTCACACCGCTAAACCCGCCAGGCAATTCGCCTGGCGGGTTTTTTTGTTTCCGGCATTTGAATTAGTCCAATACCGCTGCCTGACGTACAATATCGCCGGGAATACCGCTGGCGCGAATCTGAATGTTCCAGCGCGGCAAAACAAGCTTCCAGGAGATTTCGTGAGCGAACAAGATTCCGTCAGGCATGACAAAAAGCTGAGCAGCATTCGTGAGGTATTCAGAAAGCTCGTCTTGCCCAGGATGAAGCTGATCATCCTCGGCATCGTCCTCATAGTAATAAGCCGATTCTGTGCCATCATTCTTCCCTACTCGGCCAAGATTTTCATCGATGACGTAATCCTAAAGGACAACATCGCATTGAGCACCCTCCTCTGGGTCCTAGGAATTGCGGTTACCATTAATGCGACATCCTCCTTTGCCCTCACGCAGATGCTCAGCGTAGAAGCACAACGGGTCATCGCCGATTTGCGAAAGGAGATTCAAAAGCACGTGCTCGTACTACCGCTAAGCTTTTTCGATGAAAACAAATCGGGCACCCTGGTCTCCCGTATAATGGACGATGTTGAGGGAGTCCGTAACTTAGTCGGTACAGGCCTCGTCCAATTGATAGGAGGCGTTTTCCAATCGTGCGTTGCCCTTATCCTGCTTCTTGGAATCAGTCCATCGTTAACTGCGATAGCCCTCCTGCCCCTTGCGCTCTTCGGTCTGGTCTCCTCAAAGGCCTTTGCCTACATACGCCCCATTTTCCGCTTACGCAGAAAGATTCATTCGGAGGTTACCGGTCGATTGACTGAAAGTCTGGGGGGAATACGAGTCGTGAAGGGATTTTTTGCTGAGGAGCAGGAATACCAGGCATTTTCTGACGGAGTTGAATTGCTCTTCTACAACATTAAGCGCACGCTTGTTGCGACCAGCCTTGTTACGAGCTCATCGGTGCTGCTACTCGGTCTGACCAGCGTTGCGGTGATGGCGATTGGCTCAGGTCAAATAAAGACAGGAGCAATCACCGTTGGTGAATTCGTCTCCTTCACCCTGATTCTCGGCTTTCTGGTGAGCCCTATTGTCCAGATGGCAAATATCGGAACACAGATCACCGAGGCCTTTGCCGGACTGGACAGAACCGATGAGCTGCTTTCAAAACTGCCCGAGACTGAGGACCCACAGCGAGTACGTGCGCTTGATAACCTGAGAGGAGATCTACGCTTTGAGAACGTGAGCTTCGCCTATCAGGAGGGTGACAATGTATTACGAGATATCTCTTTTCACGCGAAACCGGGCTCGGTAACCGCGCTCGTAGGCAGCTCAGGCTCAGGAAAAACCACAATGGCCAGTCTTGCCGCTTCCTTCCTGAACCCCACATCAGGAAAAATATACGCTGACGATACCGACATGCGAACGATTACCCTGGAGAGCTTTCGCTCCAGACTTGGCGTCGTACTTCAGGACGACTTTCTTTTCGAGGGAACGATTCGTGAGAACATTCAATATGCAAACCCGGAGGCTGGTGAATCAGAACTCCTCGAGGCCGTGTCCTCTGCATACGTTGATGAATTCTCTCAGCGTTTTGAAAATGGCCTGGACACAATGATTGGAGAACGCGGCGTTAAGCTTTCCGGAGGACAGCGCCAGAGAATCGCTATCGCTCGGGCGCTTCTGGCAAAGCCAAAGATACTTATACTGGACGAGGCAACATCAAACCTCGACGCAGAGAGTGAACGCTATATCCAGAAAAGTCTTTCGACTCTAATGGAGGGCAGAACGACCTTGGTTATCGCACATCGCCTGAGTACGATTAAAAAAGCCGATCAGATTCTAGTCGTCGAAGAAGGACAGATAATAGAACGGGGAAACCACGAAACCCTCATCGAGCAAAAAGGCAGATACTACGAGTTGTATACCTACCAGGTCCGCATATAAGAGAGGGCATACAGGAAGCAGCCTACCGACCTCCGACGGGCTGCCCAATATCTTGAGAATCAGGAGTATTGAGAGCTACGGCAGGTCGGAGTTGGTGTCGATTTCCGCAGTGCCATGCCCGGCATCCTCCGACGGACTCCCCTCCTGCTCAGCAGCATCGTCTGCGCTTCCGGCGGTCGAGCGTTTAATTTCGTCACCGATTGCTCCCACCACGGCCCCGACATTCTTCTCCAGGGCATCAAAATTTACCGAGCCGAACTTGTCTCCGGCACTCACGGTGCCCCATTTTGTGTGGTCCATGCGACCCCGGGGATTGGCTTGCGAAGTAGCGTCGCTATTTACGGTATCCACGTCGATCTCCTGATCCCGATGTTCAGAACGGGATGAGCTACCAAATCCCCCCTGCCCTGTATCCTGTGGTTCTGCAAATGAGGAACTCGTCGTTGAGACAGTTCCCAGAGCGAAAAGCAGAAGGCCGATTCCCACACCGGAAAATGCCCTGGCGGTCAAAGACCTTTGGCTAAGGCCTGCATCGTCCATCTTCATGTCTCTGTGTTCTGTACAATTTTCCATCGAGGCACTCCTCTTCTCTTCGATGCTACTGCTCTTCGGTGCTACTGCTCTTCGGTGCTACTGCTCTTCGGTACTAATCGGAGAACCTGAGCCGTGCTACGTTTCCTTTTGACACTTTCGGCTCCTACCTTGAGTGACGTGCTATGCTGGAATAAATTCACCTCAGGCGCAAGGGCTCTGCGCAGGCGGCAAAACAGAAGATTCGCATCCTCCGACAGTCACTAAGGATTACAGGATCTTAGCAAGCGCGGTAAGGAAGACGCTTCATACAGATGCCAAAGGTCCGGCAAGGTAGGGCCCTATTCGGGACTCTCAGGATCGGATCAAAAGAACAAGAGCTTTTCTGCTCAACTCATGAGCTCCTCCCTTTTTCAATTGACAGAAATTAGAGGAGGCGGGACCATACCAATTGATATGTCAGCAAAGAGGGCTCCTCATGCAAAACAAAGTCAACGAATCAAGGAACAATATACTCGACGAAGCTGAGCTTCTCTTTCTCGATCGTGGTGTGGCCGGAACCTCAATTGACGCAATCGTATCATCGCTGGGACTTACTAAGGGTTCCTTTTTTCATCACTTCTCGAATAAGAAAGAGCTCTGCACGGAGCTTATCTCTCGCTATTGTGAGAGAGACTGCAACCATCTGGATACGCTGATAGCCAGAGTAGAGGCGGAGCATGACACCCCGAGAGCGCGGCTGCTTGCCCTTGTCGACTGTCTGATAGATGAACTCAAGGGACTTGAGACGCCCTGGTCAGGATGCCTCTTTGCTGCCTTCTCTTACCAGAAAGGGGCAATTCCTGAGGACGCCAATGCGATTGTCGCTGAAGGCTTGCTCTACTGGAGGATTCGGGTCGGGAAAATGATCCAGGATGCCTTTGACGCACAGGCGCGAAGCGTACACACCGCAGCAAAAACTTCAGCGGAAACTCTCGCCGATATGTTGATAAGTATACTTGAAGGCTCCTTCGTGCAGGTTAAGGTACTTGAAGAGCCAGAACTCGCCGCAAAGCAGATGGAGCAATACAAGCTGCATCTCGAGCTTCTGCTAATGGACTAGCTTCCCAACATTCGCCGACGGAAGCCACACCCGAAGCGCCCTCCTTCGATTCGGTGATGACAATATCCTACGTGCAGAAGCCTATGGGGGCGGGCTCGGCGTATCGGGGCTAGCCGGTGCTTCGCTTACATAGTCGCGCAATCCTGAAAATACCGTTTCCACAAAGCGGTACACTTCGACCCAGTCGACATTCCGACCGTAGCGATCAATCAGCGTGCTGCAAATGGTAAACACTATCGGAGCCGCAAGTGCCGGAGCCAGGCCCTCCACTTCAATTCCCGGTAGAACCTTGGCAACGATCCAGAACAAGACTCCATTGATGAGCAAGAGCACAAACATCTTAAGCGATACCGAATCCGGAAGACTAAAAAAGAGAGCCGCATCCCATAGCGTTGCGTTAATGAGCGCCAGAGTCAGTACTGCCCCCAGGGCCCCGAAGACGTTGGTAATCTCGAGGCGAGGCAGAAGCAAGGCCGTAAGCGCCATCGCAATAGTTTGAAACACCAGAAAATTTACATACTCAATCAATTCTCATCCCCCCGGAGGCAAGGCAGCTTCGTCTCTCTCTGCCCCCCGACATGGGCAGATACTGTGCAAACGTCAATATCAAAGCAGAACGCCTCTGAGAAAACAAAAAAAAACAGCAGAACGCGCAACATTTCCGAGGTTCTCAGCGATTACCCTACAGCCATATAGTTTGAGTACTCCAGCGCCCAGGAGCCTGGCCCCAGCGGAGGCCCCGGCGGGTATCTCGCCGTGCCCATCAATCAGAAAGCCGTCGGGTGCAGAAACGCAGGACAAAAAGGTGACAGAGATGCAGGGAGCACAAAAGTAAAAGGAATCTCGCTATGAGTAACGTCTATCAGAATCAGCTTTTTATTCCAACGCAGTACGTAGCTGCGCCCTCCGCGCAGAACGACTCGAACGCGACCGCACAAAAATCCAGTAATGGTATACAGCTCCGCTTCAGCGATCCGGCTCAGGCACTCAATCAACTCTTTGCACAGAACTCGGTCTACCAGCGATCGGCCCTGCCCGCAGACGCGGCTGGCAGACCAAATGCCTCCTTCAGACCCTCACAGGCGAGTACCGCTCAAAAATTGGAGCGGGTCCTCGTCGGTCAAATACAACGGCTCTCACAATGGGACAGGCTGAGTGATACCCAACGGCTGTCGACCACCCTGCAAACCGTCTCACTTGTCGGTGGAATCCTGAGAAACAGCGAGCGCCTTGCTTCCGGCTCAACAGGACAACAACAGGCACCGGGCACTCAGAGGCCGACTGACCTCCAGTTACTAAATCAAAGTATCGGATTGCTGTACGGCATACAGAACTTCGATGCGATGAGCACGGCACAGCAGGGGGCATTCCTCGTAAACGGACTTCAACAGAGTACGCAAATTCTCGATCGACTAGGTGTTGACCCCCTGGCCGACAACATTGACGAGGCACTTGGCTCTTTTGCACCCTATGTCAACGGCCTCGTCTCCAGCATCTCATATATAGATAACTTTGATGATCTGAACAGCATTCAGCAAGTCGTTGGCGGAGCCGAACTGGGCGCCTTTGCCGCTCGCCTGGGACAGAACGCCTCCGCACAAATCGGAAGCACCAGTACCTCAAGTGCGCTTGGGCAGGTAGCCGGTCCGCTCGGCGCAGTAGCCTCATACGCTGCATCGGCATACGCTGCATACGACATCATCGACAACTTCGGGTCGCTCTCCAATGAACAAGGGGCTATTGACGGGGCAACTATAGGTGCCACCATCGGAAGTGCCTTCTCCCCGGTCGGAACCCTCATTGGCGCCGGAGTAGGCGCGGTCGCCGGACTTGCACTTGCCCAGTTCAATTCCGGGAAGGATCCGGAACAGAAGGAACGCGATGTCTATCGTTCGGCACTACAGGAGGCGGGGATAATTGACGAGCAGTATCAATTAACTCTCGCCGACGGGTCCAAATACGACATCGGAATTGACGATCGCTACGACCGCGAGTGGTTCGACAAGAGTCTGATTGGCGACAACCCCTACGCACGGGACAAGATGCAGCCATTTGATATCGATTACACCAATAATCTGGATTTTACGATAAGTATTGCCGGCACTACCCTAAGCCGTCTCTTGTTCGGTAGCTCATCGCAAAATGACTCTGTCGCAGACCAGATGGGCGGCTATTTCACCAATGCTGCGATATCGCAAAACAGCAGAGATTTCAGCGACGCTAACTTCCAGCAAAGCGCAAATAACATGCTTGCCCTCTATAGCCAGGTAGGCTTTCGCTCACCGGACGATGTCATTATGCGCGCCCGACAATTCCTCAGTGAGGGAAAAATAAGTGAACTTGAATACACGCAGGCAACACAGGCAGCAGATCTCATCTTCAACCAGCAGTTTTCATCAGCCCAGCGCCTGGTCGAGTATCGGCTATAGCGAAACATTCCACGTAGAGAAGGTGCTCTGGCAGTACTAAAAAGCACCGCGAAAAATGCGTTCGGGTGCGGACATACGTCCGTGCGGGAAAAGAGAAGTAGAGCCGTCGTGGGATAGAATCGTATCTTGTTTATCCTGCGACTGGCCCAGAGCATTTTTCAAAAAGCGAAGCGAAAAATGCTTCCGAGCGCGGACATACGTCCGCGTGGGAAAAGAGAAGTAGAGCCGTCGTAGGATAAAATCGTACCTTGTTTATCTTACGACGGCTCTACCCCGCGCTGGAGAATAAGAACTCAATATCTTTTACACTAACCGACTTCTCGGCACCGGCGCCGGAAAGGACGTCCTCTGCCAGTTCCCGCTTGGCTTTTTGTAACTCGAGGATATTTTCCTCAATGGAATTCCTGGCAATCAGGCGATGTACGAGCACCGGCCGGGACTGACCGATACGATGAGCCCGGTCTGCGGCCTGGTCTTCAACAGAGGGATTCCACCAGGAATCAAACAGATACACATGATCTGCCGCCGTAAGCGTAATCCCTACCCCCCCGGCCTTCAAGGACAGAAGCATAAGATCCGGCCCGTCTTCTTGCTGAAACGCATTGATATGCGTCTGACGATTCCTCGTCGAACCATCCAAACGCAAAAATGACAAACCGTGTTCAGGCAGGCGTTGCTCTATCAAATCAAGGCAGGATGTCCACTGCGAAAAGACCAGACACCTATGGCCCGAGGCTTTGGAGAGCAGCAGTCGTTCAATCAATAGCTCCAGTTTACTGGACGTAGCCGCGTTCTCCTCAGGCAATAAGGCCGGATGGCAACAGACCTGGCGCAGGCGTAGCAAGGCTTCCAGCGCCTTAACCATACCCCCCTTTTGACCAAGAGCTTTGATGACTGCAGATTTTGATGAAAGATAGATTGCCTGGTACAGATTTCGCTCATGCTCATCCAGATCACAAGCAAGAACGACTTCAGTCTTCGGCGGTAACTCTTTCTCAACGTCCTGCTTGCGACGGCGCAGAATGAAGGGAGCAATCCTTCGCGAAAGCAGTCGGTTCGCTGTTTCCGATTCCTCGGTCGCGCGAGTCTTAAACTGCTTATCAAAAGAGGACTTTTTACCGAGCAGCTCCGGAAAGACAAAATGGAACTGACTCCAGAGATCATCAAGGTTATTCTCAATTGGCGTGCCACTAATCGCGAGCTTGAAATCGGCAGACAAAGAAAAGGCTGCCTGTGCGGTCGCGCTTCCAGCATTCTTTATGTTCTGCGATTCATCAAGGACGAGAACGGACCAGTGCTCTGAGAACACTTCCGCATCAAGACGCATTAATGCATAGCTGGTGAGCACAACATCAGCTTCCGCATCGAAGCTTCGCTGGCCTCCATGATAACGACAGACCCGTAAATCAGGTCGAAACCCTGCGATTTGCTCCATCCATGAATCGATGACACTAGTCGGACAGACGACAAGGCTTCGCGGCTTGAGTACGCATATAGCCTGTAGCGTCTTCCCCAATCCCATGTCATCAGCGAGAACCGCTCCAAGCGACAGTCGTTGCAGCGTTTGTAGCCAGGCTACTCCCGAGACCTGATAATGCCGCAAGTCCGCCTCCAGTCCCTCGGGCAGAGCAATCTCAGGCTCCTCGCTCAGACAAAGCATGCGATCGCGCAGTCCCTGCAAATCCTCAGGCAAAGAAACTTCCATTTCCTCGCCAAGCTCAATGAGCATGAGTTTCCTGCGTTGAGAAAGGCGATCGCTGGAGCTCTCATCGCGCAGTGCCAGATAGCGGGTAATCTGGGGAGCAAAGCGAGACAACCAGTCTCCGGGAACCTCAGCCCATTGCCCATTAGCAAGAGGAACAAGGCGTTTCGCGCTTTGCCAGGCCTCCCAGACCGTATCAAAAGTGACGCTGCCGCGCGTACCGCTGGCTTTGGTCTCTTCGTCCGGCGTTAAGAAATCAAGGCGCAGCTCATCTTCCGAAATCACTACCTGAGGCTCGAGCACACCAATATTGCTGAATGACGTCTTCGCCGAGCCTTCAAGCTGCCATCCTTCTAACTGCTCACGAAGCTTTACTGCAGCTTCACCGCTAAAGCTCGTCGTCTGCCCTACCCGTAGATGCAGCTCATCCTGAAGTTTCAGCATCAGCGCTTTTTCCTGTGACAGATTTCGCTGAACAAAAACGCGTGGACGAGCATACTCAAGCGACTCTCCCACGAGTCTTGCCTCCACCGGATTGCCATAGACCAGGTGGGGGGTCACGTGCAGATCCCGTTCCTGACGCTCCAGATGAAAGGTGACTTCAGGAGACAGTGACAGATACTCGGGAAGGTCTACTGTCATCTGAACCTCAGCAAAGCGCCTGAGCAGAGGTAGGTCCTCAGTGGAGAGAACTCCTACATCGGATGCTCCATAGTAAACGCCTTCGGCACGCCAAAATTTCTGTGGAAGAGATAAGAGCCCGGACGGGCTAAGCACGCCATCCCGAAGTACTGCACCATTGCGGTATTCAGTGCAGTCGTCCTGGGGAACTCGCTTCACCCGATACCCGGAGCCCTCGGCAGCTACAAGGATTCTCGGGCGCACAGGTTCAGCAGACAGACTCTGCACCTCAGCAGGAAGTTCGATTTCAGGCAGCTCTTTCAGCGCCCGCAGCGCTTGCTCAACTTTTTCAAGCTGCAGGCTTCCGTCAGCAGACAGGGAACGCTCAAGGTCAAAGTCTTCCTTTGCAGGATGAATCGCGGGCCCCTCATAGCGCCCACTCTGCAGGCCACCGACATAATCCTGGAGACGGTAGGGAAAGGAGGTAAGCGAACCCCCTCGACGATAGCGTCGCTCTATACTCAGGCGTCCATCATCGAGTGCAAGCCGGTAGGACAAGGTGCCCTCTCCGGCCTGCTCTCCGCTGCGTTTCAGATTAACCTCATTCTTCAGCGCTATTACCGCCGAAAGTACGTGCACGCAGGGATCATCTGCGCAGCTGCAGTCGATCTGCCAGTCACCAGCCTCCAGATCCAACATCAAGGTCATTCCCAGAGGCCGACCCTGTTCAATAACTCTGAGCCGAATAGCCTCCGTGGACTCTTTCTCGAGAAAGAACTCATTGCTTCGGGAATAGGATACCGCGCGGGACCAATCACCCGGGGCGGCGCTATCGCGGGCCAGTTCAAAGATTTCGGAGAAGGCAGGAGAGGTAATCATGTCTCCTGTGATACTCGCCAGGCATTAAGAGAGATACCGGAAATCTGAAAGTCTATGGGTTCTACGGCCGGACGTAATGTTTCGTCGAGATGGGCATAGGCTTCATCAGAGATTAGAATCTCCCCAGCTCGAGCTAAATCTTCACCCAGCTTGCTCGCTCGATTCACCGTATTGCCAAAAAACTCCCCGGGCTCTGGTATGAGCACCTGTCCGTAATCTATTCCGCTTGCAAGAAAGATACGATACCGCTCTTCCCGCTCCGCATTTCGTTCCCGAAAAATCGCATTCAGTTCAAGAAGAAAGGACACTGCGTCCTGGGGCAGCTCAAAACTGGCAAAGGCGTTGTCAGCTTCAAACTTCAACAGCCGCCCCTTGTGTCTCTCAAGAGCGAACTTCACTTCCTGTTGCAGCTCGCGAATAAGCGCCAGATAATGGATTATACCGTAGCGCAGACAGAGCGATGAAAACCCGGCCATATCGATCACCACGATCGCAAGTTCCTGCCCGAAATGCTTCCAGATATCATCCTCAATTGCACTGGCATGCTCTTCGCTGCTCGACTGAGAATAGGCCAGTAACAGCTTCTCAAAATTAGCTCCAGACATAGCTCCTCCGAAATGCATGGCTTATCTGCAGCACGCACTCATTCTTCAAGGCTTCTTTCCGATATCTTTTCACTTCACAGGGACCCACACACACTCGAGTGAGTGTCAGGGAACATTACTCCGAGCGTGAGATTTGCTCAAGGGTGGGTGAGGGATTATTTCCCAAAATATCCAGCATGGTATCCGGATGCGCAAATGGAAGAATTGCTCCGGTATTCCCGGGATGTCCCCAATAAAACAGAGGTTGAAGACCTTCATACTCTGTTCCCACACCTTCGAATGCAATCTCAGGATCGAGGGGGCGGCGACCATTGATCGCATTCCAATAAGAAAGCTGCTCAACAAAAGTTTCCTGTAGAGCCCCGTTATACGTGTAGAGAATATGCGCACGAAGAAAATGAAGCTGAGAGAAAAGAAAGAGTACGGGAATCACTGCTAGTGTCCACTTCCCCAGCCAATTCCCCTGCGTGCCCTCTGACTTCTTAAGAAGGAAATGCAGGAGCGGAATGAAAAGCAGACAGAGGCCAAACACAGCCGGGCTCTGATAGCGCAGGACATACGAATGATGCAGACCATAGCCCGCGCGGCCGATTGCTACCAGTGCGATGGGCATAAGAATGCAACTCTGCCCGAACAGCCAGAACAGTAGTGCTGAGGTTCCATCAACAGACTGCCTACGATAAAGAAGCAGCAACAGCAGACTCAGCAGAGAGCCACACAAAAAAGCCACAAGAGCCGGCGATGGAACAAAGGGCAGGACCGCTGCGACCTGACCGAAGCCCTCGAAAGGATACAGCCCGCTCCCCCGCAGGACCGTACCAAACTGCGCCCCGACTGCTGCAAAGGAAAGGATATCGGACAGGGGGTTCGGATTAAGATCGTCGACGCCAATACCAAAGCCTTCACGCTTGAGCCAGTACAGCACTGCTGCAGTAGCGCCGACTACTGCGATTCCAAGCAAGAGTTTTACCCCTCTGTCCACGAGAAGGCGCGAATCCTTCGCTTCGCGATGCAGCCAGTACTGGTAGAGCATAAACATGGGAATTTGCAGCAATAGGATAAAGGCCGCGCCAAAGGAGAACAGTGCGAACAGAAGCGTCAGGCATGCCACAAGGAGCCTTCGACCGCCTCCCTCCATGATAAAGTCCCAGGAATATATCAGGGACAGCATTCCAAACATCATGAATGGCAACGTGCTCTGGCAAATGGTCCATTGTATGGATTCGGCATGCAGACAGGAAAGCAGATAGACCACCGAAGCCCAGTATGAGGTCTTCTCTGCGCCGGCACCAGCCCCCAGGAGCCTCCGCACGAATGATTGAACGAGTATTGCCGTGCACGAGTGCAGCATCAGCGAGACGAGCACATACCAGGCATAGGTTCCCGAGAAGAGCAGATACTCCAAATAGTAGAAGAGAACAAAAACAGGAATAAAATGCTCATTATGCGTAACGAGCGCAGATGAGGACCCTTCACTGTAGAGACGAATTAAGAGGTCCCACTCATCAATCGCAAAGCTCATATGCACGCGATAAAAACAACATGCCGCAAGCATGAGGAAGAACAGGTAGCGAACAACAACAGCCTGTGACTGGACGCGAAGCAAGAGAAGAAAGGAGAGAACGGCAAAGGCAAGCTGAACGCCGTACCTGGCCAGGCGACCTGCGAATACAATCTTCACCTTCTCGTGCAGCCCGGCAGTGTTGAAGCTGTCAACTTTATCCCGTATGCGCAACACGACCGGGGCGGTTTCTTTATTTACGAGATGGATGCGGTGCTCACCTTGCGTTTGCACATCAAACTCAAGTCGTCGCCAGGAATTACCGGTATTCACAGGTGAGGCCGTATGCAGTCGAGCGCCATCCGGAGAATCTATAGCGATCTTGACCTTTGCCTTCATGCCGATGGCGGACGGCTCCACAGAAGCTTCTGCCGCAGCTTCGGAACTGCGCCGCAGTTGAAGAACCTGATACTCCAATACTGCGCGGTCTCCCTCGGTAAGGGTGAATGCTCCGTGACAATACCCGAAATGTTTTTTGCCGTGACCACGCACTTCGCGGAATCGCACATGGGGATACTCACCCGCAGTAGCGATCTTTTCATCACAGCGAACCGACTCAATCCACTGTATAGGTGTAAATCCAAAATAGCTCGCTCGCGGCTGTGAGCTTATCAGGACGAAACAAAGCCCAGAGATGATCCATGCTGCAGGGAGAAGTGTATTGAGGGCACGATTCATGGCGTCTGAGAAATACCGAACATAGGTTACATTTTGGTGGATACTGAGCCGATATCGCAATTGGGCTTAGGTTACTTCCTTCCGTGAGCGAACTATATTGATTTGTTGAGGGCAAGAACAAACAACAAGTACGTAGCAAGGCTAAGGGGTATCCAATATTGCTCGCCTCGTAAAGCCCGAACACGCACAGCACATTATTCCGGTCCTTACAGATATCGACACGCATAAAACCGTCGAACTTCACCCGTTTTCGGGCACTTACATCTTTTATGAAGAACCCCCGTTCCGGCACTGGATGAGTAGACGTGAATGGTCCGGCATGCGGTTCCTAAGCAATCCGCAAAGCCTCAGGGCCCGATGATCTTTGAATTCTGTTAAGCCGTTCTGTGGTGCCTGGTTGTAACACCCGGATTGGAGTATCAGATACAGGAGTACCGAGAAAATGATGTCAGCAGCAAAAGTTACGCAATTTATCCGAACCACACTCGTATGCGGTGCGATAGCACTTTGTGCGGTCGGCCAGGCAAGTGCTACCAGCCAGGATTTTGGTTTCAACGAAACCAACGGAAAGCAGTGGTTGTTCACCGACAACATTCCCTCGGACTACAACAAGGCCTACCTCATTGATTTCACTGGTGCTCAGGCACAATTCTCTTTCAGCGACGCGGACAATGACGGCATCGGAGCCGGTGTCTTAAATGTCGTCGCCAACACCGACCTGCTTCGAGGTGGCGGACTGGTCCGTGAAAACGTCACTGCAACGTTTTCGGTTTCCTTTGAGGGACTTCAGGAAGGTAATGACCCGGAAGGAATATACGGACTCGGACCTATGGGAGTACAGAGCACCGGCACGGTTTCTATCTCTGATGACTCAGGACTTCTCATCACCTATGAAGTAATGGCAAAAGCTACCACATTTCATGGCTCAGAAGTTGAGCATCTGGGAAATGGCAACCTGTTTCTCTTCGATTCTGAGCTCTACGGACGCTATGTCTTTGATACCTGGCTCCAAAGCAGTTCTGCAATCACCATGCATCAGGATCTCGGGCCACAGGCGATTTGGGCACGAGGTGACATCCACGGGCGTTCAAATGGAACAGAAGTACCGGAGCCAGGAACACTCATCCTCATTGGCGCGGGTTTACTTGGTGGCGGACTTAACAGAAAGAAGCGTCCTGCTATCCTCTAAGAAACGTTCAAAGGAAGGGTGAAGCACTACAGGTAACCTGTGAGAAAACCTCGAGTGCACCGTGTAGCGCATTCACCCCTCGCCTTGATTCTTCAGTGGCTACAGTCCTAGGTAGCTTTCAAACCCGGCAGAAATTCAGCGACGGCGGGGAAGTAAACTTCACCGTGCTTCATAAACAGCAGAGCGAATGCCAACAGAGTCAGTACCCACATGAGCCAGCGGATATCCTTTCCCCGGCCGACGAGAACGAACATCACACTGTGAGCGATGAAGCCCCAGAGGAGTCCGTCCGTAATCGAATAGGTCCAGGGTATCAGGGTAAAAGTAACGAACGCCGGAACGAATTCCTCAATCTTTCCGGAGTCGAGTTGCGTCACCGAGCGTACCATCAGAGCGCCGACGACTATCAACACCGACGCCGAAGCAAAGTTGGGAACCATTCCAAGCACCGGTACGAAAAAGAGGCAGGGCACAAAGCAGATCGCAGTAATGCCTGATGCCCATCCCGTCCGTGCCCCCGCTTCGACGCCCCCTGCACTCTCGGCAAAGGTAGTCAGTGAAGAGGTTCCGATTGGCCCGGCAACCAGGGTGGCGAGCGCATCAACAAAGAGCCCTCGTCCCAGATTTTTTGGTTGTCCGTCTTCCATGAGATTCGCAGCCCGCGCGACACCGACAAAGGTCGACATGGAGTCAAACAAGTCGGTAAACAGCAGGGCAATCATCGCAGAGAGAAAGCCCCAGGACAGCGAACCAAGGAAATCGACCTTGAGAAACACGCTGGTTACGTCTGGCATGGCAACAAAGGTCTCCGGCACCTTGGTCAGACCAAAGTACAGAGACAGACCAGTCACGACGGCCATTCCTCCGAGAAAGGAAATCGGTCGAAAAACAGCAAGGCTCTTTTCCTTCACCTTCAAACGGAATGAATACAGCATCAGGATGACGCCAATGCCGATCAGGCAAAGAACATTCTCAGGTCCAAATTTCGCGCTGGTGACCATCGTCTCCGCATGAGGCGCAAGTAATTGCCCTTTCTGCAAGCCGATCACTGCGAGAAAAAAACCAATCCCCACCGCAGCGGCAAGCCGCAGAGAGTCGGGAATCGCTCTGACGATCTTTTCACGGATCGGCAGAATGAGCATGAAGATAACGCCCGACCAGAAGACGATACCAAGAGCCGTTTCCCAGGGTATCCCCTTCGCACCGCAGAG
>JAUIMJ010000172.1 GCA_030433295.1 bacterium | reverse complement strand
CACCGCCTGCTGAATCGCCCCAAGATCCGGCGAACCGCGCCACGAACTGGCCGCACCGTCAACCAGCAACCGCCCGGGAAACCCAACGCCCAGCGCCTCGCCAGCCCCGGGTATCAAACGAAAATCACCGGTATCAGGAGGTATCTCCGTATCCGTCAACTGACTCAGGATGCGGTAAAAGGTGTATGCAAAAAGACGCTTGGTGGCTCCTTCTCCCTCACGCACACGCCGGCGTCCATAGATAACGTAATACCCTTCCTTCCATCGCTCGAGCATCTCATCCAATAGCTCAGGCGGATCCTGCAGGTCCGCATCAAGAAGCAGAACAACTTCACCTTTACTTTGATCCAGACCACAGGTTATCGCCCGCTGGTGTCCGTAATTGCGAGACAAACGAATAGCTTTCACCCCTTCGTCTTGTTCAGCCAGTTGCGAAATGCAGTGCCAGGTTGAATCACTGCTGCCGTCGTCGACAAAAATCAACTCATATGGGATTCCGGTCGCTTTCAGGACCGCCGCGGTTCTTTCGTAAAACGCGTCAATAACACACTCCTCATTGTAGCAGGGTGTGACAACGGATATGCTCCGAGGCAAACGTTCTCGAGGTGTAGTATCTCTCCCGTTCTCCACAGGGACTCCCAAATAACAGAGCTGGTAAATCAACCAGGGTTCCGCTGGCCCATGTCCCCCTGGCTGATACTCCGGGCTCGAAAGACATTTCGGCTCAAAGCAACAAACAAAAAGGACGCCCCTTACCAGCTCAATTGCTAAGGCATTCTGCCTCCCGGCACCGTATCCACCGCAGAGTACTATGGTTTGCCACATAGCAGCTAGGAAGTTTTGTCTACAGCAGGGCTTCAAAGGCGAAGCTGCATGGCTAAACATCCGGCGCACTGCCTTCCGCATGACACAGCGTGGGAGTTTCAGGCAAACACTCGCGGTCACATTTACCCATCCGGCCTGCGGTAATACTGGGCGCCCAAAACGTGCTTTCAGCAAAGCGCTATGGAACCTATACTTATCGGCAAACAATTGCCGTCTATAGATACCATGCAAACTATCCTGATCTGGTTTCTCACTATCGAACTTCTCGGACTTCCGGGCGTGGCTGTCATCAGCCGTGTTATTTCCGATCGCCGACTTGTCTATGCGCTTGCGAGGCCACTGGGATTCCTGATTTTCGCCTATTTGAGCTGGCTGAGTGGGATGGCGGGCGTTCCGCTGGGAGCCCGCTTCCTGCAGATTTTGTTCGCTTCTCTTCTGCTGGTATCCCTGATCTCACTCGCCCTGAGGTACGGCAGGAATGCGCTGCATTTCTTTTCACCGAGCCTGAACAGCACGGCTCTTCTGCTATATTTCTTTGTCCTCGGTTTCTACCTGGCCGCGAGAATGTGCAATCCGGAAATATTCTGGGGAGAGAAACCGATGGATTTCGGTTTCCTGAATTACTTTATTCGCTCAGATACTCTTCCTCCGGAGGATGTCTGGGCAAGCGGACAAGTAATGAACTACTACTACTTTGGTAGTTTTGCTTTCGCCCTGATTCACAAAGTTACCGGTATTGACTCGGCCATCGGCTACAATCTCTCGATTGTAAGCATCGCCGGCTTCTTCGTTGTGAGCACCTACAGTCTGTTTTACCTGCTCGGCCTTCGGCAGCGAAGCTGGTGGTGCACCTTGCTCCTGATGTTCTCCGCCAATTTCATGCTACTTTTTGAGTATTTCTTCCGTGGATCAAAACTCAACTCTCATCTCTTCTGGAAGACGACTCGAGTCTACACGAGTCCCTCATTTTCGGAGTTTCCGCTCTGGTCGTTTCTATTCGCCGACCTGCATGCTCACGTCATCGCCATGCCTTTTTTCGTCCTGTTCCTCTGCCTGTGCAAGAAACTCGGTGAAGCGGAACACAAGGCTGCCCACATTGCTCTTCTATGCTTTTCATGGGGCACTCTGGCGATTATCAACGCCTGGGACTTCCTCGCGGCAGCGGTCATCCTTGGCTTGGTCTTGCTGCTAAAAGAGAGCCAAAAAAACATAGAGACTACAAACAGCCGCCTGCTTGCCACGGCAAAAGCTTTCGTGCGCGCCTCGGCAAAGGAGCTTGTACTTGCGGCGCTGGCCCTGGCGTACATACTCCCAAGCTTCCTGGGAACAGGCCTGTCATCAAGTCATGGTTGGGGATTTGTCCCGCCGAAACAAAGTAATACCGCGCTGCAGCTTTTCTCCATGCATGGACATTGGCTCCTCGTTTTTGTGCTCGCATGTATGTCCCTGAGGATACGCTTTCGCGACTCAACTCGGTACTCCCGGTATACATGGATTGCTGTTATGAGCGCTGTCATTTTCAGCTTCGGCCTGCTCCAGACTCAGGGATACTCAGCCCCCTGGGACATCGCTCAATTTGTCGCAGTACTTTATACGTTTGCCCATTTTTCCGCTTCGGGCACGTCCTCTGATTTCGCAAGCCTCGCAATAGTCTCCGCATGTTTTCTTTTGATGTTCTCAGAGGTCGTCTTTCTCGCTGACAGAATGAACACCATTTTTAAGTTTCATACGATCGCCTGGATCCTGCTCGGCATAGGCTCTCTTAAATATTTTGCGCAGGGACACGCAAACGCGAGGCACTACGGCCTGCGGAGTCTTCGAGCGGTCGCCGTATGCAGCCTGCCACTTTCGGGCCTGATCCTCATCTACATCTACTTTTTCACCCACCTTCATTGGACGGTTGCCGGTGGTTATCCTACGCTAAACGGGCTCAATTACCTAAAACGAAAGAACCCACAGGAAGCCGGCTTGATTTACTGGATGCGTGACTCTATTGAAGGAGATAGAACGCTCATGGAGGCGGTTGGTCCTTCGTACGGTGGCTTTGCACGACTCTCAAGCCTCTCAGGGCTGAAGTCAGTGCTCGGTTGGAAGCATCATGTGGCTCAGCGGGGAACGAGCAGAAAAGAAATACAACGGAGAAGCGATGCGGTGCGAGAGGTGTATACCTCAACTCATTTAAAAACGAGACTTCGATACTTACTGCAATACGACGTGGACTATCTCGCATATTCGAAATTGGAGAATGAGACATACGGGGAGGATGGTCGCCGACAGCTCCTCGAGCATCCGGATATTTTCGAACTTGCGTATCGAGAGAAAAACAGCTTCCTTTTTAAAATCAGCAAAGAATCTCTGCGCAACTATCTGGGACTTCATTCGACCGAGGTGCTTCGATGATTGGAATACTTGCACTTCTCGTCTGCTTCACACTCATGCTGCGCAGAAGCGGCTTGCCCTCGTTTGAGACTGCGGTTGTTCTAATCCTTGCGCTTCCAATACACTTTTACTGGATAATGAGATGCGCTGATTTTTTCAGTTATCAGCTTCCCGCTCATGCGGTGTACCTCGCCCTGTTTGTGCTTCACCTGCTGGCACTCTTTCTCTTTGCGAAAGGCAACAAGCTTTTTACGAAGTACAATGAATCCGAAACCGTACCCTTAATAGAAAAAAGTGATGCTGAATGTATTGCGGTCTTCTGCACGACGTTCCTTTTCTGCTACTCTCTCTGCCTGAGTTGGCCCGATTTCTTCCCGCTTGGTGAGCGTCTTCGGGATTTCTCTCTACTCGCGTCCCTGAGCATATCTCCGGTATATCCAAAAGAGCCCTGGCTCGCAGATATTTCGCTTAACTACTACACCTACTGGTATCGCTTCGGGCAGATATTCACTCTGGGCTTCGGAGAGAGTATTGCAGCGACGTACCACCTGCTGCAGTCCTTTACCTACGCTCTTTTTGTGACCCTCGCATTTCGCATAGTCCGTCTCTACCTCAACATGAGCGCTCTTTCTTCTGTTTGTTTTTCGATCATCGTCGGATTTGGCTCAAATCCCGGCGGGCTGAAACACCTGTTCAATCCGGGCCCCAATTGGTGGTGGCCGACGCGTATTATACCTGGCGGCATACATGAGTTTCCCGTCTGGTCATTGCTGCTGGGAGACGCACACCCCCACTACCTCAATCTGCCCATGATTCCTCTGGGTATCGCGATTTGGATGACACTGGCTGAAGAGCAGGGGAGGCGAGCCTACCTGAAGATTGCCTGCCTCACCGTTCTGCTCGCACTGTTCATGCGCTCTGCTAACGCCTGGGAGGTGCCGATGTGGCTGGGAATATCCGTACTGAGCATGGCGTTGCTTTACGTGTTCCGCTGGAAAATACCGGCCCTGGCACAAGGCACAACGACTGAAAAGAAAAACCTGCGACTGTTCCACATACCGGCTTTTGGATTTCCTTTCTTTCTGTTTGCGCTGGTCCTTCTTGAAATGGGGGCCAACTTCCAATCCATTCCCGTCTCCCTGAAGTTCGTAGAGCACCCAATCGCCAGGACGGATCTTCGAGACCTTGTCGCCCATTGGGGATTCGTTCTTGCTGGTCTGCTCGCCGCAACTTCGATGCTCCTTGGACCCAGGCGTGCCTGTATCTTTCTTGCCCTTCTTCTTTGTGCAGCTACATTTTTCTCTAATGCATTACCATTTCTAATGATAATCCTTCTGGCCACGATGTATCGCTTGTACCGTGAAGTGTTCAGAAATGATGAAATCCGGTATCCCATACCGACCCACATCGCAGTTCTGGAGGGAGTCGGACTGTGCTCCATCGGTTTAATCATCACGCCCGAAATCATTTTCCTGGATGACCCCTATGGTGGGATTCACGAGCGAATGAACACAATATTTAAGCTGTACTATCCGGCCTGGTTTCTGCTTCATTTATATGTCGCATCACTTCTGCAGCGCAGCATTCCGCTTTTGAAGCTTGAGAAAGCGAGCACCTGGATTCTTAGATACAGCCTTCATTTCACAATGCTCCTGTGCACCGTAGTAAGTTGTGCTTTTCTCTATGCGACGATCCCCGAACGAAGTGACTACGTAGGCGACAATCCTGCCGCTGATGGACTGGACACGTTGGAGCGCAAATATCCCGGTGTTCGTGGCCTCATTGAATGGCTCGCCCGACAGGATTCCAGCGTGGTTCTGGAGGTCCAGTACTCCGCGTACTCTGAAGGTGCAATAGTCGCAACCCTTGCCGGTCAGTTTTCTTATCTGGGATGGGTCAATCACGTGCAACTACTGTATCCGGGACATGCCAGCCTGATTACACATCGCAGCGATGTAACGCAGCGTTTCTATAGCGACATTAGTTGCAGCGACAAGCTATCAATGCTTAAAGCCGAACGCATAGATTTCGCAGTCCTCGGCCCAATTGAGGCAAAGGTTCCGGGGCAGATTCTCAAACAGGATTTCTCATGTCTTGACACGGTTTATCAGAGTGGCAGCTATCGCATCCTCGGAATACCATAGCTACCCCCTGTTCCCGTCAATCGTGGAAGCTGCTGGCATGTGAAACCTGAGAATATAGGTGGTAGCCCTTCGTCAAAGAATGACTAGTCTACATAGCCCTCGAGACTTATACTGCTTTGGTGGAGCGAGTGCAGCCTACGAGACGACAGGACTGCACACGTTCCATAGATTGCTCTGCTGACTGGCATCTTTATCAATGTAAACTCAGAGATATTTTGATGAGACTTCGACTTCCTTCCCACTTCGTAACCGGCTTTGTGATTGCTGCGAGCTGCTCACTATCTGCTTCGCTCTTCAGCACCCCTGTGGATGCACAGACCGAGGCAGTGATGGGACGTATTAAGACCGTACGCCAGGCCCTAACCGTCGACCCGGGCGGAAGAAAGCGAGGTGAGTTGTACACTAATGCGCCGGTGCAGATAATTGAAGAACGTGGTGCCTGGGTCAAGGTGCGCACGGAAGGCTGGGTACGAAAGAACTCGGTGGCCACAAGCGAAAAGACTATTAATCCGAAAAACGCAACCGCACTGAACGAAAGCGGCTTTGCTCTAAAATCTTATTTCGTGCGGTACGAGTCCAGTAAAGGTGATTCCCCGCGAATGTATGTAGATCTGACGCTTGCTAATTTTACAAAGAAACCCATATATCGCTGGCGAGCCCTTCTGGTAGGGAAAGACACAAGTGGAAAGCTCCTTTTTTCAGAGGTCATTACCGACGACTCGGCAGACTTTAAACCGGGTGAGACCAAGAAAGTTTCATTTTACTGGAAGAACGGTGAGGCCCCATACGAGCCCCTGAAGTCAGCCAAAGACGATACCAGTTTAATCAAATTGGAAATTACCAAAGTCTCTCTGACTCAGGAGTAGTGAAAACTCCCGAGGTAACCGTCGGCTAGAGCAGTCTCCGGATAAAGATAGTACGATTTTATCCTACGACTGCTTTAGTTCCTCTCCTCGCGCACGAACTGGCGTCCATCAGGACGCGTCTGGCGAATGCTTCCTTCGAATAGCCCTGAGGTCTGAAAACTTACTCATACCGAAGACAGGCAGCGCCAGGAAACCTATCAGGGTAACCGGAAGATACTGACATGCATGCAGGACGACCGCATATGCGGTTGATTCTGTAGATCCGATTGCGAAGACGCTCAATGCAAGCACGGCAAAATACTGGAATGTTCCGACGTTTCCCGGGCTGCTCGGTATCAGGACCCCCAGATTCACAATACCAAGAACGAACAAACTCGACCTGAAGCTAAGCTCGAATTCGAGGGCACGGGCACCATAGTAAAACATACCGGCTTCGACGACCCAGACTGCCAGTGACAACACAATCACACTGCCGAGCACGGGGATAGAACGTGCCGCAAGAGAGAAGCCAGAGAGAAAGGCCTCGGCCAAACTCTTAAATCTCAGAGGAACCAAACGCTCTTCGATAACGCTCCGGTAACGAGCCAGGAGCAAAATCACGAAAAACATCGAAGCAAAGAGAAAGATACCGACATTGGTTATTGAGCGCGCCCAGGAGGGCAAATCCAATTCATGGGCTCCGAGAATGAGCAGAAATACGATGGCACTCCCATCGAATATTCGCTCGATGAAAACCGAGGAGAGCACCGTGGCGCGCTTCGTCTTTGTTCCCAGACCGACAACGTGGGCCCGCGCAAACTCGCCAAGTCGCGCCGGGAGGACATTGTTGGCTGCATAGCCAACGAATACCCCCGCGGTGGATCTGTAGAACCCCATCCCGGGCATGAGAACGGAAAAACGCAATCCGCGAACGATAAATCCAAGCAGATAAATAACTATCAGAACAAGGAGATCGAGAACCGAGAAACGCATTAAATAGTTCGGGAACGTGCTCCAGTCCACGCTCCGCAGAACAAGCACGACAAAAATCAGACTTAACAGTAATCCCGGATTCTTAAGTATTCGAAGTCTCATATTCTCCACAAATGCCTGATGCAGGGTGCCGGAAACGCCATTACCCGGCGACCTCTTATCAGACGTGCACCAGGTGAGACGCGGGGCCTGTATTCAACTAGAGCCCCTCCGGAGAGCATCGATAAATACCATAGATTCCCCGGAATACCAGATACTTCCTTGCGACCAAAAGACAAAGCTACTACTCTAAACTTGGGCACACTACTAAGAAAACTTTGGCGGAATTCCGAAATTCACAATCAAACACTATGCCGACATGTCGAATAAGTTAACGGCAGTCCCTGCCTCAAAGAAGAAGCAAAGACCTCTGCTGCTACGGTTCGGCACCTGGGTTAAGTTTTTCCTGCCGATGGCTCTCATCGCCTTCGTTCTCCTTGCTCGCAGAGACGTCAGTCTCAATCTCGTAATCAACTATCAGGTGATGGCTTTGGAGAACGCCACGGGACGGAGGCTTCCTTTTTTGCATCGGATATTTGATCTGAAGTTCGAGCGTAGTCAGGAAGAACTATTTACGCGAGTAGAGAAGGAGGATGTCTATGTCGTCATAATGCTGATGGACAATGGCGTCTCGGCGGACTTCCACAACGATGATGGAGAGTCGCCTCTAAGCTACGCGTTAAAAAACAACAAGCTGCTCTCAGTTGAGCGATTGCTACTCAAAGGGGCAGACCCCAATTTCACAAACGCGAGGGGAGTAGCCCCTCTGATTATTGCCGCAAGAAACAAGAATATGATGAGCCTCCGCTGGCTCCTGCACTACAAGGCGGAAGTTGACGCACGAGATTCTGACGGCAAGACCGCATTACTACATCTGAGCGGAGCTACACGCCCCGACCTGGTCCGGGTTCTTCTTGGCGCGGGAGCTAATCCCGACCTGCAGGATAAGGCGGGGAAGTCGGCTCTTTTCTATGCAATGGCAGCAAATGATCTGAAGAGCGTGAGAGAACTTATCAACAAAGGCGCTTCTACCGAAATTCTCGACGCGGAGGGACGCTCAGTCTTCTCGTATGTATCCTCTCCGGAAATGTCCAACACCCTTCGCGAGCTCGGCGTAGAAGATATTCCGGATATCGCAGCAATCGCCGAATCGCTGGCGGTCGACCCGGAGCCTTCAATAGAGGATACAAGTGATACGGCGCGCAAACCTTCCCCCAAGACCCAAACTCCCAAAAAGCAAGAGCGGAGTAGAAAACCTATGACACGTTTGCGAGTGGTCAAACAACCTGAGGCAACTTGGGTATACGGGAAAACCGTCACTCTGAGTTCGATAGAAGTTACCGTGCGTAACGTTGGAGGTGAAGCGGCAGAAAACGTGAAAGTTGAAGTCGAAATGCCAGGTGGAAAGGTCTATCTGATGATAGGACCTAATGCGCTCGAGCCCTATGCCAGCGAAACATACACGGCAACCCCGTCCGTCACGGTTGATCGCGTAGGGAAATTAAAAGCAAAAGTGACTTGCTCAAATTGTTATCGATAAAGGCCGGCCGGAACACTCTCGTATGAAAACACTACCCGGGCTCTATACCTCATGGGGCAATGTGCAAGCCCCCATTCTTAGCGCACGAGTGCTCACGCCCGATGAGCAAAAACTTGATGGACTCCGCCGTGACTATTTGCCGTACGGACTCGGACGCTCCTACGGTGACAGCTGTCTGCTGACCGAGGGAGACCTGCTTTCAAGCAAGGAATTGAGTCGATTTCATTTCTTTGATGAGGAAGAGGGTATTCTCAGAGTTGAATCAGGCATAACGCTCGGGGAAATTCTTTCTGTCGTGAGCCCGAGAGGCTGGTTTTTACCGGTGTTACCAGGCACGCAATTTGTCACCGTAGGCGGAGCCATTGCGAATGACATACATTCAAAAAACCATCATAGAAAA
>JAUIMJ010000171.1 GCA_030433295.1 bacterium | reverse complement strand
TTGATGTGGTTGTTCCCGATGCCGATGAGTACTTTACCGACGTATGGGGTCAGGGGAAAAACTTCAGTTCGCTTTGTGATTTTGGTTTTAATCGCTTTGTGTTCGATAAACTCCATACGGATGGAGAGACCGCCCTTGCTCAGAATCCCCATGCAGCGTCAGCGGTGCTTGGACTGGCTCCTATTCCTGAGCAGGGAACCCCGCTGGGATATCGGGAAGATTGCGGCCGGCTTGCATTGCGCTATCCGATTGAGGCGGAAAAATATTCCCTGCTTTCATATAACGCAGCTTTGAGCAGCGTCGGAGCGTATCGCGTATTCTGGTCGCACGCCCGAAACTCAACTGGCGTCACTACTCCCGAAGTCGCTGATTCGTACCGCATTGGGGACTATAGCATCCCCAGAGCCGCGAACACTTATGAAGTCAGGTCAGGGGATCTCAGTCATCTAAGTGCGAACTGGTTTGGAGAGCTTAGAAGCTTTTCGCTACAGGCAAACAGTTCCTTACCGCAGGGAGGGACGCTTGCGCTGGACTGGGTGCGTCTTGTTGATGCGCAGCAGTCGCCGGTAGTTACCATGAGTTGGTCGGCCAGTGACTTCCCTGAAAACTCGGGTGCTCGGGTGGCTATTTACGCGGATCGGGACTCGCAGCACTATGATGGCTTCGCCATAGCACGGAATCTTCCTTTGAACGGTTCATTTGCGTTGCGGACGGGATTACTTCCTCCCGGGCAATACTACTTCTATATCGTTGCTGAGGAAGCTTTTGCAGGCGGCGCTCGGCAGATTGCGCGAAGCGCGTACAACGCCAGCATTCGTATCGATGGAAAGCCCTCGGTACGCTTCGTGTCGCCGACGAGGCTCAGTGGTCTTGAATACTCTCGCGACGAACGAGGTGATGCCTGGGACATGAATCAGGCGAGTGATATCTGGAACTTTGATCTTTTACCTGGCTATTCTCAGAGTCTTGCACGTGGCTTCCATGCGCCGGAAATTCGAAACGGCGTGTTCACCGCAGTCAGCGATTATGATCCCATGGGAGCGGCGAAGTCCGTCGATACTCAGGTAATTCTGGCCACGGATCCCTCGCGACCCATAGACCCACAGTATTATCGATATTTCTGTTATCGACTACAGCTTGATACCTCCGGTATCGATCGCTCTCAGAATGCAGCTATTCTCAGCGATGTCGGCTATTTTTCACGACTCGTATACGCGCACAACGGCACGCAGACTTTTGGCAGCACTGGCGCCTTCGAAACGATAGAGCGCTCATCGGTGTTTCTGCAGGGACTCAATACCTATTGTATCGATCTCTGGGATGCAGGCTCGATTGAATCCGGCACGCCCTGGTTATCCGCCGGGGCAATCGACGTCATGCGTTTTGATCCCCTGGAGTCCCGTTTTCCCACTCCCTTCGCTTTGGATTGGGCGGGGCTTTTTGGCGAGAACCATACGGTAGACGGTGAGTATCTCATTTCGCTCGACGTTACTGATGCTGAGAGCGATCAGCTGAGCGTAGAGTTGTATGCTGATACGGACGCAGCAGGATTTGATGGTGTCCTGCTTGCGAAAAAAACTGCGGTAGCCCGGGGGCGAGTTAGCTTTTCCTGGAAGGACGTTAATCAGGCCGTGCTTCCTTCGGCCTCGCAGTATTTCTTATATGCGGTCGTTCGTGATGCCCGCAATGTTACTCGCCGTTACAGCGATGTTCCGCTTGTTATTTCCGGGCGTCGGGCGCCAGGTACAGCGTCTCGCAGGAGGGCAAAATGTGACTATGACGGGGACGGTCGAAGCGAATATACGGTTGTGCGACCGGACTTTCTGTCAGGTGTCGGGAGCTGGTATCTCTCAAGCGGTGCACTCTATCACTGGGGCTTTGTCCATTCTGACCTTTTTATCGAAGGTGATTTTGACGGAGATCTTCGCAGTGATGTCACTGCGGTTCGAAAAGATGAAGCGATGACCTGGTTCAGCATTGGAAGCTCGAATGCGCAGGCATCTCATCAGCAGTGGGGAGAGCGCGGCGATATCCCGATGACTATGAAGAAAGGAGCGTCTTCTCACTCTCAGAGAGTAGTGTTTCGACCATCCAATGGCGTGTGGTATTCCCTCGCCGATGATTGGTCTGTGGAGGTTCAGCAGTGGGGCTTGCCCGGAGATGTGCCGCTACCCGCCGATTACGATGGTGATGGTGATGATGATTACGCCATTTGGAGGCCGGGACCAGCTCTTTGGGGTATTCGCACGGCTGACGGTATTGAGCGATTTGTTCAGTGGGGCTTGCCGGGGGACATTCCCTTTGCCGGTGATTATACGGGAGACCAGGTGGCGGACCTTGTGGTCTGGAGACCCTGGAACGGAAGCTGGTATATCTGTCGCTCGGAGACGGGTTTCAGCTGTTCCGACCCTCTGGTTATTCAATTCGGCCTTCCTGGCGACATCCCTGTCCAGGGTGATTGGGATGGAGATACGGTTCTCGATGTTGCCGTGTGGCGTCCTTCGATCGGCTCCTGGTTCATAAAACATTCTGCTAGTGGTGCTGTCACCGCAAGGCAGTGGGGATTACCGGGTGATTTCCCTCTTTGTAGTAGCATGATTTTCACTCGAGACTTTGCTCGCTAGAGCAAGGACGCAAGTCAGTTCACTCCTGGTTAGTTTTACTCCTAGACAGTTCACTCAGGAAATTTTTTGTCCTCCCCCTCATAGGGGCAGTGTCTGCATCCGGAGCCGCAGCAGAAACCTCTTTCCCTCAGGTAGTGCTCAGTCATCACGAAGCGTCCGCTCAGGGGATCTATATAGAAGTTTTCGCCGGCATCGTTGGCAAGGCGATGTGCTTCGTCCCAGGGCTCGGCCTTGTCTGAATTTTCGTCCATCTCACACCCGTCCGGAAGCCATGATCACGCGCTTAACTTAACTCTTCGATCTGCGCGCTAAACTCTTCGCTCTTCACCTCGATTTCCTCGAGGGTTTTCTCCAGCTCCTCGTATGCCTCTTCGATTTTTGCACGCAGATTGTGAAGCTCTCGCGATAGCTTTGCCGCATCGTCTCCGAATCCTTCTTTTGAGGCTTCAATTAAGGCCTCGTTCAAGGAGGTAGCTTCTTCCTCCATTGTTTCCAAAGACTGTTCGAGTTTTTCTGATTTCTTTTTTAAAGGCGAGATCACACTCGAGCGTTGCTGAATGACTTGTGCGCGTAGCTTTCTTGCTTCTTTCTTTGAGAGCGTTTTTTTCTCTGATGAATCCTGCTTCTTCGGAGATTCTTCGTCGTTCCAGCCGACACGACGAAGGAAATCGTCATAGCCACCTTCAAATATCTGAGCAGACTGCCCGTCGAAGATGATCAGACGATTCACCACTTCTCGCAGGAGCATCTCACTGTGGGTTACCAGCAGCAAAGCTCCCGGATAGATCTTTATCGCCTCGAGCATCGCATCTGTCGATTCCATATCCAGATGGTTGTCCGGTTCGTCGAGCATCAGCAGATTAGCTGGTTGCAGGAGAATCTTACCCAGGAGCACGCGACTTTTTTCTCCTCCGGAGAGTACCTGTATTTTCTTCTTGGCGAGATCCCCTTCAAACAGCATAAGCCCCGCGACCGACCGTGCGCGGGTGCGATTAGCGCCATCAGTTACACGCAGCAGCTCCTCTTCGATTGTGCTTTTTACGTCGAGTCTCTCGACATTTGTCTGACCAAAGTATGAGAAGGAGGCATTTGCGGAGTATTCGACATCGCCGGTCCGCGCCTTAAGTTCCTCGGCAAGTACGCGCAAGAGTGTCGATTTCCCCTTACCGTTCTTTCCTATGATCCCAATGCGGTCATTCTTGCCCACGCTGAAACTCAAATCTTCGAAAAGGTTACTTTCCTTACCATAGCCAAAACTGAGTTCTCTGGCATGAAGCAACCACTTTCCGGGGAAGGGGGAGTGGGAAAAGCGAAAATCTAGCTGCTCGATGTCGTCGAGTTTTTCAAGGACCGTATCCTTCTCGAGTGCTTTCACTCGTGACTGAACCGCTTTTGCTTTAGACGCCTTTGCGCGGAAGCGCCTGACGAAATCTTCTGTTTTCTTTCGCTGCTTTTCCTGATTCAGTCGGGTTTTTTCATGCACTTCCTCTTCGAGTTCAAGCTGGGTGTAGAGGTTCTTTGTGGGGCCGGCGACTTTTCTAACACTTTTTCGATGGATGCCGAGCGTGTGCGTAATCACGCTGTCCATAAAACTCCTGTCGTGAGTGATCAGGAGAAGCTCGCCCTGCCAGCGAAGCAGGAATTGCGTCAACCAGCGCAGGGAAACGATATCCAGGTAGTTCGTCGGTTCATCGAGCAGGAGCAGATTTGCATCTGAAACCAAAAGTTTTGCAAGATGGAGTCGGACCTGAAATCCGCCTGAGAGAGCGGAAGGTGATAGTGCAAACTGCTCCTCACTGAATCCCAGTCCGCTCAGAACGGCTTCTACTTTGTGTGTTTCCTGCCAGCCGTCTTCTCGAACCGGTAGTCCGAGGCATCCTTCCTTACGCACGCTGTCTTCTGAAAACTCTATATGCTGAGACAGGTAGCCCAGTTTGTATTCCGCCGCATGATGCAGCACTCCACTGTCGGCTTCTTCCTGACCACAGAGGAGTTTCAGCAGGGTGGATTTACCGTGGCCGTTTCGACCGACCAGGCCGACACGTTCTCCGGGCTCAATGGAAAATCGTACATCCTCGAAAAGGAGCTGTTGCCCGTAGGATTTTGAAAGGTCACTAACTTGAAGCATGAATTTGGACAGATGCGATGTGATTCAAACGGAAGAATACTGGCTAAGTCCCCCACACTACAAAGAAAACTCGCGGGAATCAACTCGCCGCGCTATACTTTGTTGTTCAAAAGTACTCTGATCCGCGAACGCAGGGTGAGGGTGCAGATGATTTGCTCTCACCTGGCGTGCCGGGCATGTGCAGGCCAGGAATTAGTCGGAGGGGAAGCAGTTGGAAACGGCTCGACTCAGAGACTCATGTCAGAGCGCTAAAATGCGCACCTATTGCTGTTCCGGCGCCGTCTAATAGTATTGGAGCACTTTCATTTAGGCATCGAATCCGTGAGGAACCTTGAGCTCAGATCCGAAAAACACATTTGCGGAGAATCCAGCGAAAGCAACAGGTAAGGTCGATCCCCATTCGACGCTGATCATTAACATCAGTAATACGCCTTCTGTGAAAGTCGTTGATGACGAAAACGATTTCGTCCGTGGTTCTGCCGTTGGGAATCGGAAAAAGACAATCCAGCTCGATAGCTCTGAACTTTCCCGTGGGGGACGACGCAAGGCCTTAATTACCGTGCACGTTACCAGAAAGGCTACGGTGGTCCTGGAACTGGAACAGCCTTCCCGAGATTTTATCTACCTTGGGATTTTCTTTGCGTCATTGCAGGTACTGGACGGTCTGCTCACGTCTGTCGGCGTGTCGCGCTTTGGTCCCCAGAAAGAGGCAAACCCGGTTCTGCGTCGACTCATGGAGCACTTTTCTCCGGACCAGACACTGTTTCTGGTTAAGGCAGGAGCAATTTTCGTCATCGTCTATCTGACGATACTCGCACGGAAGATTAAGTGGGTTAAGGATCTCATCGGTGTTCTATCCTGCATCTATCTGTTTGCAGCGATTCTCCCCTGGGTCTACATTCTCTATGTGCGCCAGGTTTTCCACTGAGGAAACTATTTGAAGTTCCCTACTGCTATAAACCCCGCTGCTGATAAACCCTGCTGCTAATCACCACTGCCTCTAATCAAAGGAAGCCTGATACTTGAGCTCCTCTTCAAGGGTTTTGAGGCTACCGCGAAATTTTCTTTTTTCATTCTGCGTGCTACTGAGGCGACTTTGCAGCACCCTGCAAACATCGAGCTCCGCACCAGCCGGAGGATCACCGCGGACCCAGCCGTCGGTGGTGTGTAAGATGAACGGCAGTCGCTCGTTATCAGCAGCCTCAACAGGCCCGGTATCCTCGGGTTCAACATCGGGACCTTTTGGAAACACCAGTGTTCTCGTTTGCTTGAGAAGGCGGTCACATACCGCACGGGCACGGTCTTCGGCATCGACGACGAGTTGTCTCTGCTTCATGTACACCCTGCTGTTGCTGCTCCTTAGCTGGAGTGTGACAGAGCGTGATGCGGAGAGAATATCGTTGCGTTCGCTGACACTCACTATCCTGTATACCATGTTGTTATCTCGCCGATCTCTTCCCCAGGCGGCATTCCAGCTTATCTCACGGTTACGAGCTTTCGTGAGGCAATCCATGTACGCTGCGTAGGCCGGGGCCTGCAGCAGAAACACCGTGCAGGCAGCCAGCAGGGAAAAGAGAAAGACGCGTTTCGCAACTGATGTGTGGATCATACTACAGGCCCTCAAAGCTTGGCAGGCTTGCGGCCTGAGAGAAGAGTGGCGCGTCACTTTCGTGAGCTGCGTTTAGCAGTTTACGCCGCATCTTAATGTAGTATCGCTCGCTAAAGGAGTCAGAGTTCGCCTGAGCAGTTTTTATACCCATCTCGCTCAGTGTGAGATGCGCATACAGGCAGCTGGTTCGTACCAGCTTTTTACTTAGCTCAATCTCTGCCTCTGTACCTCCCGGGGGAAACTTTGAGTCGTTACTGATTGCAAGAATTTTCGGCAATCGGGTCCGCGCCACACCAAGGTTTACGATCTTTTTGCTGGCGGCAAGCTCTTTGAGTAGATCAAGTGAGCGCAGGGTTTCTTCCTCCCAATCGCTGCTTACCAGATGTTCATCAAGCGTAATGTCCGGCATGGTGCAACTTCTGATGAGCTTGTCGGCATCGCTCTCCGGGTCCAGGGGTTCAAGGGTAATTCTCCTGCCGTATGATCGTAGTAACAAACGCTTACAGCTACTGCGACAGGCTTCCTGATGCTTAGGTGCTTTACCGGAACAGCGATCCCGGCAATCAGATACGGCAAGCTCCCCAAATCTAGGCTGTGCGAAGCGAGTGACGATATCCGCGGCTGGTGCGGGCGTAGGGTTCAGGTCTACGAGTGGAGGCGGAGTTTTCTTCAGTGCATTCTGAGTTTTGAGGTAGCGAATTCCCCAGGCGCTTGCGACACCGAGAGCGAAAACGACCAATACACCCAAAACTCTAGACATCTACACTCCAAGAGGGGAGAATTGCGGAAGACGCGATGCGTGTCCGGCGGTTAATATGACAAATAGTACCTACTGTATTCGTTCGGGTAACTCAATCATTTCCTTGAGGAATATGGAGGTATAGACGCGGCAGTTTTGCGGGTTATTCAGGCAGGTTTCATGAGACGTGAGCCGCATATCCGGGGAAGTGGCCGAAATGCCCCTGTTGTTGACTCATTTAGAGCTGAAATATCCTGCCTCTGGCGGTGCTGAGGGAGCCCCTTGTGAGTGAAATTTTCGTTTATGGTGGAACACTGGATCCGATCCATTCCGGTCATATCGGTGTGATCCGGGAAGTGCTCAGTGAGCAGCGTGCCGTGCTTGTCGCGCCAACGACACAGAACCCCTGGAAGTCATCTCCGGCAAGTCCTCTTGCGATGAGAATCGAGATGATCCTGATCGTGCTGCGGCATGAGGCCCTGCCAATTTCTGATCAGCTTCAGCCCGGAATGGTGTGCGTTTTCAGGGAGGGCTACACCTACGCTGCAGACCTTGTTGATACACTGCGTCGGGACCACGACGAAGCGATCACCTGGGTGACCGGACCTGACATTGCTTCAGAGGTGCCGCGATGGAAAGACTGGGACAGACTGCAAATCTCTCACTACGTTGCAAAAGAGTATGAGAATAATTTGCGAGGTACGGAAATCCGCAAAGGGCATAAAGCTATTCACCCTGCGCTGGAAGAGTATATCGCAAAACATAAACTGTATGGTGAATCTCCAGGGAGTGAGGCTCCATGATAAAAGTTTCCCGAATACGCGCTATACACCCCGGTTGGTTTCTCTTCGCGGTCGTCTTGTTCATTGTCTGGGACATGCCGTTCCTCCTGCCATTGAAAATTTTTGTCGTGTTTTTACATGAACTGAGTCATGCCATCGCGGGTATACTCACCGGGGGGTCCGTTGTTGAAATTCAGATTCATGCCAATCAGGGCGGGCATTGCCTTATCCGGGGAGGCTCTCGGGTGATTTCTCTCGCCGCCGGTTATCTGGGAAGTCTTATCTGGGGCGGCCTGATCATGTTTGCTGCAAGTCGGGGCCGATATGATCGACTACTCGGTGCCTGCATCGGGGTGATGACGGTTGTTGTCACCCTGGTCTATGTCAGGAACATTTTTGGGATGCTTTTTGGCCTATTTTTCGGCCTGAGTTTATTGGCACTCGCGAGATACGCCAGTGAAGAGATAAACGATCTCTTTCTAAGGGCGATTGGCTTTACGTCCTGCCTCTACGCAGTGCTGGACATCAAGAGCGATATTCTGGATCGACCCGGGTGTCGCTCTGATGCAAAAATGCTCTCAGAAGTTACCTACATACCGACCGTTGTGTGGGGGATTCTCTGGATTACCTGTGCTGTTTTTCTCAGCGTGTATTTCCTTGTGCTTTGTTCGGAGGGTAAAAAAGGCCGCTCTTCTTCAAAGGCCTACGATCCCCTCGGTCTGCGAAAGTAGTGCGCTAAAAGCGTGCTCGCAGCTTTCTCAGCGCGCGGTTCGCTGAGTGTGCCACGTATCGGTCTCTGTCTCGCGAAGCTCTCTCCAGCGCCGGGATCCCTCGCCGGTCACCGATGCGTGCGAGGGCCTTTACTGCAGAGCGGCGGACCCATTTGCTTGAGTCCTGAAGTACGACGGCACTCAAGGTAGGCACCGCTGGAGAGGCAGCCCTCCCGAGCGCCCCAAGATCGCTAGCCGCGTGAACGCGCACGACATCGTCTTTGGAGTGAAGATTATCGATGAGAGAGCGAAGCTGAGAGGTAAAGCGACTTCGTTTTACGGAACGTCGATTGGGCGCTCTTGGTGTGTCGCCCTCGTATCCCGCATACCTGGGATCACCGTAACCACCCAATTCCTGCTCGGCGCTCTGATCGTATTCGGCGATGGGGATGAGGAAGACGCATGAGCTGAAAGACAGGAGAAGCAAGGGAGTAAGCAAAAGCGCAGGGTAGTTCAGTCTTCTCATGGAATACCGGGTGCTCTGGTAGATGGGTTAGTATGTCTGCGTTAAAGAGATACTGAGCGCACTATAAACTGCGGTTTTTCTTAATACCCTTGTTAGCGAAGTATATTGTTCTGCCGG
>JAUIMJ010000170.1 GCA_030433295.1 bacterium | reverse complement strand
GGCGTTTCTTCCTCGACCTCATCGTCGATAATGTCGTTACAAAGGTCGATACACTGGTCACAAATGTACACGCCAGGGCCCGCGATGAGCTTTCTGACTTCTTCCTGGGTAGCCCCACAGAAACTACACGCCAGACCAGACTGTCCTCTATCCGCACCTTTTGTCACGGTATCTCCTCACTCTTTGTTCCCTTGCGTTTCCTAATGAAGGTTCTGCTGATCACTCTTTTGAAGAATCTCCAGTGAGAACTATTCAGTGAGGAATCCCCGGCAATAACGCTCAAATCTAAGCGTATTCCGGAACTTAGCAGGCCTACAAAAGTGTTATGGCAACTCGCCTCGCAAAATAACCTTATAAGACAATATTAAAATTATATAAGACTTATGCCAGCAAGCCAAGCAAACTTCTCATGTGTAAACAGCGGTTTTTAGGCATAAGTATCATAAGTACAGCACCTTAGCCGGAATGGCCCCCGAAGGAGCCACTCGTAGCGACCAGAAGCGACCCATTACGCGAAACACCTGCTAACCAGGCTTAAGCTCCACAGGACGAGAAAGAACGACTGAGTCGATCAATCCGTACTCCTTTGCCTCTGCGGAGGTCATGAAATAATCGCGCTCAGTATCGTTCTCGATGTCCTCAACAGCCTTACCCGTATGATCCGCGAGGGCTTCATTCAAAGCCTTTTTCAATCGGAGCATTTCCTTTGCGTGAATTTCCACATCGGTAACCTGCCCCTGGAAGCCACCCATCGGCTGATGGATCATAATTCGGGCGTTCTTCAAAGCAACTCGCTTACCCTTCTCCCCGGCGGACAATAGAAATGCGCCCATACTTGCCGCCTGTCCTATGCAGACCGTGCTTACCTGGGGTCGGATGTATTGCATGGTGTCGTAGATCGCCAGCCCCGCAGTAACAGAGCCACCGGGTGAATTGATGTAAAAGTAAATATCTTTCTCAGGATCATCGCTCTCAAGAAAGAGCAACTGAGCGGTGATTACGTTTGCAACCGTGTCATTGACCTCTGAACCTAAGAAAATAATCCGGTCTTTCAAAAGACGAGAGTAGATATCGTAGGAACGCTCTCCCCGACCAGTTTGCTCTATAACGTATGGAACGTAATGACTCACCGTGTTTTCCTCCAGACTCCCTTTCTTGCCCGTAATCGCAAACGGCAAGGGAATTTTCGAACATACTAATATTAGCAGGCACTCGCAGACAGATACCGAAATACAGACCCGAGGAGAATCACGCTGCGTGATTCATACTTCGGGAATGATGGGGGGCCGCCCCAACGAAGCCCAAAAACAATGGCAACAAAGCCCAACACTGGTGGGTATCGCAAGCCAAAGACCACAGCCAAAGCTCAAGGTACAGAGCAGTATAGGCTTATTTTTGATTAACAGATAACTACCATCGACGGCTATACTTTATGCAAAGTAAAGAAAGAATAATTGCCTAGATAATTATTGAGGGAATATTACGGCTCAGGCCACGAGCGATTTAACGCATAAAGGACCTCTGCCCTGTGCAAACGCAGGCATGCTCGTGGCTTTGATAATAAAAACAGGATCGTACCCAAAAGAATTGGAAGACAGACAAACCACCAAACACACAAGAGACCGCTATTGCATCCGTGAACGCAAACAGGCGCGCAATCACCCCGAGAAGTACGTTTCTCAGAGTGATGCTGTCCTGGTTTTCACAAGTGTCTTACTCTTCAGCCGTTGATGGCGCAGTCTCTGTGATGTTGGCGGATTCAAGAAGACGCTCGATAGTCTTTCTCATGGCCATGAAGTCCTTGATACGCGCCGTATTACCGGGAAATCCATACGCCTGATCGATCTCACTGCGCTCACGGCCCTCAGTTTCAGCTACCTCGTTGAGCCAGGAATCGACCTCCTCATCTTCAAAGGTTACACCCTCCTGCTCGATGATCCGCTGGAGCACAACGTTCTGACGAACTCGTTTACTCGCGCCTTCACCAAGAGGCTCTCGAAAACGGCTCACGTCCATAGAGTAGGACTTCTCGTCCTGAGGATTGAGGATATTCATTTCCAGGAGAATTCTACGAATTTCCTGATCGACCATTGGCTCAGGAACCTCAAAACTATTGTTGGCAAAAATTGCCTCGAACAATCCCTCTTCTCTCGACGCGGTATTCCTCTGCTCGATTTCCTTCTCTAGTTGCTTGCGGATATGATCCCGCACCTCGTCCACCGTCTCACCAAGTCCGGTCGTTTTCGCAAATTCATCGTCCATCTCCGGCAAAATCTTCGTATAGATTCCCTTTACCGTGACGGTGTACGTGGTCTTTTTGCCGCGCAGGTTTTCCTCAGCTTCTTCCGGCATAGTGACTTCAACGCTAAGCTCATCATCGACCTTCGCTCCTTTCAGAGCCTCCTCGATTTCCTTGAACGCCTTACCGGAACCAACCTCCACATAGGTCCCTTCGTTCTTTTCCCCGGGCTCTTCTTCACCCTCGAGCTGCGCCTGGTAATCGATCATCACCAGATCACCATCCTCGACGACTGACTTGTCAGCGTTGAGTTCTACCTTTGAGGCCTGTTCGCGCAGTCCCTCAAACCGCTTCTCCAGCTCTTCTTCGGAAAAGGTCGCAATCTCGGCTTCGAAGGATACGCCCTCGTAGTCTTTGATTTCGGGCTCAGGGTATACGCTGACCGCAGCAACAACCTTGAGATCTTTTTCCTTGTCCTCATCTTCGATATTGATATCCGGCATACCGATGACGTTTATCGAATGCTCCTTGATAGCATTGTGATAGGCCTCGGAGACCATTTCTCCAACGACATCATTATGAATCTGGTCACCGTACATTTTGGCGACTATTGCACGTGGCGCGCGTCCGGGGCGAAAGCCCTTCAGTTTTGCCTGGGAAGCGGTCTTAGCGAGACGCTTATTGAACTGCTCCTGATATAGCGCTCGAGGTATCTCGATATTGATGTTGCGGTTAACTTCGCTCTTTTCTTCAATCGAAATTTTGTAATCCATCAGTCAAACTCTCTTTGCCGTTCTAACTCAGCGTCTCTTCGATCTTTTACATACGTAAAAAGAAGGGACCCGGACCTGATCCGGGACACAATCCAATGTCCACTCTCCGCTGTTTCAAACAATCAGCTCCTCAGCTTCGCCGACTGAGCAATTGCGGGCCAAATGAAACTCTCGGGGATGTGGGGCTCCAAGCCTCACGCAGCAGCAGCACGACGGGTATCTCAAAACCGCATCAGCAAAGCCACGGGCAGCAGAATTCTTTCCAGGAAGACTCGACCGGAGCTAAGGCCCCCTCCTTCCCCAAAAAACTCATGCGGTTCGTGCGGGTGGAGGGAATCGAACCCCCACGCGCTAGGCGCACTAGATCCTAAATCTAGCGTGTCTACCAGTTCCACCACACCCGCGAACACAAGCTCCGTTTATTTGGAAAAACGGAGTCGACAATTAAGCACTAGATGGTCGCTAAAACAAGAGCCTGAAAGGGAAAGCAACAGAGAAAATTGAACATTCGGGCATAAAGAAGCGCTATTGAGCCCCGCAGCCCTCTCCAACCGGCCTAGCGCACGGGAAGCGCAAGAGCCCCCTGCACCGCGGTCGCGCTGGTCGGAAATTCTATGCGCAACATACTTGCAGCTATTGACTCGGAAATAGGCTGATCGAGGCGGAAGATCCCCACGCTATCCGGAGCCGGCCCAAACGTCAGGGCCTCCAGCAGAAGATCAAGTCCCTGATCAGCACCGAGCAGTACGTCGCTGGCACCCCGAGGGGAACCGTCACTATTAAATACGGTCAGTCCGGTACGCACGACGGTAGACTCCACTCGCCCGCTGGCTTTCACGTAGTTAAGCTGATTAAGAAAGGTGTTGTAGCTCCCGTACAGACTGGAACCCACGGCGAGACTGGCCTGAACCGCGTAAGCGGCAGTGGTTTCGAAGCCGCGAGCCGGGTCATAAAAATACGTATTACTCTCAGCGACGTATTGTGAGCCTCCCAGGGGATTAATAAATGCAAGCCCCGAGCTCCCCGGGCTAAGTAATGCGCTGGCCGAAATGTGCTGCTGCCCGTATGGAGGAAGCGTTATCACCTGAGAGTCTAAGGGTAATCCGGAGTTGTCATACATCGTCAGAGAATACGAGGCCGTCTCTTCGTCAGTATTGGTAAGAACCACCCAGCTCTCACCGTTTGCCCCGTTTGATATCGGCAGAGAAAGGGGCAGATCGCTCCCGGGCCGAGCTTCGTGACTCATGGCAAAATGGAAGAATTTTGACAGCGCGCCAACAGGACCGCTCGCGCCATAGCGCATAACCGTGGCCGCATACGGCTCATGCGGCGAATCCGGAACAATGCGAATACTGCCTACATTGCCGGGTCCCGGATTTACATGCCCCGCTTCAACATCCCTTCGACCAAGGGCCGGAATCGTTATGTTCTCACTACGGAGGAGACTGCCATCACTGCCCCGAAACTCGAGGGTGAAGGATCTGCTGGCAGAATCATCCATATTCCCAATCGTAAGCCAGTTCATAACTTCATTCTGCGTCTGAGATGCCGCGCGACTCGGCTGAAAGGTATTAAAGGTGACTGTAGTTTCTCCCTGTAAGCCATTATGAAGCGGCAAACCGGCTGAGTACTCCAACTCATCCATCAGCGGGCTATAGCGATAGAGGAAACCCGCTCCGTCAAGAGCCTCACCGGCAAACTCTAAACGAAGACTGCCAAAGGTATCCGCTGCAAATCCGGGAAGGACATTGAGCAGAAGATCGCTCTGCTGTCCGGCAGCAACACTCAGCGTCGTCCGAGACAACTCTGCACCATCCGGGTTCAAAAGAATTGCGACTACAGAAACCGGGCTCCCTGACTTATTGAACAAGGCGAGAACGTTCTGCATTCGCAGGAAACCGTTATAGAGAAAGTGCACCGGGCCACTAAGGGCGAAGCGATCTATCACTACTGCAGACTGCGCCTGAGCAAGGGCGTCATCCGCCAGATCCTCACTGCTCACCTCAGCGCTGCTACTGATACTTCCGATCGTGATAGGGGTTTTCTCATTGAGCTGTGCGCGATAGCGGACACGCAAAGTTTTTGTAGCATCCGCCGGTATGCTCGGTATCACCACGGAGGGAACCTGCGCATACACAGGCTCTAACAGTAAACTCCCCATAAGTAAGGATAGAGCGGCAATTCTTAATACCGTACTTTTCATCTCGGCTCCTGCGCGCTTCGCGCTCTTTTACTTAAACGGCTTACTCCCTTCACAGGAAACACCATTTCTGCTGCAACGCCCATCTCCCGCCCCTCAGACGTTTGCGCTAATTCCCGGGACAGGATGTCAAAAAGTTCATTGCGTTACCTGAAACCTGTGATGCCGGGTTGACATTCACCGTCGAAAATCCAGCGTCGTTACATACACCGATCTCATTGTTAGTCACAGAGTTATTCGTCCCGTTTGTCGGGGTAATATTGAGGGTGATGGTATTTGTAGAGCCATCAATCAGATTTATTCCGACCTCAAAGGTCCCAGAGTGATTCTGAACGAGGTTCCCTCCCTCAAAGTTTACGGTCGCCTGAGCATTATTAACAACCTCGATAAACGCACCGGCGGTAATGTTAGAATTGAATGTTGAGTTAACAATCGTAATCTCCTGCGTCGAATCTCCAGCAGCGAATGCATAGAGCCCCTCACGGGAATTTGAGCTACATAGAAGACTATCCAAATCCAAATCAATCATCGCGGTGGAGAGTGTATCTGCTAGAATACAGGAGTCAGCAACCCCGTTCACCACGATATTGGAACCAAGCAAACGCAACGTTGAGGAACCAGAGGAGAAGCCATGGAGAAAACCATCGGAGCCTGATGTCATGCTCCTATACTCCTTAACTTCAACCTGATGCGTACCTCCATCATTAGCTTCAGCTTCGATTGAAAACACGGAACCGCTCGGAGAGGTAAAGGGCGCGATTTCGAAACCACGAGTTTCAAAACTCATGTTGGTAATCATCAAAGCGGTATCCGGTGCGCCCAGCAGGGGGTGGTTAGTAGACGCAATTTGGACCACTCCGTTGATCTCAAGGTCTACCCCGCTACCAACCAGACAGATGTTGTTAGCTGCTGGGCTATACGTCCCCTCGTAGTTTGTGGAGGTACCATCACCTTCAGCAACATAAATGATGTCATTAGTTTCATTTGCCACGGTAAACGCATCGCTAAGGTCGGCAAAGGGATCGGCAAACGTTCCACTACCGCCCATAAAACCTGTGTTGTCCACGTAAAAAATGCGACCTATGGCCGTTAGTGTAACGGTTCCCGTGTCACTGTTCCCAAAACCATCGGTCACCGTATAGGAGAAGGTATCAGTTTCGGTCAGCGCCAGACTATTAATGCTGTAGGTAAAGCTTCCATCAGTGGCGACCGAGACAGCCCCGCCTTTTGCCGAGGTTGTGTCTGAGGCGCTGACGAAGAGTCCCGCCCCGACGTCATTTCCAAGAACACCACTAGTGGCGTCTACGGTAATTTCCGCGTTTCGGTAGGCGTCATAGGAGTCATCAGCGGCAGACAGCGGATCGTCAACTCCCTGAATCACAACACTCAGAGTGTCGGTATCAGTCTCTCCGGTCCCGTCAGCAATCGTATAGTTAAAGCTCTCAGTTAGTGTCTGACCATCATTGAGAGCCTGAACCGTGGTGTTGCTGTTATCGAGCGCATAGCTAAAAACCCCATTGCTCGCCCAGCTGAGAATTCCGTAGCTGCCGACAATCATGCCGGGAACGAGGTTTCCGGATACGCCGGTAACAGTGAGGGTCTCACCGGTATCCTCACCGGCATCATTGCCGAGCACGTTAACACTCACGGTGTTCGGACTCGCATCCTCAACTACCGTCGCCGTATCAGCCACGGCAAAAGGCAGCACATTAAAGGTACCGGGAACGTAGGTAGTATTGGGATCGTTAAAACTGCTGATCGTCGCCGATGTCGCATCCTGTGAACCAAGATTCTGAATCTGCAGCTCGTATTCAAGAGTGTCACCGGGATTTGCATCCCCGTTCCCGTTGACATCGTTCTGCAGACTTGCCGAAAGGCTCGTGCTCAGGTCGGGCATCGCCTGGGAGGAGGCTGCAAAACCAAAAAGACATATCAGCAGGTAGACAGCACCACGCATAAAACTCAGTGCATTAGTGCCGGATTTTTCTTGTCTCAGTCTTCTTTTACTAATTCGCATCACTACCCTGTGCATCACCGCAAACGTTCGCAAAAAGAATCCACGACATCGGTGTTTAAAACTTTTATGTGCGACCGAGGAACGAAAGGACCTCTTCCGGGAACACAAAGCGTACCCGCGTCCTTCCGTCACTCTCCCCTTTTCGCATTTCTTCTTCGTCAATTCTAAACCAATCCTCTTTAGTAAGCAGACGAGCCCTGCACGAAGCGTCAAAGAGGGATTCAATCGAAGAAGGTGCAGTTTCCGAGTGACTAGCCCCGGGCACCTTCCCTGCCTGAATATCGCTGAGTAAGGTTGCAACCGTTTCTTTCGCGTCAGGTTTGTTCGTCCCGATTACTCCGGTCGCCCCACGCTTAATCCAACCTGCTACATAGAGACCCGGACATCCCTCTACCGCACCCTGAGAGTTTGTAATAACGCCCCTGCCCTCGTCAAAGGGCAAATCTCCGAAAGGAACACCCTTATAACGGATTGCCCTGAATGCCAGCCCACAGGGAATACTGAATTCAGAATCCGGAATCATTTCTGCCTTCGCCCAGTCATCCACAATGCGAAGCTGATTTCTGTGCAGCTTAAGAGACTCAAGCTTCTCACTACCAAGAAACTCAGCCGGAGAGCTGAGAAAGTGGAAATGCAGGGCTTTGTCTCCTGAGGGGCTGTCCTGAGACTGCTTAATATCTTCGAAAAACTCAAGAATCTTTTTGGTGTCCTTCTTCTCCTGTTCCTCCGGACTCAGACCAACTCGAATATCTTCAACATGAAGATGCGTAGAAACACCCTCTATGCCGCAGAGCTCTTTGAGTTCAGGCAGGGTACAGGCGACCTGTCCCGGGCCACGCCGGGCTATCAGATGCACTTGTTTCACCTTGCTGCCTTTAAGTGCATCGAGAGCATGGTCGGCGATATCCGTTCGAGCCAGCTCCTCGGGGGAACGCAGCAGAATTCTGGCGACATCCATGGCAACATTACCCACACCGATGATGGCGACAGACTCTGTCGAGAGATCTACCGGAAGTGCGGCATTTTCCTCATCACAATTAAACCAACCAACAAACTCCCTTGCTGAAAATACGCCGGGTACATCTTCTCCCGTCACACCCAGCTTGAAATCACCGGGCGCCCCTACGGCGAGGATAACCGCGGTATACTCTTCTCTTAACCGCTCTAAACTAAGGTCCCTACCTATTTCGATATTGCCGAAGAAACGAACCCGCTCATCTTTCAGCAGAGAGGTAAACCTCTTGGTCACCGATTTTATTTTGGGATGGTCAGGAGCAACACCGAATCGAACGAGCCCGAAAGGAGCAAAGCGCTTGTCAAAAATGTCCACGTGGCAGTCGAAGTCACTCTGGCCGAGCAATGCCTCGACGGCATAGAAGGCTGCCGGGCCGGAACCAACGACAGCAAAAGATTGCGAGCGACTCCCGCTATCACCCGACTCCCTGAAATCAGTCTGCTCCTCGCTCATGATGGTATGCCCCTGCTCTTGTAGCACCGAACGATGGTGGGCACGGCTCTACCGCCGCCTCCTCTATCGACGGCCACAATATCAAGGTGCAATCAGATATCAAAGCCCGGGATTCCGGGCATATTTTGGGTATTCCGGCCCACAAGGTATTCCGACGCGAAGCGCATTTCCTAGTTAAAATTGCGCAATTTATAGCGAAACACTGGCGCCACCTGGGCCCGGTTAAGGCTTCAACAACGCAGGGTCTAACACTTCAGCAAGGGAGTGAAAGTGAAACCAATCGCAAAAGAAGGACGGCTTTCCTGCACCGGGCATCAGCACAACAGAGGGGCTAGGTAGAAATATTCTATTGTTTTGTGTAGTTAGGCTTCTTATCCACAGAGCCAATTATCCAAAGGGCCAATTATCCACAGGGCCAATTATCCACAGGGCCAAGGAACAGAACCCGAGGAGGAATGGCTGTGGTATCACAAGTGGGGTGGATGATGGGATTTGAACCCACGACCCTCGGAATCACAATCCGATGCTCTAACCAGCTGAGCTAC
>JAUIMJ010000169.1 GCA_030433295.1 bacterium | reverse complement strand
AGGGGAGCACGTTCTCAGAGCGGTATGAACTGGTCCGCCATGTCGGTAGTGGTGGCGTTGGAAATGTATACCAGGTCCTCGATAAGGAACTGGAAAACCAGGCTGTCGCCATCAAATTCCTCCATCCCCACCTGTCCAAAGACAAGGCAACATTGCAGCGATTCCAGAACGAGGTGTTCGTCTCTCGACAGCTCTCTCATCCGAACATCGTCCGGGTCTACGACTTTGCAGAGCAAGACGGACAGTTCTATCTCACGCTTGAGTATGTTTCCGGTTGTAACCTGAGCGAAATCACCGAGTCCTACTCGGGACGAAGACTACCTGAGGCAGACGCCCTCTACCTCTTACGACAGATCGCAGAGGGGCTCGCATTTGCCCACGCGAGAGATATCGTACACAGAGATGTAAAACCACAAAACATCATTGTCGATAAATCGGGCCTCGCAAAACTTTCAGACTTTGGCTTTGCCTACAGCATAGAGTCGAGTCCGGGACTTACCAGAACCGGAGAACTCATCGGCTCCCCGGCCTATCTCGCACCAGAACAGTTTGTCAAATCAGAGCCAGACCCGCGAACCGATGTGTATGCGTTCGGAATCCTTGCCTACGAGTTGCTCTGTGGTGAGCTCCCGTACACCAGCTTGTCGTACTACGAGCTCGCAAAACAACACCGCGAACGGTCGTTTCCCGTGGAAAGCCTGAAGCGACATTGCAACAACAAAACCCTATTGAAGCTAATAGAAAGCTGTTGCCAGAAGTTGGCGTCGGACCGACCGACAAATGCCAGAGAAATTTGTGAACGATTCAGGGAAATAGGAGAACTTCAAAGCAGTGAGAAAGTTCTGAAAACAATTGTAAGCCATCGTAGGAAAGACGCCTTTATTCAGGCTTCCGAAGGTGAAGCCCTGCGACTGCGCGCATTCCTCATGTACCTACTGCTCGCGGTTGTGGCGTCTGTCTTCATGAACGCAAACTCGAGAGGCAATGTTGCGGAAGATCTGGCACGAATTGAGCAGCATACCGGCATTTCTACTCGGGGGCTCCGCTCTGTAATACTTCTTGGCTCAGCTGAGATACCGAACATTGAAGCATTACGGGAACTGACGTATCCCGATGTGCGGAACACCGACTCCCATGAGGTAGAGGTCTTTCTCAGGCGCGGGGCAAACTTGAAGGAACGACTCGATACTGTTGAACGCAACACCATTCTCCACCATCTCGCTGAATCGTTTAGTCCCGATATAAGCCTGGTTCTTGATCAGGCAAAGATGCAGCATGCTCTCAATGAAAGAAATGCCCTCGGAGAAACGCCTCTGATTAGAGCACTAAGGACGGGCCAGATATGGTTTCTAAAGCATCTGCTACGCGACAGGTTTCGGCTGCTCAGCAAAAACGGAAACGATCTTCCTGTAGCACCATTCGGTGAACGGACTATTTATGGCACTACGGATGACTCTTTTGGAAACTCTTTTGTTGGAACGCTCGTCCCGGGAGCTGACATCACCATACCCGACAAGCAAGGTAACTATCCGCTACATATCGCCGCTGCAGCCGGTGACACCTTTGTTCTAAAGTTGCTACTCGAAGAAACGGAGGATAAACCACGGCTTTCCGAAAGCTTTCTGGACGCGAGAGGCTATACCGCGCTTCACCTCTGCGTCATAGACAACAATATTGACACGCTAACGTACCTACTCTCGAAAAACTTTAACGTCGACATGAGAGACAGCACCGGACGAACGCCGCTCATGTTCGCCCTGACACAAGAGCCAACGACAGATGTAACTGAACTTGTCTCTACACTGCTTAAAGCAGGTGCAAGCCTTGAAGCACGAGACAACGAAGGGCTCACTGCCGCAGACCACGCACGACAAAACGAGCGTATGCATCTTCTCAGGGAGGCAACCCATTGAACTTCGGGCATCACACGCTGGACTCCCGGCAACTCATCGATAGGCGATACCGCTTCATCCGGTCTATTGGTGAAGGTGCCACGGGCGGGGTCATTCTCGTTGAAGACACTGCACTCGGCGACCGACTCCTTGCCGTTAAGATACTGCTCCCCCACTTACTAAACAATGAAACCTCTATTTCGCGCTTTCGCAGCGAAACCCGTATCACGATGAGTCTATCCCATCCCAATATCGTTCAGACGTTTGGTATGGGCAGTCACGAGAACTCTTTCTACTACCTAAAAATGGAATACTGTGAAGGACAGAGTCTGCGTTCGCTCATTGAGGCGCATCCACACGGAGTTCCGACAGAACAGGCGATTTCAATTCTGCACGATGTAGCCGCCGCTCTTGAATACGCCCACAGTCGAGGGGTCATCCATCGAGATTTAAAACCAGAGAACATTATCATCACAGCCGGCCCCCTGGCGCGTCTGCTCGACTTCGGCCTCGCCCAATCCTTTGAGAGCGACACCCGTGTTACCAGCGTTGGCTCAGTATTGGGAACACCCAATTATATGGCACCGGAACAGCTGCGCTCCGAGCTACTTGACTCTCGCTGCGATATTTACTCCTTCGGCATAGTCGCGTATGAGCTGTTGACCGGCTCCCGTCCCTTTCGGGGAGACTCTCTTTTTGCACTCGCCGAGGCGCATCTACACGAAGCGCTCCCACCACTCGATAACTCCGGGGGTCCTGACTGGCTTATCAGTATAATCGAGCGCTGCTGTCAGAAAAACAGGCTCAAGCGACCGGACTCCATGTCTGGAATTTGTCAACAGCTCGAGAAACACACAGCACCGCAAGCGCCACTTTCACCACAGAGCGAGGGACCGCACAAACCAGCCAACTCGATATCTGATACCCGGAGTCAACTGAGGTACCGAACGATGCGGAGAATCATGTCACAGTTTCGCATACTGGCCCTCGCGATCCTGCCTGCCATGGCGATTGTAGCGCCACATGTTAACGAATCGGCGCGCTGGCGCTATCTGGTAGCCACGGCAGTTATCGAAAAGCACGTAGGTCATGAACTACCGCTACTGCGTCTTATCAGCAATGCCCCGCCGGACCTAAATTTTCCGGCGAGTGCATTCGGCCCCAGCAACGCTCGACTGAAGGAGTTAAAAGAACATGGCTATCGGCTGACCGAAGAGCTCGATGACAGAAAATATTTTAGACCGTACATACGGGCAGGATACTCTCCAAACTTTCTCGACCCCGTCCGCGGGACTTACCCGGTGCATTTTTATACCCGGATGTTCAAGGGAAGAGCAGCAGGAGAGTTTCTGGAATATGGAGCAGACCCAAACCTGTTCGATCGCTTTGGAAATACCGCGTTGGACTATGCAACCAGTCGAACCTGGGGAGTTGTCGAGACGCTTTCGATTCTGCTCCAGCACGGAGCCGATCCCGCGGTTCACAACAAAGGTGAGAATCCACCTCTTGTAAAACTTCTCAAAGGCTCCCACCTTGCCGGTGTGAGATTGATTCTAAAAAGCCCGCTAAACGACCCTGACATCAAGGATCGCGATGGAAACCCTGCTATTTTCACCGCGATAGCAAGCGACAGCGTCGTGATTGTAGAACTCATGATTGAGCATGGTGCCGACGTGACTTTACGGGACAAGGACGGAAGGGACGTACTCGAGTCTATCGACTCGCTACCCCAATCTCCACGGCGAGATGAAATCAAGATAATCCTGCGCGATGCATTGGAAGAAGCAAAGGGACCCAAGAGTATACGTCACTCGTAACTACGGCTACTCCGCATTGTACGCTCGAACTCGAAGCGCCACGAGTATGAAGAGCCAGAGGTATCCGATGCTAAAAAGCGATATGGGAATCCAGCGATATCGCTCGTCCGTCATCCAAACGCCGAGACCAAATACCGGGTGGAGTACATGAAGCAGCGCCAGGTCTTCCACAGGCGATTTTCGATATACAAGTACAAAGCCAATACATCCCAGAAGACATAGCAGAGCACTCAGCGTTCCAAGAATCAGCAGACGCAGCACATAGTCCTCCCCATATCCTTCGGAGAGGGGAAGAATGAGAGTAGCACACCAGCCAAGGTAAAAGAGCGCGCCCAGGATTACATACGCACCTGTTATCACTTCGTGGAATGTGTGCCTTACAGTCTGCATTTTCTCCGGCTCAATTTAAGTTTTACCTTTTTTCTGTCGACATTTCAGGTAGATATCTGAACAACAAAATTCCCGTCAACATCATGAGCAAGCCCCCAATAACATGTGGGCGAGCGACTCAGCAGAGGCAGAGTGATCTGTCAGCGCTACGAGATCCTTCGTCGTGTGGGGTACGGAAGTGTGGGCGAAGTATATGAGACGCTGGATCTCGAACTGGACAAACAGCCGATAGCGCTCAAAGTGCTGCATCCTCATTTGTGTAGTGACAAGGCGACTCTGCAGCGTTTCCAAAACGAAGTATACATTTCCCGACAACTATCGCATCCAAACATCGCCAGAGTGTATGACTTCGGCGAAGAAGCAGAACTGAAGTTTCTCACCCTTGAATACATTTCAGGTTGCAATCTTCACGAGCTTGCGCAGAGCTATCCGGGAAATACAATTCCCCAGGATGAGGTTGTTTATCTTCTCAGGCAAATTGCGACAGCTTTCGCGTATGCCCACAAACTAGACATCGTGCATCGAGACCTAAAACCGGAAAACATACTGATAGAGAAGTCAGGCATCTGTAAACTCTCTGACTTCGGGCTTGCATATAGCGTAGAAACCAACAACGGCCTTACCAGAACTGGAGAACTTGTAGGCACACCCTGTTATCTCGCTCCCGAGTGTTTCCTCACACCAGTGGCGTCAAAAACTGTGGACGTGTATGCCTTCGGCATTCTGATGTTCGAACTTCTCAGCGGCAGCCTTCCCTTTGAAAGCCCCTCCTACCACGAACTTGGAAAGCTTCACAGGGATGCCGAACTACCTGTCGAACGGCTCACTAAGGCCCAGGTTCCAAAGGCATTGATCGCTCTAATTGTGAAATGTACGGCAAAAAATGCTGAGGCGCGACCACGAGACGGACAAAACCTTGAGCAGGAGCTGGATGCCCTCCAGAGCAAGGTCAATCTTGGCAAGAGTCAAGTCCTGCTTCAGACCATGGTCAACCGAAAAAGAAGAGATTCGTTCTATACCGATGAAAAGGTGCGCTCCCTTGGACGCCTCATCGCCTTGCTTGTACTGGTACTTTTCCCCGTTCTAATGAGTATGGATATGGGGCAACGTGAGCGAGTGGCAACGGATCTTTCTCGCATCGAAGCGCACACCGGAATACCAACAGCAGGGGTTCGGGAACTTCTCGGTTTTGGAGCCTACGATCTGAAGAGTGTGCATGATCTACTGAACATCAAACAAGTAAAACAAGACTGGCATACCAAAGTCTTTCTTGCAGGAGGTTTGGATCTCAACACGAGAGTTGATGACTCCAGCCTCGACACTGCACTACACGCAGTAGTACATGAGACAAACTATAGAACCTCAGTGCTCATCGACGAAGCAAAGGTCAGTGATGTAATCAATGTGAGAAACCGCGCCGGAGACACTCCCCTTATGCGAGCAGTGAAACGGGGCAACAATCAAAATGTGGCATTGCGGCTACTACCCAGAGTAAGCATATTATCAAAAAAACTAAAGAGACCTAAGGTCCCTAATGGCGGGCGTTTTGTTCAGATTCACAGGAACAGCAAGGCCTATCTCGGCAACCAGGCACTTGTATCTCCCGGAGCGGATAAGGGAATCCCGGACAATACCGGAAACCTCCCTCTGCATATTGCGATAGCAGCCGGAGACGTGGCTCTGACCAATCTGCTGCTCTCGATGGGTGAAACATCCTCCGCTAATATCCCCACGACGAGGAACCAGGATGGATTTACCCCGCTTCATTTAGCGGTATTGCTTAGCAATCATGCAATTACTGAGATGCTTCTTGAATTTCAGTTCCCCCTGGAAACACGGGATGGGAAGGGGCGCACACCTCTTATGATAGCAATATCGCAGGATGCAAGTTCGCAATCCGAGAAGATCGTTTCACTCTTACTTCGTCGGGGCGCATCTGTAACGGCCCGCGACGACCAGGGGTTACTCGTCTATGATCACGCAAGAGAATTCCAGCGAGTAGATGAGCTTCCCGCACAGGATATGACACGAGTTCAGCTCTCGAGCGAACTGAATGAGAACGGGGGCTAGGCTAGTGTTTCAGGAACTGGAACAATTCCAGTGTAGCTTCGAGAGCCTTATCGATGAAAGGTATCGGCCGATTCGCATCCTTGGAGAGGGCGCGACGGGGGGCGTATTGCTGGTTGAAGACACAACGCTTAAAGATAAAAAACTTGCCCTGAAACTTCTTCTCCCCCACCTGGTGCTCAATCAGGAATCCCTCGCTCGCTTCCGCAATGAGACCCGCATCACCATGAGTCTGTCGCATCCGACGATTGTTCAGACCTTCGGCATCGGAAGACATAAACGGTCGTTCTACTACATAAAAATAGAATATATCGAAGGTTACTCGCTACGAGAATACTTGAACACCTGCGCAGAGCCCATCCCCCTGGATACCTGTCTCACCATTCTGCTCGATATTGCTTCTGGTCTTCACTATGCTCATAGCCGTGGAGTGGTGCACCGTGACTTAAAACCGGAGAATGTTCTGGTTGACGGGGAGAAACGCGCCCGTCTTCTGGATTCCGGACTGGCCCAGACCTTGAACCTCGACACGAGGCACACAGGGGTGGGAACAGTTCTCGGAACTCCCTACTATATGTCCCCCGAACAGGTTCGTGCCGAAATACTCGATCGACGGACGGATATTTATTCGTTCGGGTTAGTCGCCCACGAACTCCTGACCGGAAAACGACCTTTTGAGGCCGATAGCCTGTGGGAAATAAGTGATGCCCAACTACACCAGGAACTTCCCGACATTCCACGCAGTGACGTACCAGAATGGCTTGCCGATTGCATTTTGGGCTGCTCAACGAAGGAAAGGGAGCTGCGAACCCCTGACCTCGCTGCTGTCGTCGAGATACTCACCAAACATCAGAGCTTCGACTTTGTCCCCCTTCAGGTCGAAAGCAGCCCGGCTCGGAGCGCCACGGCAATTCAAACGGTAGAGCAGCCCTTTGTATCCCGCCGCCTTTTTGCTCTGGGGAGCCTCCTAAACGGAAAGCGAATAATCGCATTCTTACTAGTGTTCCTTCTGACCGGACTTATCTCCCTTCCCCATCTGGCCTCAACCTATAGATGGCGATACTCAATTCTGGTGGTTTATCTCGAGCGAATATTTGATATGCGACTGGACTCCCTTCGGAGTGCTTTTAATACCCCCGACCTCCTTTCTTACCCGGAAAGCCTCTTTGGGTATCCGGCAGAAGACCCGAGATTGGAACGAGAAAGCGGGGATCCTTTCTACATCGAGCGACAATATTATCGACCCTATACCAGAGCCGGATACGATCTCGATTACCACGACCCACGTCGTGGAACCTACCCCTTACACCACTTTGCTTCGCAGGCCAGTCTAAGAGCGATGTCTGATTTTATTAAAGGCGGCGCAAATCCCAATCTCTTTGATGCCCATGATTTCCGCGCGATTGACTACGCGGTGCGAGCGCCTAAGTGTGAGCATGAGATGATCGAAATTCTACTGCGCTATAAGGGTGGGCTTGGGATTAACAAAGGCGGCGAGTTCATTGAATCTCCACTGGCAACGCTAATTGACAGAGCAAAATACAACGCAGTGCACTTGCTGTTAGAACAGCCTGGTATAGAAACAGATATAGAAACGCTGAAAGGTGAACCCTTGTTTTTTCTCGCCCTTCGTCGTGGGAACATCGAGCTGATTTCCCTTCTCATCGCCTCCGATACCACGCCAGGAAAAACCGCAACGGTCAGAAAAGTTGACAGCCATGGTCGCAGTGCGATGGATACACTCGGAGAGGTACCCTACCTGCCAAACCGTCGGGACATTGAGAAACTTCTGAGTCCTGACTTGAGTGCCTGAACAGTCGCGGAGCGAAGGTAATGACGCAATGCTGATTTGAGGCTGCAACCACCGATTTAACCATTGGAAAAACCGATTTTTGCAGCCTCCTGGGGAGGAGACGAATTCGAATCAGGCGAGAATGCCCAGTGCGTCATGCCACTGCTCACTCTCCGACGGGCCCTTCTCACCGAACTTGCTGAAAAGGAGTTGGACCTTCGTTTTCTGCACGCGTTTCTTGCGCTTGTGAAGCCGCTGGGCAATCGCTGTCCAGAGGCTCTGATATGCTTTGCTGATGCCATCGTTCGTGAGGAACGTCTGGGTGTGTCGATAACCGAGACTCACCCAGTGTTCCTTCAATTGATCGCACCGCGTGGTTCCTTCGACGATGACGGGGCGACGGCTCTGGTCGCTCCACCATAGTTCGAGTTGCGCGGGTTCCTCCGTGGCAGTGTTTTCCGAGTGAAGACCGACCTCTCGCGCAATGCGGTCCCAGTGATCTTCCTCACGGAGGCAGATGGGTGCAGTGCGGATCGGAAGGCTCAACGCATCAGAAGCTGTAGAACTGCTCATAGTAGTCCCTTTCAATAGGTACGTGTTCCCAAGTGATGGGTAAATTACTTCTTGTGCCTGCCGTATAACCGTATGGGGTTGGTTGGCAGCCAAAGTAATGTCCTCCCGAAACGGGAACCTTACTTTGCTGCCTGGCCATTGCTCATTACTCACCGAAAGTATGTAAAGGAAAGAACGGCAGACCCAGGGCGCGGAGAAAAGCTGGATCAAGACGGTAAATACTAGCACAACGGCAATTAAATTACCAATTTCTGCGGTTTTATAAATTGAATGTATTCGGTTGTTTAGCTGGGCAATGCTCGAATCTTTAGACTAAAACCCCCGCCCCCCATATATTTCCCTCGCAGATCCTCGGCGATGCTCGCCCTGGTGTTTTCTTCCGAACAACATTGGTTTTGGAGATGGAGTCTCCGGGCTGGAGCGAAAAGGAAATTTGAACACGAGACCTGAAATTGAATTTAGCGTTGTAGTACCCGCCCGCAATGAACAGGAGTACCTGCCCCGGTGCCTCGAATCCATAGAGACCGCAGCACAGTTTGCCGGGGCCAGCGTGGAGACCATAGTGGTTCTCAATCGCTGCACTGATGCGACAGAACAAATAGCAGTTGAAAATGGCGCCCGCATCGCACGATGTGAGCAGAAAAATCTCTCGGCAATCAGAAATGCGGGAGCTTCGATTGCACAGGGCGCGATACTCATCACCATCGATGCTGACAGCCGCATGTCGAAGAACA
>JAUIMJ010000168.1 GCA_030433295.1 bacterium | reverse complement strand
CAGGGTATGTCGGTAGCTTCCTGATGGCGGGTGCATTCTTGTCGATAGGTACGGCGATTTCGGCCACGACGAGTAATCAGGTTATCAGCTTCGTACTTTCTACTGCTGTTTGTCTGGTTCTCATTCTCCTGGGATTCGACCCGGTAATTAAAATGCTCTATGGCTTCTTCCCGGAGGCCGTGGCCGCACAGATCGTAAACCTTAGTTTCCCATACCACTTTGAGGCGATACAGAGGGGCGTCGTTGACCTTGCGGATATGGTCTACTTTCTTTCGGTGACGCTTTTTAGCTTGTTGAGTGGTGTTATTGTTATAGATCGAATGAAGGCCGATTAGTTGTTTCTTGAGAGGAGGAACACTGTTTAGCGATATGGTAGGGCTTCACTGTGTATAAATCTATTTTGTCAGTCTCCGGTATTCTGATTTTAGGAGCCTTGCTCCTGCTTGTTAACGGGATCTCGCAGTCTTTTCTGAGCCGCGCCTCGGTAGACCTTACCGATGAGGGGCTCTATACGCTTTCTGATGGAAGTAAGAATATTTTAAATCGATTGGAAGAACCAATCGCTCTCAAGTTTTACTATAGTAAGACAGACGGGAATCAATATCCCGCCGTAAAACTCTATGGTTCCAGAGTGGTGGATCTGCTCAAGGAATACGAACGCAATGGCAGGGGGAACATTGCACTGGACGTCTATGATGTCCGCCCTGATACCGAGGAGGAGGAGTGGGCTCAGAAGTATGGTCTGACGCCTTTGCCCCTCCCATCGGGGGAGCAATTGTATTTTGGTCTGGTCGCCGCTAATTCCTTTGGCGAGGAAGAGCTGATACCCGTATTCAATCTCAATCGCCAGGAGTTTCTCGAGTTCGACATCACGAAGCTTATCTATGCGTTGTCGATGGATGAGAAGCCCATCGTGGGGGTTATCTCTCCCTTGAAAGTGGAGGGAGTCGAGGCGACTCAGCCTCAGCCGGGAATGCCTCCACAAGCCCAGGCAGGAAGACCTCCGTGGGTTTTCATTGAGCAACTACATCGTCTCGTCGATGTGAAGATGCTCGGTGTCGATGTGTCAGAGATTCCCGAAGCGGTAGATGTACTCCTTGTTATTCACCCAAAGAAACTCCCCGAGCAAACGCGCTATGCCATAGATCAGTATGCGGTTAAGGGAGGTAAGCTCTTTGTTGCGGTAGACCCCTATTGTGCGGTCGATGCCAGTAACGTATCTCCCGAGAATCCGATGATGGCATTTGCTGCAGACCGCTCATCGAGTCTTCCTGAAATGTTTACGGCATGGGGCTTGCGAATGGATGAGAAGCGGGTCGTCGGCGATCTGCATCTCGCACCGCAGGTAAACACGAGACAGGGGGGGCTTCCGGTGAGAATGCCTGCCTGGGTTGCCTACGGGGAATCGGAGCAGTCCAATGATGGAGAAGCGCTCGTTAATCAGTCAGAGGTTACCACAAGCAACCTCGACACGGTGATCTTCGCCTGGGCCGGCGGTCTGCGAGTCGAACCGAAGGAGGGGCTCGAATACACCAGTCTGTTCTCGACAACGAAGAACGCGATGTTGTTTGAGGAGAATGATATTCGTTTTACACCGGATGATCCTGAAGAGCTGATGCGAAAGTTTACTCCGGGTTCTGAATCCTACGCTCTTGCGGTAAAGATACATGGTATTTTGAAGAGCAGTTTTCCAGCTGCGCCGGGTGCAAATGAAAATGAGACCTCGGTCGATAGCACCCACCTTGCGCAGGGTACGAAGAAAGCCACGGTAGTTGTCGTCTCTGATGTAGATTTTCTTGCCGATCCCTACTCGGTAGTTGTTCAGAGTCTGCTCGGTACGCGAGTGGTTTCGCTCCTGAACGACAATCTGGTGTTTGCTGCCAACACGGTCGAAATTCTTGCGGGCTCAGACGATCTCATCGCGTTACGCTCCCGAGGTCGCTTCACCAGGCCGTTTACCAAGGTGCAGGATATTGAAGCGAAAGCGCATGAGAAGTGGAAAGCCGAAGAGGAGCGGCTGAAAGCTAAATTAAACCAGGCTAACCTGCGTTTGAGCCAACTTCAGTCCGGTTCGTCTCAGTCCGGTGAGCTTGTCGGTTTCAATAACGAGATGCTGGAAGAGATCGAGCAGTATCGCAATGAGCGGAAAGAGGCGCAGAAGAGGCTTCGAGAAGTTCGTCGTAACTTAAGAGAGGATAAGGAACGTCTTGGGAATCGGCTCTTTCTGGCAAATACGTTTATTGTACCGGTGATCTTAATTTTTCTAAGCATCTTCATGTATCGACGTCGCGGCATTGGAAAGAGAACCAGGTCGGCCCGGGACTAGAGTATGGTTTGGGATGAACTACCCATTGGGAATTGAAAAGAAATGACTTTGCGAAATCTATATGCCTTACTTGCCTTACTGCTGGTGTTGGCGGCGGTGTTTTATGTAAGTAAGTCTGATTTTGAATCGGTGAGCACCGAGAGTTCAAACTCAAAGGTTCGTCTGCTTGAAAATAGAAATGGAGAGCAGGCCGCAACGCTCCTAATCGAGCAGGGTGCTGACCTTCTCGAGATAAAAAAATCTGAGAACCAATGGGTTGTTGCTTCAAAGGACTCCTATCCTGCTGACGCCGGTAAAGTTGGCGGACTCTTGCTCAAACTTTTTGATTTACAAACATCTCAGAGAGTACCCACCGGCCCAAAGAGTGCTGAGAAGCTTGGACTCGCTCCGTCCTCAGTTAAGAATGAGGGCTACACAAAGATCTCTCTTCTCAGCGAGAAAGGTGACATTCTCGGGGGACTTCGTCTCGGAAAACTCCGTCAGAAGAAGAAAGAAAGCGGTAGTGGGGCAGGGATGGGTTTTTCAGCTGCGGGGCAGTATGTGCGCAGACTGGATGATGAACAGGTGTACGTCATAGGCTTGCCGATCAACGTATCTGCCAAGGCCTCAGAATGGGTGCAAACCAGTATTCTTAACGCTCCCAGTGCTAACGTTATGCACATAGCGCACAGCATTATCGACGGTGAACAGGAAAAGCTCGTCTTCTCCTTGAGTCGCGACTCTTCCGCTGATGATTTAACACTCGACGGTGATGTCCCTGCGGGTGAGGAGGTGCAGAGTTCAGTGATAAGTCAGCTTGGTTCTGCTCTTGAGAATCTCAGGTTGATCGATGTTTCCAGGGCTGAGGGAGACTTCCGTGCGGATCGCAGAAGCGTGTACAAGTTGAATAACGGCGCTGTCTACACCGTCGAAACCAAAGGCAAGGGTGATAATGCACTGGGTCGTATTCGCGTAATCAAGGACCCTTCCTGGGTTGCTTTGCTGAAAGAGACTACAGCTCAGGAGTCCAATGACAGCTCGGGATCTGAAGAGGCTGATGGTAGCGCCCCCTCTGGTACCGAAAGCAGCACGGATGCCGCAGGAGTTTTTGCAGAAGTCAGAGAAGAAGAGATCGAGGCACAGAATGCCAGATTCAATCCCTGGATTTTTGAGTTTCCGAGTTATCAGGCGATGAAGTTTCGTCGTGACAGAGAAGATTTATTTAAGAAAAAAGATAAATCTGTTTCTCAGTAGGGCAGTCTTCGGATAAACGAGTACGATCTTAACCTTCGACTGCCCTGGCTCTTTTCTCCCGCACGGAGGTACGTCCGTGCTCTAAAGCATTATTGGCTTCACTCTAAAATGGCCAGGGTGAACCGATACTGTGTTTTTAGCCGTATTTGCGAGTAATTCAGTTGCGAAGCTAATAATTCGTTTCCTGCATTCGTGTCGTCCGCAAAGTTCTGATAGGCATCAGTATTGTGTCTCCCCTTCGGCGGACTGAGGAGCCGCATCTACACGCCTAAAGCAATCTTTTGTAAATCTTCAGATTCGTTGCGGTATTTTCTGTCAGGGGGGCCGCGATGTGGCGTTCGTCAGCCCGGGAAATTTCTCAGACAAGCCAAGATGTTCAGGTTATACTTGCCGAAGCCCTGCATTTTGCCGTGCCGCAAGATTTTGGGCATTCATCGTAGAAAGGTTTCAGCGAGTTGCTGATTATCAGGTGCCGTTGAGGATTATTCATGTTGTGAAGAAAAACTGAAGGAGAGGCTATGTCGACGCGAAGGCAGGAGCAGCGCTATCAGGCAATTGAAGAGTATGGCATTATTGGAGATCTGAGAACAGCCGCTCTGGTTGGTAATAATGGTTCTATTGATTTTCTTTGTTTTCCCAAGTTCGACTCACCGTCTATATTTTGCGCCAATGCCGACGCAGACCGCGGCGGGCGCTTTCAAATTCTTCCACGTCTTGGTGAATACAGTGAGAAGAAACTGTATCTGCCGGATACGAATATTCTTTTTTCGCGCTTTCTTTCCGATGAAGGGGTGTGCGAAATCTCTGACTTCATGGTGGTAGAGGACGGACCCTCAGAACAGGCACTGGTTCGCCGAGTCAAGAGCATTCATGGGGAGATTTCCTACCGAATGCTGTTCCAGCCACGGTTCAACTACGCTAGAGCTACGCATAAGGTTGAGCAGCTCAGTGAGACGGAGTTCATCTTCACTTCTGATGGAGAAGACGGTCTTGCGGTGCGTTTGAGGTCGACCGTTCCCATGAAGCTCGTCGACGGAGATGCGGTTGCGGAGTTTACCCTGCGGGCCGGAACCCATGCCAGCTTCTTTCTCGACGAGGCCATTCCTGGCGAGGAGTCAGCAACCTCTCAGGATGATTATTCTTCTGATTCCTTTAAGCGTACATCAACGTATTGGCGAAAATGGATTTCTCGCAGTCGATACTCCGGTCGATGGCGGGAGATGGTGAATCGTTCTGCCCTGGCGCTTAAACTACTCACATCGAGGGAGTATGGTTCAATCATTGCCGCCCCGTGCTTTGGCTTCCCCAATGAGGTAGGGGGAGAGAGGAACTGGGATTATCGTTTCACCTGGGTTCGCGACGCTGCCTTTACCACGTACGGTTTAATGCGCCTCGGTTTTATCGAGGAAGCCTCCGCTTTTATGGAGTGGTTGGAGAAACGAATAGCCGAGTGTGACCACGGAGGCGATTTGCAAATCATGTACGGGATTGATGGCGGTCCCTGCATAGATGAGTTTCATCTCGATCATCTCGAAGGATACATGAAGTCGAGACCCGTTCGCGTTGGCTCGACTAATCACGATCAGCTGCAGTTGGACATCTTCGGTGAGATCATGGACTCGGTCTACCTGTACGATAAGTTCGGACACCCGACCACCTTCGACCAATGGAAGCAGCTTACCAAGTTGGTCGATTTCGTCGCCGAGAACTGGATGAAGCCGGATTCCGGGATCTGGGAAGTGCGGGGTGGTAACCAGGAGTTTCTCTACTCGCGCGTGATGTGCTGGGTCGCAGTGGATCGAGGCGTTCGTCTTGCCGATAAACGATCCTTGCCCTATCCACGGGAAAAGTGGCTGAAGGCGAGAGACGCAATCTACAGTAATGTCTTCAGCGAACTATGGAATGAGGAACGTCAGGCATTTACCCAGTTTAAAGGGACGACGGCGATGGATGCCGGAGCTCTGATAATGCCACTTGTTCGATTTATCAGTCCTGCCGATTGGCGATGGAAAGCGACGCTCAAAGCAGTAGAAGAGGATCTTGTCGAAGACTCTCTGGTATACCGTTATCGCGTTGGTGAGGCCTTCTCTGATGAGTTGGCGGGTGAGGAGGGGACCTTCTCGATTTGCTCTTTCTGGTATATCGAAAGCGTTTCTCGAACAGGGGACCTACAGAAAGCGCGATATCTTTTCGAGAAGATGCTCGGATACGGTAATTCCCTGGGGCTGTTCTCGGAGCAGCTTGGCTCCCGCGGAGAATTTCTCGGGAATGTTCCTCAGGCCTTCACCCATCTCGCCTTGATCAGTACCGCTTTCGATCTGGACCGACGTCTGAATGATAAGGCCGGCGTCTATTAGCGCGCGGACAGAAGTCAATGCCGGAGAAGACTGTTCTGGCGCAGTGTTATTGAGTTGGGGAGGGGGATGTTTTATCCGCTTCCCCGCTTCTTTCCTTCTCGGGATGCCCGGTGTTTCCCTGTTTCGTTCGGGCGTGGCGTAGCGCAAGCCTCAGTAGTTCAAGATTCTTAGAGGAAAATGCGATGTCCGAGCTTTTTCTGCCTTTGAAGTCGGGCAGGTCCACGTCGGCGCCACCTGAGATAAGCTCGTTGACAAGGGCGAGTTGATTTGGGTTTGTATCGTTCATGGCGATGTGGAGTGGCGTTTTCCCCTCGCGATTGCGTTTGTTTAGATCCGCTTTGTGCCGGCTGAGCTCCCGCACGATCGCAACATTGCGAAGGTGTACGGCCAGATGTGCCGGCGTGTTACCGTCATGATCTGCCTGATTGATGCTCCTGCTTGACTCAGCTATCGCGCGGGTTGAGACGATATCGTGCTCTCGTACGCTATGATGAAGTGCCGTCTCACCTTTGTAGTTTGCTTTATCCGCAAGCCGGGCGCGTTCGAGAATCTCCGGAATAATGTCTGACCATCCTCGCTTTGCTGCCAGATGCAGAACCGTGTTTCTTTTGTAATCAGTTGCCGTAAGCGGTATCCCCGCCCTGATCAGCAGCTTCGCTTCATGCTGGAGTGACAAAGAGTCTTCTGTCGTATCCTCAAGCACCTCGAGAAGATTCTCGGGATCGATTGCGTCGCGTTCTATTCCCCAGAGGAGACGTATAGGCGTATGGGCAGAGCGGGTCAGGGCCGGAGTCCCCAGGGTGTTCACGCCCCTGTGGAGCATAAGGCTTCCTATCGCAAAGAGATCACGAAGAGAAGGGGAGCTGTAAATGCTAAGGAGGAATACAAGGCAGGTCCCGATGAGATATCTGCGACGTTTCTGTTTGTATGCCTGCGCGACTGACTCCTCAATCTTTCTTACGTACGGGTCATGACCGTCGGTCTTTGTCTCTTCAGAGGTGATGTCGACCGTGTGTCTTCGTCCTTTCAGCCGCGCCCCTCGTTCAATCGTTTCAAGCAGTTCGTCAGCGGAGTTAAATCTGTTTTCCTTGTTCTTCTCAGTGCAGGTGCGCACCATGTGCCGGTACCAGGTGGGCAGCTTCAGCGAATCCAGACCTTCAAAATCCGGAAGTGGTTGGCTTAGATGCTTAACCGCCAGGTGATAGTACGTATCATCATGGAAGGGGACCTTTCCCGTGACGAGTTCGTAGGCGACGATTCCAATGGAATAGATGTCACTCCTGATGTCCGGCTCTTCGCCCCGAAACTGCTCCGGGGACATATATAGCGGGGTTCCGACAGTTTCACCGGTCCGTGTAATTGCCTGGCTGGCGTCGAGCTGACGAGACAGACCAAAGTCGCTTATCTTGATGTCCCCGTTCGAGCGAACCAAAATATTGCGCGGCTTTATGTCTCGATGGATCACACCGTTTCGGTGCGCATGGGCGATTCCGCTGGCGACCTGATGTATGATGTTTATCGCCTTTTCGGGCTCAAGACCCTGTCCATTTCTGCGATTGAGAATATCGCGAACATCGGAGCCATCAATGAGCTCCATGGAGATATAGTAACGGTTGTTCGCGGTGCGTCCGAGTTCATAGGTACGCACTATCTGCCTGTGATTCAGGCAGCGGGCATTAATCACCTCGTTGCGAAATCTGCTGAGGACCTGCTCGTCGTTGACCAAATGCTGGTACAGTACTTTTAACGCGAGGCGTGTTGATCCAAGTTCGCGATCGACCACGCTCACAACCTGACCCATGCCCCCTTTACCAAGTGGGCCTATGACTTCAAAGCGATCGCCAATAATGGCACCCTTTGCCAAAACCACTTCCTTCCCTCCTTCGTATACCCAGTAGAGTAATGCAGAATGGGGCCAGGAATGTTGCGAATACTCTTCGGAAGAACGGAATCAGGCGCTGGTATGCGGGCCTTCCTCAAACGTTTTCAGCTTCTGACCGGGGGTGCTGGAGTTCTCCTCGTCTTCTTCCGGGATGCTGATTGAACCAAAGAAGTCATAGTGGTGTACGCCGTCGAGCAGGCCCCAGGCATGCGGTTTTTCCGAGTGGAAAATTCTCGACAGCTCAGTGCTTTTCTTACGCTTCTTTTTATGAGGCCCAACGACAACGCCAAGCGTGTTACCGGCAAGCCGCTCCTCATTTATACCCGCGTGTGCCGCGAGAAGTATCACTTGAACGTCAGATATCGTATCGCCAGGCTGATAGAGATGCGGATTGGCAAAACTTCGAACTCATTATCGGCAACGAGCACCACATTAGCTCTGAGTCCGGCATGTCGTAAATGGCTTGCGATTTTTCTTTTGGAAATTCTGCTTCCCGAGTCATAGGAGTAACGAAAACGAAACTCTTCTCTGCTGACAAGTTTGGCTTGAGAAAACGTTTCCATCTGCTTTTCCACGGCGTCCGGTCGCCATTTGTAATCGATGTGCTTTTTCCAGGCTCTATCAGGCACGAGCCAGCGACCATAGAAAATGTCGGTGCCCCCGGAGCTAATCAAGACATCGGGGAGTGGGATATTATGCTTCTCAAGTATGCTCATCGCTTCTTCGGTCGATTTGCTGGTAGTGATGCAGAATCCGACGTTTTCCCCAGACTCCTCCAGCGCCTTGAGGAACTCAGCAAGCGCGGCATCATCTCCGACGAGAACACTGTCGATGGTAGTCACGAGAATACGATCAATAATCGTAAGCCTGGCCTTACCCGGGTTGAAGGTTTTTGAGTCTTCTCTGTTGCTGTCGAGCAGGGCGTGAATCTTGTCCACATATGTGTCCACGTGCCCATTCCAGGAGAAGCACTTGTCGACTTTAGTACTGCCTGACAAGGACCGTTGTTCCCAGAGACTCTTATCTTCCAGCATTGCGAGTATTTCCTGCCCCATTTTCTCGCTGTCGAGCGGGTCTATGAGGACCCCGTTATCAAGGGCGCCGATAATATCTCTGGGTCCTCCGTCGTTCGGTGCGATGAGAGGCAGGCCGCTGGCCGCGGCTTCTATAAGGGTGAGCCCAAAAGGTTCGGTAAGCGCAGGATTGACGAAGATTCCCTTGGTTTTCGCAGCGAGGCGATACATATCCGGGATGTCCTCAGGACTATGTTGCTTTGGGTAGGCGATATGACCATAGAGATCGTAATGGTCAATCATCGCCATCAAATTACGCAGCACCTTACGAGCGCCGGGCTGCAGATTAAGTAGATCATCTCTGTTACCGGCGATAAGCACGAGATTGGCCAGCTTTCGCAGCTTGGGATTCTCTGCAAATGCGCGCAGCAATGTCGGGAAGTTTTTGCGCTCGTCCGGACGCGCGATTGCCAGGACCATAGGTTTTTCCGGATCCCTGAGAAAGCGCCCGAGTT
>JAUIMJ010000167.1 GCA_030433295.1 bacterium | reverse complement strand
GGGGTGTACTACTCGCTCAAGAGTTCAAGGACGAAATGCAGGGACACCATCTGCAAATGACTGAGTCCTTAATGGCACACGGAGAACTCTCGCATGCAGAGCTTGTTCGTGACGCGGTTCTGGGACTGGGAACCAACGAAGACCAGCTTCGTCTGGCACTCGACGGTCGCACCAAGCAAGAGCTCGCAGCGATGAGAACTGAGTATCGAGAAAAATTCGGTGTTGAGATGGACGCCGACTTGCTGGCAGATCTATCGGGTGATGAGTACTTCGATGCCAGGCAGAGCTTACTCGGAAAACCAGAGAGCATAGCCGAGAGCCTTGTGCGACTTGAGCAGCGACATGCCTATGAGAGAAGCGGTGCCCTCTCGGGACTTATCGATGTGTTTTCAAGTCAGGGGCGCGCAACGAACGCAAAAATGGAAGAAACCCGAGAGATCATGGGTAATGCGATAGCACTTGAGCGACGGGGCCAACTGACACAGGAAGTGAAGATAGATGCGGAGGTTCGGGAGGGCCTGCAGAGAAATGCCGAAGATGCCGTCAGGGAAGCTAAAAATACGGTTTCAAATGCCATTGCGACCACAGGAACAATTGTCGTTGCCACGGGAACATCTATCGCGAGCTTTGGCACTACAACCCCGCTCTGGGTAGCCGCACTGGCAACTGCCGGCACATCAGCCTTGACGAGGACCCTGATTCAGGCTGGGATTAAGGGTCGCGGCTACGGTTGGGAAGAAGGGACGAGCGATATCGGTCTGTCATCAGTGGAAGGTGCCTCAGTTTTCGTTGGCGGCGTTGCAGGAAAGGAAGCAGCGAAGGCAGTCCTTCGAGGTCTTGCCACAAAAGCACTCAAGGAAGCCGGAGAAGAGATCACCGAAGAAGGTCTGAAGCTTGCGACCGGCCAGCTGATGAGCCGCTTCTCGACCCGCTTAGGGGTGGGGACGGTGGAAGCCCTCACTGATGGTGCGGTTAGCGGGGGATTTGAAGGAGCAATCGGGCCCCAGGCACTCGAAAGCCTTGCCGAAGCCGATTTGGAGATTGCGTTTAAGCGCTGGATTACCAACACGGTCACCGGCACTGGACTCGGCGGTGCGGCGGGAACGACACTCGGAAGTGCGTTTACCTCCGCAGGCGAAGGGCTTAAGAGAGGACTGCGACGCGGCGCGGCGAATGTTGATGCGAGCATTCCACCTGCATCCGCTCTCGACAGCAGCCTCAACACCGACGGCGATATGATGGACACCATTCTCAACTCTCCAAGTATTAATCATGAGCTACCGCCCACACATCCTGACTATGTCCCGGGTGAAGGAATCGCCAGCGATATGACACCGGGAGGCTATGTGGATTCTCCTCACTACAGCGAGCAATTTTCCAATGAAGCGGAATTCGTCGGTGCCGGAGTGAGTGACGCACCGCCTGAACTTTCTGCCGCGCTCGACGGTCCAAGTTATACTGCTGAGCGACCCACGGGCCCCGAGACGCCCATAGACATGTCTGCAAACAGAACTCAAGAAAGCCTTAGTGATAACAGCAGCCACTCCGACAATTCCTTTGACGAGAGAGTCTCCAGAAGTCAAGACAGGGGCGATCTAATGCCTGAAACAAACGGCAGTTCGCCGGAACTGGAACGGCAAGGCGCCATCCTGGAGGAGGCCAGCTACTGGCCATCAAAGGAGGAGCTAGAGGAAATTGTAGATGACTATCGACCCGTGATGGCGAAAGAATCAGAGTCCTCACAGACTACGCAATTAAGGGAACAGGTATTGGCGGGAACGCTTGAGGAACTGCCTTCGCAACGAATGCAGGGCTCTCTTTATTTCAGAGCACTCAGTGAACATGCCGACGGAAATCCGGAACTGTTGAACAAACTACGTACGCATCCACAGTTTGATCAAATCGAGAAGAGTTACAAGGCAACCGCCCAGCGAGAGGTCATCATGGGAATGGAAATGTCTCTAAGTGAGGAACAGTTTGCGTCCCTGTCAAAGGCAATCGAGAGAGGCGACATACAATTAGTTGTACTGGACAATCGACAGCTCGCAGAGCTGTACAACTCTCGACAGCTCGAATACCGGCACTCGGTGTACCATCCTGATTTAAATGGTGTTGCTCCTGGCGGCCGGCACACCCAGAGAGTAGGTGTGCCGGGAGTAATTAATGTCGCCCGAGCCTCCAACCCACCTCCGATCGCATTTGCCCTGCCTGATGGTCGACTACATCTTGAAAATGGCCAGCATCGAATCACGAGAGCCCTGTTAGGTCCAGGCGATCACTCGAACCTCAACGGTGATTTCGAGCGTGTCGTTATCGACCAGGTTGACCCTTCAAGCGTCAGAGTACATCGAGGAGATGGAGAATCCATGCAAATTGATAGAACGGCAACCCCGCAGGTGATCCCTCTATTGGTCGTAAGGCCCCAGGGAAGAGAAGTTGCAGAGGAACTCTTTGAAACAGTTTACAACGGCAGATCGAACATCGTCGACTCAGCAATCGATTTCGATGGACGATTACAACTGAGAACCAGGCCCAGAGAAGAGGTCGGCGAGCATGGTGCCGCAGTCATCAGGAGAAGACCAAGTTCAAATGAGCTATAATTACCTATAATTCTTTGGGGTTTTCAGGTTTGAGAATCAGAATGCGATCTGCTATTGTTACACCAAATGACAGCATGATTTATTCTTTCGGGTAGAGGCGTTTTATTCCTGCTCACACGATCGCAAACAGGCGATAGCGTGAGCGGCGGGAAACAATACTACATACCTGGAGGTTCTCATGAATAGGTCAGATCTGGCATCGCGCTTTCGACGATTGGCCGTTCTTAGAGAAAAATTTCTCGAGAATGTAGTCAGCCAGGCGCACGCAAAAACGTTTGAGGCGCTCTTCGAAGCACTTCAGCAGGACATCCGAGCTCTCGTGCAGCACGGAACACGTCTTCAAACCGAGCGTTCAGAGCTTGGTGTTCGGCTTAGTTACGCAAGACTCTGCGCAAGCAGTTTACAGAGAGAATGCAAAATTACATTTCAGTTATCGGAACCCGATGACTTTGGGCGACAGTCGGTTGAACTCGACTGGCATCTCAGTGACATCGAATTTACTTTGTGCGGAATTGTACGCTTAGCTGAAACAATTGAGGAAGTTGACACTGAGATCATTTCCACGATTGTGGAACGTCTCTCATCAAAGTTTGCTGCAGAATTTCGGCATCAAATTAAAAGGGCAGAATCCATCGCGCGGTACTATCTGGCGATCGAGGCAGCGCACCGTCAAATTAACGAAGTACGGACGGCCCATAATTTGCCATCTGAAAACTTCTTGAGTCTCGACTAGCGACACGGTTTTCGTCTTAGCTCTTGCTAAGACAAGAAGGAGAAATCTCGTGTCGCTCTCAATCTCCCCGTGTTCGGCGAGCTACGATTTTAATACGGGCAGGACTTTCGGAACATGGATACGAAAAACCTCCTTGTAACCTACAGCCCGTCAACCTATTAATCGATTGACGGGCTTTTTTGCAACATTAAGCTGATCCGACGAGTGCTTAGAGGCTGACCACCAGATTTTCGTCGTAACCCGGAACCGATTGATCATATCCCTTAGGATTGCTGATCACCCGAGTTTTCCCGATCTTGTAGTCACAGGCGACGTGCGTGTGACCATGGATCCACATCTCCGGTTGATACCGAAGAATAAAATCCTCCATGGCAGAGACATACGCCGGCGCCAAGGCCCGACATTTCCTCGAATCGAAGGACTGCAAGCTCGGCGCATGATGAGTAATCACTACGCACGGCTCTGCTGATTCTTCGAGTTCAGTCTCAAGCCATTTCCTCGACTGTTCACATCGCAACGCCATTTCGACAGGACCGACACAAGAATATGTGTCTTTTACGTCGTCGAGCATGATGTTGCGAAAGTCGTTCATCCCCCCCCTGGCAAATTTCATCGCCTGAGGGCGTGCATGCAATCCATCGAGAAGGTAATCCGTCCAAAAGGTGCAGCCAAGAAAGCGAACACCGCCGATGACAGTCGATTCGCACTCCAGCATCCGGACGTTTGATCCTTCGGCAAATTTCCGAACTCGTTCCGGAAAAGCTTCAAATGAGTTCAAATAAAACTCGTGATTTCCCAAGACGTACAGCACCTGAGAATCGGCAAAGGCTTCCTCGGCCCATGCCACTCCCCGGACACCAGTGTTAATGTCACCAGCAAGAATGACAACATCGCATTCTTGCGGTTCTGGGATGGGATCATCCTCAAATCTGTGCAACTCCAGGTGGAGATCGCTAAGAATTCTTGCTTTCATGGATTCTCCCATAAAACAGTAAAACGCTTCGTACCCAATTCCGCCCGACAAGAAATCCGGTCGAGCGGAATAGGATAAATGAGAACTTCTCGGACTAGTCGATTAGAAGGAACCAGAAAGCACTGCGGAATTCACCCGAAAACCAAGCACTAAGAGCGCAAGGGTTAAGGAGCAAATCGTACAGTATATACCCATTTCTAAGTATTTCAATAGGTTATACCGGGACGGATCGAAACGACCGCGTCCAAGTACCCATTATGCGGGGAACGCTGAAAATCATGCTCTTTGCAGCACTCAAATGAAATTATTTTTTTATTACTTTTGGCTACTTAAGAAAGCCCGGCGTCCCTTACCGATTCCTGCTTGAAACGAATGCCTTTAAGAATAGGGTATTGACCTAAGGTCAGGAAGTAATCCGGCTAAGTCCCAGATTGTTCATCACCGAAGATGAGAGCAAAAACGCCAATAGCGTCGAGCGATTGCTGATCCAATCAGGCTCATACAAAGGTGCTTTCAGTAATTTCGACTGAAACAGAGGCGCGAGTGTTTCTACGTCGGTCCAGTCCATGCGCCCGGAAATCAGATACTGCGGGTGGAGAAACTTACGATGCTGAAGGGCCATTAAGAAGAAGCGATGCACCTGGATAAAGCCCTTCAGGTAGGCAAGATCCTTGGTGAAAACAACGCCCCCTTTCACATTCCCCCCACGGAAAACTCGGGCCGCAGAAAAGAAGCTCTCCTCTTCGTTCTGTCCTGACTCGAGAAAAAATCGAAATACATCGATGAAATCAGCACCATCGAGCGCCATCTGTATGCCGCCTACCCTTGCGCTGATTCTTAGCAGGCGCTTCACGTCGATGGCGTTTGTGATGAACTCCGCAAACACCGCGAGCCCTTCCTGGGTGCAGGTAGTTCGCGGGGAGTTTAAACCCAGGGCCCGCAAGGGCTGTTGACGTCCATTTTTTAACGTAAGGGTATGCACCAGCAACTCATGCTGAATCAGTTGCTGGATATCGTGCTGGGTGAAGCTCACCCCCTCGCGAACTCTGATTCGGCTCGGACTCGCAGAGGCTTTCGACTTCAGTTTAGAGTCAGTCACGATGCGCATCCCGTGGTCACCGAACTTTCGCTCTGCAACTGCGCTAATCTCATTAACCACAGTCTGAGGTAAGATACAGGCAAGCTCAGGTGGCGCGATACTCTTAAGGTCGAACCTTTTTACGGATTTCAGGAAACGCGTGGCTGCTCGATAGGTGGAGACACTATCGCTACTGACCGGATCTTTGGGAAGCCCGTATAATCGAGAGGACAGCCTGAGAAATTTCTTCGTGCCCACAGCCTCAACCATTTCAAGCGCAGTAGCGTAGCTTTGCGCAGTGCTCTTGATGATATGCGAGAAGGGGTGCTCGGATTTGCACTGCTTTGCGATCTGCCGCAACTCCCCTCTTTGCATTGAGAAGTCGTATTTCGGATACACAATCTTTGGGAGCCTGGGATCGCCCTTGGCCCACTGCTTGAGGAAGGCGCGTTTTACCGACAGGGGCCAGATGAGATTGTTAAGGATTTCGACCTTCTTTCCTATCCTATACAGTTTCCGGTCGGGCTCCCTCAATTCCTTGGGGAATTTCTTCATATACGCATTCTTAGCTACATCTAAGCATTCTTCACCGACTCGTGGGCCTTCGCAGTCGGTATTTCAGCAGGCTACTCCCTCGCGATAACCCGTGCTCTCTACATCGCAGACCCATCGAACACTCCAGTTCAGGGTATTCTGCAGTTTTTTATTGTTTCTGGCAGCAATATTTTTTGAATGCATCCTTGAGGGGATGATATTCGCCGAGAGGAGTCCGGTCAGCGTAACGCTACGACAAAGGCGCTCGCAGCCTACTCCCACTGCATGGTTTCCAGGTATCCTCGCAACACCGAGGCCCTGGGAAACTTTTTCAGGATGATCGAACTTCGTAAACCACAGCAAATCTTTTTTATGTCCGGGGGCTGCTTGGAATACCACTTAGCTCCACCCAGTGCTTCGTAAAAAATCCGAATCGCACTGCAGATATCGTCCTGAGTATTTTCACGCTTTAACGACTTGGTATGGAACAGATCTAACAACTTCAGCTCAAAGTTCAGACCATAGCGCGCGACGATGATATTTTCCGGGTGAAGATCTCCATGATACTCATGCTCATTGTGTATGCTCTCAACTCCGGAGATAAGCACATACAACAAATGCACTGCCTGAAAGGGGCTCAATCGTTTCCCCGGCTGACGCCGAAGAAAATCAGACAGCAACTCTCCGTCAACAAACTCGGAAATGAGCACGGTCACCGGCTTGGAGTCGATAATCACCTCTTCCTCGGCGTGGTATTGGATTACTATCGGACAGCGGTAGAGGTTATGCAGCTTCCGAGCATAGAGGTTGGACGTTCTGTTGCGGATGTTTCGATGCGGGAAGAATAGCTTTGCCGCCCGCTCAATGCCGGTATTCTTCTCTATCACTTTATAGACTTCGCCTTCCCAGCCTGAGCCGAGCAGGCTGAGAACTCTATAGTTGCGCGCAAGCAGAGACCCCGGCTCCAAATCAAAGGAATCAATAATCGCTCTCGAACTTTTAGCCAAAACGCAGTACCTGTATCGCTGCTTTCAATCCGACGTGGTCAGCCAAGCAGGAACTACTACCGGCAAGCTTTGGCTGAGGGGGCGTCACAACAGAAGTGATAATATGAAAGGGAATCTACAGCCAGAACAGAATTAGTCAATACGCGACTTCAGCGAATCAGCCTGCCGGGGTCGCAGTCCGCCGTCCCTGCCCTGAGCCAGCCCTCGCTCCGGTCTCTACGACAAAAAGGATTCTAGACAAGAGTTTGCCTCAGGCAAATTGCCCCAGGTTTAAAAAACGGTGCAGATGTGCTACCACAAAAGCCCCTAAAGACGCTCAGCATGTGAGGCGACATGCCTCTTTTTCAGCTCTTTCCCAGCAGACAAGCGTCATTTCAACGAACACAAATCAGTAGACGAGCCTCCCGGCAGAACGCTGGGAAACAATTTGTTGAAAAGGTTCACCAACTCCTCTATTCAGGAAATACATATGATTGGAATGAGACTTACTCTCGCACCCCAACAACGCTGTACCCAGGCGCCTCAGCTCCGACAGGAAGTGAAAGCGCTGCTACGACTTGCTCAAAGAACATTCCGCCACGAGGGCCTCCCCTCAGCGACACGCGGAGAAGAAGGGCTCCGTGTAGCTCAGAAGCTACTGATCGAACGCGAGGCCGTCGGAATACTCATCGGTGGTCTTGCTGAATCGGTCTGGCGCGGCTTTGGCTGGAAGCGTCTTGAGCGGCACAAGGACGTGGACGTTCTTGTGCTTAGCTCCACGTTCTCCCTCAAAAAGAAATTTGAGAGCGGTATTGACTGGTGGCTGCCAAATGACGCGCGTGTTGCATTCTCTTCGGATTTTGGTAGCGGAAGCACACCTGTCCGTTACTGGGATAACGCAAACGGAGTCTGCCTGTCCTTTGGTGCGGGCTGCAATCCATGTCTTCCACCCGGGCTCTACCTGCCCAATGCGGACTTTCTGATCGCCATGAGGATGCACGAGGTTATCGACGGTGTGAAGCATCCCGGACCCATTGACGACTCCGCTGTCAACGGACTGAGGGACGTATTGTTCCAGCGCTACCACAAGGGGCTTTCCGGCATGGCAAGACAAGTTCGCGCCTTCTTTGGTGGCTGCATTCTCTTCGAACAGCAGACCATGAGAAATGCGGATGAGCCAGTCGAAAAGAGAGCGATTGGCTTCTTGTCACACAGATTTGAAGTCACATCGGCTATCAGGAAAGGGAACTTCCTTCACTAGTCACTACTGTTTTCAAACCCAGGGCCTGCTTCGGTAGGCCCACCTTTCCTTTTCAACAAATTGTCCAAAGACTTTCGGGATTGCACTGTTTTTCCTCGGCCGAAATGAGACTTAGCTGGTCAGCCTTCGGTGAAGCATTGGCCAAGTTACGTGTGCCACAGTTGGAAATGGACGCAAAACACAATATACTCCGTCTGAACCTTTTGGGCCGGGTAATGTGGGAGACGCGTAATAAGAAACTCCCCAGGTGCGGCAATTTGCCGCAGGAGTGCAGTATGCAGGAACAGGAATTAGCAGAGGACATTGATCTTAATTGGTTGCTGAAGCTTCGCTGGGCTGCCCTCCTTGGTCAGTGCACGCTGGTAGCCACGGCGTCTCAGCTACTCCACCTGAAGCTGCCGCTTGGACCTATCATCGGGCTCATCGCTTTTTTTGCGACAAGCAACGTCTTGCTGCACTGGACCGTGCGTGCCCGGAAGCGATTTACCTCGTCGAAGGTTGCAGGCATTCTGTTGTTTGATACCAGCATCCTGGCGTCTCTTCTCTATTGGAGCGGGGGCTCAATGAATCCATTCAGTACGCTGTTTCTTGTCCACATCACCCTTGCCGCGGTGCTGCTCGGGCCACTGTGGACCTGGATACTGGCGATATATTCCAGTCTTTGCTTCGTGGCTTTGTTTAGCTTTTATGTCCCTCTCGACTCAATGGTGCACAGCCATGGCTCTGAGCATCAGATGTCACTACACCTCGAGGGCATGCTTGTCGCCTTCATCATAACCGCCGCGCTTATTGCGTACTTCCTCGATAAGGTAAGCAAGCAATTGCGTCAGCTTCAGCATCAGCGCTCGAAGCAGAAGCGACTGGCATCTCTTGCCGCTTTAGCTGCCGGGGCAGCGCATGAACTCGGCTCCCCGCTGGCAGCTATCGCCATCGCCAATGGAGAACTCAGGCACGCGCTTGAACGTGGAGAACTCGATGAGGAACTATGTACAGATAACGTCTCGCTCATCAGAGATGCTGTCGCACGCTGCAAGAAGATCATCGACCACATGGGCGGAAAGATGATTGAGTCAAAGGACAGTCTCCCGGATACTGTCGACCTCAGCGCACTGATAGAAGCCTTGCACGCTCAACTGCCGCTCGAACAGCGCAAGCGTCTCAGCGTCAGCCTGCCCC
>JAUIMJ010000166.1 GCA_030433295.1 bacterium | reverse complement strand
GCCTTGCACGGGTCATCAAAGGTCTTAGTGAGCTGCTTGCCGACGCGGGGGTACCGGTCACCGTCATTTCTCCCTTCTACGAGGAAGCAAAGGGCAGCTCGCATCGCGCAGCAAAAGACGTTCTGAAGAAGGGGCTGAAAATACGGGAAAAGAGCGTATCGGTAGAATCTCGAGGCAGCGTGGATGTCTTTTTCGGTCCGGTTCGTCGGGAAAACAGTCCCTTTCATGAGACTCCCGCCCACCGAGAGCGGGTTGAGGTCTTCGAAGCAAATGAAGGTCTCATCAGGGTGTACCTGCTGAGACACCCCCACTATGCGACAAGTCTTTATCCTTCGGTTAACCCACAGGAAGCGATTGAGCGGGCGGTATTTCTTTCGCGAGGTGCCCTTGAGGTTCTGCGGGATCCTACATTTGACGTGATCCCTCAGGTGATCGTCACCAATGATTGGCTCACCGGTCTGGTTCCCGCGTACCTCGCTCTGGATGCTCGCTTCAGCGAAGCTCCGCGATTGCGCAGAGCAAGAACCGTCCATATCATTCATAACAGCGGTCGCGGATACCAGGGTCGATTTTCGACCCGTTGGCACGGGAGAGACCTCTGGCCATTGCTGGGGTTGAGCGGAGAGCATTATTGGGGGATAGCAGACCCTCACGATGATGGGATGTTGAACCTCAGTGCCGCAGCCTTAACCCACGTTCGTAGCGCGATACTGGCGGTCAGTAAGAAGTACGCCGAGGAGTTGTTGACCCCGGAAGGCGGAGATGGCCTGGAGACGCTGTTTCATCGGAAGGAACATATTCTCTACGGTATCAGCAATGCCGTCGATATCGAAGAGCTGCGCGGAAGCTATCAGGAAATCGGTAGGGAGAATCAGACAGCACTCGGCGCAGCGGAATCCGACAATCCCAGCGCTACGTTTCTAAAATCAATCTCAGCCTACAAAAAAGCCAGCAAAACCCAGGTGTGCAAAACTCTGGGTCTGCAGGACGGGCGAACGGTCCTCTTCTCTTTGCTTGGTCGATTGGTTGAGCAAAAGGGAATTGGTCTGCTCTCTGAACCAATGAAAGACCACCCGCACGGCTTACTGGAGTATTTGTTTGAAGAGTACCCGCAGTTTCAGTTGATAGTTGCCGGTCCTCTTGCGGAGTCGGACCCCGTGGGAGAGCTGTTCAGAAAGAATCTCGAAGCGCTTAAAAAGCGTTTCCCCGGGCGTTTACATGCTGAGTACGAATTTTTGCCCCATCGTCGAATTCTTGAGCTGACCATGGCGAGTGATTTTTTCCTCATGCCCTCGCGATATGAGCCAGGTGGTATTAGTCAGCTGGAAGCGCTTGCGTCCGGTACGCTCGTTGTCGCACGGAATGTCGGAGGAATTGCTGCCACCTTGCTTAACTACAAAGAGTCCAGCGGTAAGGGGAATGCTTTCCTATTCAATGAATACAACGGGCAGTCATTGCTCAACGCTATGGAGCGCGCGATTGCGGTGTCCAAGCAGGCACGGAAGAAACAGGTTCTCACCCGTAGAGCGCTCAGCGCAGCTAATGACTGGAAGCATCGTTTGCCCCAGTATCAGGCGCTGTTCCAACATGTAACCGGTGTGCTGAGACTGAATGAGGAATTTCCTTTCCTCAGGCAGCATTGTCATCTCGTCGAGCGCCTTCGTCCGGGGCAAGGGTTCTTCGAAGCCTACTGAACCTGTTTCGGTTCACACCCCTGCTGCGATTATCTCAAAACCGTTTGTTCGCGGCTGGACGCTAGTGAATGACATTTAGGTGATACTGCATAGCATCGACCAGAGACGGTCGAACGCGGTCCAGTTTGACATCTATCAGGTGGTTCCTCAGACAGAAGTCCTGAACGTGCTCCAGTGAAAGCTCCGTTCCGGTGATTGAAACCTGCTGTCCAATCTGATTTATCAGACAGGAGTAAAACTCTTTCTGGAGCAGCGGTAAAATGCTTTCAATCGGTAGCTGCAGGTGGGCAGTGCTGCTGATTAATACACTGTTCCCACAGAGATCTCGGCAAACCTCTTCGACTCCACCATGCGTATAGATTTGTCCGTCACGCAGAACCAGTATCGTATCAGCGATTCTTTCGACCACTTCCATGCGGTGAGAAGAAACCAGAATCGACATGTTCTTTGACTGCTCAAGCATGATACTGGCGAGTTCCGTTGACTGAAGAATGTCCAGGCCATCGAAGGGTTCATCAAAAAGGAACAATCGAGGCTGAGTCAGAAATCCAACAGCTGCCTGAACTCTGCGACGCTGTCCTTTGGAAAGTTCTCGTCCCAGCTTTGAAAACAGTGAGGCAATGCGAAGGCGATCGATGATAGGTCGACCTCCTTCGAGATAGTAGTTTCCGTTTCCTTGTTTGATGCGACACCAGAGCTTGATATAGCTCTCGACCGGAAGGTCTTCAAAGACCGCGCCGTTCTCCGGTGAGAACGCCATATGTTTCTCAGCTACGAGCTTCTCTTTTGTTTCTCCGTCGTCCCATGAGACGCTACAACTTCCTTTTCTCGGTTGTAGCAGGCCAAGGATTGACTTCAGTAAGGTCGATTTGCCCGAACCGTTATGGCCAATCACGGCGATAATTCTTCCGCGCACCAGAGTTCGTGGTGTTTTGAGGGCCAGAGTCTTATCATAGGCGACCTCAAGTCCATCCATCTCTATCTCTAGTTTTCCTGGTGTCACTAGCATACTAAATCTCCTCAAGGTGGGCGGCGAACCATTGGGAATTAATCTTTAGCATCAGCAGAACCAGAACACTGGCGATTGATGCATGAATCGCGATTATGTCGCTGTGAAGTTCGAAAAGAGGTGAAACAAGAATCGGACTGATTCCCAGAATAGGAATGCAGGCGATCACCTTTTGTATGATCGCGGAGGTTTCGCCGGCAGTGAAAATGCAAATAAACCAGACGATAGTTCCAATGAATGCGAGAGAAAGCGGAACGTACCGGTAGAGGAAGCTCAGCCATGTATGTCGGTGCTTTAACTCCGCGATTGACGCGATGATTGCAAGGCAGCTTAAGCTGGTGATGATTCCGCAAAGATAGAGCAGGAACTCAAGCGGAGAACCCATGAACTCGGCGAGGGTCTCGTCAGGCACAGTCTTCACATACATCACCACGGTAGCGGGCAGCGCTGCCATGAGGAAGAATGCTACGCGAATAAGGGTGATTATCCAGAGGGATGCATAGAAGGTTTTCTTACCGCAGGCGGCGACCAGTGGGAGCAATGCTCCATTCCGAGCGAAGTAATCGAGAACCTTCCGATGCCCTTTCAGGGAGAGCCAAAGTGCAATAATCGTTATGAGAGAAGTGTTGAAAATGAGCAGCATCGTCTTCGTCGCTTCGCTCATGTTTAGCGGATGGGGGAAACCATCAGGATGAAGACGGACGGTGCCGGTAATATCTTTTATCGCCTCCATATCATCTCGCGCATCTGCGTAATGACTGCTAATTTTCGCTGAGGCTGAGTTTTCAGAGAGATTGTAGACGGCCAGGGCAATGAATCCGTGTATGTCAGACACGATACCATCGGGTGTCTGCTCGATAATAATTTTTGACTCGCAGGTTTCGCAAAGGTGGATCCGCCGAGTGGAGCCGTCGAAATATTTCAGATAAGACGCTATTTTTTCCTCGGACATTCCCCCAGGCCGAAGCACAACGTCGTATGCCTCCAGTCTACATCCCTGTCCGGGTGGTGGGCTTTCGATGCCATTTGAAGTCTCCCAGCGGCAGAGTGAGAGCGGCCCTATCGGTGCAGTTGACTCGAACAACTTGCCGCGTAGCCAGCGATTTTCAAAGGGTTCAGTTTTCACCCGCTCACGGAAGTCCTGCGGTGTCTCATTTACCAGGCCAAAATAGGCAGAGGAGCTGACTGTCTGCACGACCGCAATTCCAACGCCAATAATCATTGGCCAGAGCAATAGAGAGACGAACAACTTCGGAACTCGTATGAAGGAGAAGGCTAGGTAAAGGGCTTTCATTGGCACATTTCCGAGAGAAACTGGGGTATTAAGGGACTACTAGTGTTATGCGCGTAATCGGCTCTGGTGCTGCATCCATGGCCCACATTTCTCAGTTTTTCTCTAAACCCTTAAACATCGTGTGGATTTTTGACGGTAAGTCGAGTAGGATGCAGCGCCTGGCCAAGTCCTCGGTTTTGTTTGTTTCGTGCGAGCATTATGCACCTCGACACCTCAGTGCATGTACCTTCCGATGTCTCAAGCATATCCGATGCTTGTCCTGTAATGAGATTAGAATTTTCCCTATCAGAGTACCAAAGAGACCAATGAGTAATTCAGACATATCCGATCTGTATGTCGCGGCTGAAGAGATTCTGCCAACGCCAAGTGAGATAAAATCCAAGCTCCCGCTTACCGCAGGAGCGGAAGCCACCGTGAGAAATGCCCGGGCCGTTATCCGTAGCGTTCTTGACGGTAATGATCCGCGCCTTTTGCTGGTTGCCGGCCCCTGTTCTGTGCACGATCTCGAGGGGGCAAAGGAGTATGCGCAACGCCTCTCGAAGCTGGCCGAGGAGGTGTCTGATGTCTTTTTCGTGTTGATGCGTGTCTACTTTTCCAAACCTCGCACTACTGTCGGTTGGAAGGGGTTCATTAACGACCCCCGCCTGGATGATTCATTTCGTCTTGATGAGGGGCTATTTCGGGCAAGAGAGTTCCTCATTGAGCTCGGGGAAATGGGGATACCGGTAGCTACCGAGGCTCTCGATTCCATTACTCCTCAGTATCTGGATGACGTCATCTCATGGAACGCCATCGGTGCGAGGACCGCAGAGTCTCAGGCACATCGGGAAATGGCCAGTGGATTGTCCACACCGGTCGGCATTAAGAACGGGACCGATGGTAGTATCAGCGTTGCGGTAAACGCTCTACAGACGATGCGCCAGCCCCATCATTTTTTAGGGATTAACCAGGACGGACAGTGTAGTGTATTAAGGACTACGGGTAATCCGTATGGCCATATTATCCTGCGGGGTGGGGGGCATCCGAATTACGATTCGGTAAGTATTGCCCGATGTGAAGAGCGGCTCAGGCAAGGGGAGCTACCGGTCAATATCGTGGTTGATTGTAGTCACGGAAACTCGCTCAAGGATTTTACGCGTCAACCGCTGGTAATGAAGGATTGCGTGAACCAGGTTGTTGAGGGGAATCGTTCTATCCGGGGTCTGATGATCGAAAGCAATCTTTTCGAGGGCCGGCAGGATGTTCCTGATGACAAGAGCGCAATGAAATATGGGGTGAGTATTACCGATGCCTGTATTTCATGGGAAATGACAGAAGAACTTGTTCGAGATGCGCGGCAAAAGCTGTTGCCGGTGATTAACGAAGCGAAACAGTAAAGAGGTGTGCAGTGAGTATCACGTTTGCGATTTTAGGAACGGGGCGCATCGCGGATCAGCAATTGGCACCCGCCATTTCCATGGCGCGTTCAGCCGATCTGTGGAGTGTGCTCAGTCGAAGCAAATCTCGAGCGCAGGAATTTGTAGATAAGCACGGTGCCGAGGCTCCCCAGGCCGCCTATGATTCGTACGAGGAGCTCCTTGATGACCCTGCACTGGATGCCGTTTTGATCGCCACGCCTGACGGGCTTCATTTTGAGCAGGCGCTTGCTGCCTTAAAGGCCAGAAAACATGTGCTGCTTGAGAAACCAATGGTTTGTGATGTGAAGCAGGCACAGACGCTTGTTGATACTGCGGCCGATGCGGGTTTGCGCCTTGGTGTAGCTTATCACCTGCGCTTTCATCGGGGGCACCAGATTCTCGCCGAGAAGATCGCAAACAAAGAGTTTGGGAAGCTGAGACATATGCGTGCGCAGTGGACCTGGCATGCGCCTGACGACCAGAACTGGCGTGCTAAGGATGAAGTGGGGAGCTGGTGGGGCCTTGCTGGTGTCGGAACTCATTGTCTGGATTTAATTCGCTGGTACATGGTTCCCGATTGCGGTGAGATTGTGGCAGCTGACAGCACCATCACTAAGAACGTCTGGGAAGGTCCGCACGATGAGACGGCTATGGTGCAGCTCATCTTCGAGTCCGGTGCAACGGCAGAGTTCTGTTCATCCGTTTTGTTTGAGTCCCCTTCAAGAGTTGAGCTCTACGGCACAGAAAGTTGGGCGGTTTGTGATAACACCCTGGGCTCGAGTGGGGGCGGATCGATTCAGACCAAGAAGGGGCCTTTGGATTTTGACGCGCACAACCCGTATGTCGGAGAAGTTGAGGATTTTGCCAGAGCGATTCTCGACAAGCGTTCACCGGCGGTAACCGGAGAGGAAGGTCTTCGCAATATAGAGACCTTACTGAAAATTGCCTGATTAGTTTTCTTCCTCTTCGGTTTCTATCGGGATTCCCGCCGTGTGGACCAGTTCAAGAAAGCGTGCGGTGGGAACAGAGCGCTCAATCGGGACTGCCCCGGCGCTTACTTCCCCTTCGACTTGCATCTGTAAGACTGCTGCCGCTGGGTAGGCGGTGGTGCGCTCCATAGCCGAGAAGCCGGTTTCCTCATCAAAGAAATCCAAAATGCTGTAGTTGATTGACTGTCCATCTTCGCCGTGACAGCTGACCTGCATTATCACGACATCTTTTTCGCTTTCCTCAGTGAGGGTCGGCTCCAGTAGTTTCGTAAACAGTTCGCGCGGAACGTACTCTTCATTCCTGAAGGTCTGCGTTTCTTCGGAAAGAAAGCCTAGTTCCTTGAAGACCTGAAATTTCTCAAAGTGTCCCGGATAGCGAACAGTTTTGTAGTCGTAGTTCTTGAGTGTGCCTTTAAAGCTCCAGGGAGCCGTGGAGGTTCCACCGGAGGTTACCGCAGCTTCCAGGGCACCAAAGGGGGCAAGCTCCAGAGTTTCGTGTTCGCTAAAAGTATCAATTTCAGTGATGGCGCCATCTCTGAGGACGACCGCTTTGCCGGAGTACTCATTTAGTAAGCCCTGGATAGAAAAGACAAGGTGGTAGTTAAGGGGCGGACGAGGATTGAGAGGGAGTCCGCCACAGCGGATGTGTACCGTTTCGGGTTTTTCAACGCGAAGGAGTCCGTCAGCAGCAAGCAGGTTGCCCAGCCCCGGAGCCAGTCCGCAGTCCGGGCATATGCTTACTCCTCTGGAGCGGGCGTGCTGGTCGGTATTTAATTGCTTTTTTACGATTTCTGTATTTCCACCGAGGTCACAAAAATGCGTACCGGCGTCGATAGCGACATCGGTGAGGGCCAGATTAAAGTGATAAGGAACAGCGCTGAGAATCGCATGGCGATCCTTACAGAGGGTGTAGAGCTGAGCGTGGTCCGTGATGTCGCAGACAACGTGGTTGAAGATATCCTTCTGCGTGAGGTCGCCGAGGGTTCTGGTGGCCTCAATGAGGCTTTCTTCGTTGTTATCGATAAGGAGGACTTCCGCAGCATTTGCAAACTGCCCAAAGTAATAGGCGGCCGCTCGTCCCTGACGTCCGGCGCCCAGCACCACGTATCGACTCTTCATCCGTCTTCTCCGATGTATCTCTGTTCCCCGTCCTACGTCGACCACCCGCGGTCAATTATTGAGAAGGGACACTGCGAAAAGGTCACTACGAAAAGGTATCAGCTTATTTTTCAAAATAGCACGCATTAAGTTCAAGGCTTTAAAGTAAGGATTTGTTTTGTGTCGGCGGTGGGTTAGTGGGGAAATTCGCCTTGGAATTGGCAATTACTTAACTTTAAGCTGGTTAAAGTTAGTTAAGCTGCAGTTTTTAATGGGGAAAATTACCGTGTTTGCGGGTCGATAGGCATTGGTGGTCTCGCTTCGGCATATGACAGAAATTTGAGGGATAACAGTGGTCTGTAAATCCCTCGGGTATCACGGAGGTTATGATGATACCGGTTTTGGAATCACACCTTTCGAGTTCACACCGAGGCGCGCTCGAGGGTGATTTCCCGTCTTCCGAACAAGCCGACGCGCTTTGTCTGACGATTGAGCGTGTCGAAGAACGGCACGCCCTCGCGGTGACGAAGCGGACGGTACGGTTTGCCGCTGTCCTGGTCGCGGAAGTGACAGGGGTGTTTCACCTCTTCGGCGTTGGGGCCATCGAGATCCTTCCACAGGCCACGTCGTTTCTCCTGGGCCTCTCGTTCGAGTTCCCACATGAATTCGGCGTCGGGGTGGTAGAAGTCCAGGTGCCAGGCGCCACCTTGTCGAACCATCTCCTGGTTGAACGAAATGGGTGTCTTGCCTTCTCGCAACAGGTAGATCCACGAAAGTGCGCGACCGAATTTTCCGCGGCCGATGATGTAGACCATCAGCTTTTCCGCGTGTTCGAACAAGTCGTGGGCGATGTCTGCCGCCTCGGGGCCGAACAACTGTTTCCATTCTGGTGAGTCGATCGCGGCAGTGCGCAATTTCTCTCGACCGGAATCGGAACCAGTTCGGGGATCGAGCGTCAGCACATCGACGTTGCCGGAATCGCCGTCATTGAAGTCGGCATTGTCAGCGAAAATAACGCGTTCGACGTTGTCCGATTTTCTGCCCCTGGTCTGTCGCCGGATCTGCTTGAAGATCGCTTTTCGACGGAAATCCGTGAGCAGAATGGGACTGTCGTATTCGTCATATCCGGTAGTTCCAATCATCGACTGGTGGATGCGAGGGAAGCCATTCGGCAACATTCTCGCAAGTGAAGGGTGAAGCTGCATTTTCAAACTCCTGGAAAGGGACGGTTAGTGACCAGTGAACGCAGAGAAAAGACCCCATCAAAGAAGTCCTCTCTATGCGCGCACCGGGCACAAGTCTGCCGCTTAAGCGGAGTTATTTAAAAAACCAAAAAGTCGTACTTACTAAACATTGTAGACCACTGCGTTCCCAGGCAGGGAGCTGACTGACTCTTAATGATATTCCTCTCACAAGGAGAGTTTAGAGGTCGATAGTTCTGTGCCAGGAAGCGCAATGAAGCGTTCTACTCAGATTTCGCAAAGGCGCGGGACGGGAAGGAACAGGATACACAAGTACCACATTAGAGCAGAGACTTGTCCTAAGTGCTAGGAACACCCGTAACGTCTTGCAAATATTTGCAAAATTCTCATCGATACGCGCAAGCCGACCCAAAAATCCCCGGATGTAGCCATTGTTTTCAGTTCCTTGAGCGGCAGTCTCGAGGTTGTTTCCCCGCAGTGGAGATACTCTTCTGTTCCTATTAGCCGATATCAGTGTTTTTCAGTTAATCGCATTGGGGGAGGTAGAGCTAAGTCACTCTTTTCATTAAAAGAAAGAAAAATGAACTTTTCATAAACTATTCGGTCTAATCCTCCGTAGCTCTATACTACGTGGTAAAAAGGTTTTCGTGGATGGAAAT
>JAUIMJ010000165.1 GCA_030433295.1 bacterium | reverse complement strand
TCGGGGCGTCGAGAAACATCAGTGGAGATATGTTTTTTCTTTACTACAAATAGCTTTTGCTCGTTTGCAGTTTTCCCTGTGGTCAGTACGCCACACATTTTTGTCTCGGTACTCCTTTCTGAGTTTCTTCCCGACCTGTTTTTTAAAGCAGGACTTCCTTGTATTTCCCGATGAGGCTGGCGTCGGGCACTTCCGAAGAATTTTGCATTCTTGGGATGTGCCCGATGTAGCTACATTGGGGTGGTTGTTTCTTGTCCCAGGAGGGGAAGAACTTACTTTTAGAAGGGAGAGACCATGGTCGTCAGAACCGTTGAGGAGCGGACGCGACCACGGATGGTCAGTCGGACGAAGAGAACTCGAAGCTCACGGAAGCGTTCGAGTGTCGCTCAATGGATTGTTTGCGGTGGAGGCCTTCGGGCACTTGCCGTCATGGAAGAGTTGTTGGATCAGGGACGGCTCGCAGGAGTTGTCGTTGACGTGATTAAGCGCGGAAGTTCGAATCGCTCTACGCGATTTCCGGAGATTGCGATTGATTACGAACGCTTGGTGACGGAGTTCGCTTTGCAGAACGACGTCCCTTTGTTGTCAGACGGCGTTCTTTCTGCGTCGTTTGAGGCTTGGTCCGAAGCAATCGGGGCAAGTGGAGGAATACTCGTATCACATGGGGAGATAATCAATTGCAAGCGGATCGAATGGTTCCACGGATGGTGGGTGAATTTTCACACCTTCCCATGGCAGATCCCGTGGCCGTCAGACGTCTACGATGGTTGCACGCCGATGGAGCAGATGTATCTGAACCGACGAAAGTCGGCCCAGGTTGTCGCTCACATCATCGACGAGCACATCGATCGAGGTTTCGAAATTGCGCGTTCCGATCGTTTCGAACTTGTGCAACTCGGCGCCATACCCCAGAGCCAGAGGAAACTCGAACGGCTCAAAGGGTTTGGCGAAGCGATGCGCATAAATCAGGAACGAGGAGCGAAGCGCACAAAGCAACTCGTTCGTCACCTGGTGCCTCTACTCGATGGACCTGTTCTGCAGGAGCGTTGGGCCGATTTCGGAATGCTCAGTGCAACACTCGGCGCGAGCGTAAAGCTGCCGCAAATTCGTTAGAGGCGTATCGTAACCCTCGAACTGAACCTCCGCCTGTTGACCACGTCGTGTCAGGGCGCTTCATCCCTTTATGGACTCGGAGGACCAGAGGTTTTGTCTAAGGACTTATCCACTGTGTTTCTCCAAGTTTCGCTTCGCGTGAGATTTGGTCTCAGCGAGGTGACCCGTGCCATTGTGCGGGCGCATGCTGCCTGGAGATCAGGCGTAATGGTATCGGTAGCGTGAAACTGGTGTTGTGGCGGTGTTTATTAACTTACTTGTAATGGCTTCCGGTCGTGATCAAAGAAGTATTAAAAACACTCATTATTTCTCCTAACGATTTGCTCATCGCACGCTTGGAGGAAGGCCTGAGAATGGCCTTAAAGCCACAAGCGGAGGCGAGTGAAGAACTGGATCCATCGACGCAGGTTAATTTCGCGCCGAATGGAATACCCGGTCCGCACAGCAATACGCAGGATTTTGCTGATTACCCGAACCATGCTTCGCGATCTGAGGCTCCTGGTGATAATGAATTGCTGACATTCGGGTATGCGGAGGATCTGGTCCTCGCGATACCAATGATCGAAACCTTCAGGCCGGAGTTGGTAGTTATTGATATCGCCCTGATCGATGTGCATCAGAGTTCTGATGCCTTTGCGATACTCAGTGAAGATCTTCTCAGACGAGGCATCCCCCTCATCGGAGTCAGTGACCATTCATCGATAGAGGGTGTCGGTACCTCGGGCCGTCTCGGTCTGGGTACGGATGGGCTGATGATGGGTGTTATTGATATCTCGGAATCATGCCGAGACAGTTTTCTGAACATCATCTCCCTTGGAATTTCTCATCGTCGAGCCTGTCAGAATCTGACTGAGCAATACACCTCGGAACAGCTGCTTCGTGCGCTTGCAGAACGCTTTATTGGTCTGCCCTGTTCTGACCTGGAACATTCGGTTCATTCTTCTCTCGAGGAAATTGGAGGCTTTCTGGGAGCTGAAGGAGCTTTCCTGATCATGCTTTCTCCGGACAAAGATACGGTGAGCAGTAAGCGGGTCTGGGGTCATCCAAACAGTGCTATCTCTGAGGACTGGTTATCACAGATCCCGCATGAAACACTTCTCTGGCTCATTCGGGAACTGCTTGCTCGAAAGACTGTTCTCTTTCCGAACGTTGCCGCAATGCCTCCCGAAGCCATAGCGGAACGAAAGAATCTTATGCATCCCGGATTGGGTGCACTGGCCTGTGCGGCACTTGAGATGCACGGTGAGACAATAGGTGTGCTTGGTGTTCTGGCCTCCGTCCCCCGGTATGACTGGAATAAGCAGGCAGCATCAGTCTTGCAGAACTCCTCGGGTCTGCTCGGAAAGATTCTTAGCCACCAGCGTTCTGACGAGGCCCTGCTGAATAAAGTTTCCGCTCTGGAGGAGGTCGTTAACCGTTCTGACGCCCGATACAGCAGTATTTTTGAAAGTCTTGCAGAGGGCTTAATCATGGCAGACGGAGAGGGGATCCTCACGTACTGCAACCGACGCTTTTGTGAAATCACGGGATACCCGCGAGACGAGATTATCGGTCGGCGGGTATACGATGTGTTCTTTGGCAAGTCCAAAGGCGACATGTCCGAGGTTACCGCTCAGATGCATAAAAGATACCAGGCGCGTAAGCGAGGTATCTCTGAAGAATACGAATTGGAAATCACCCGTAAAGACGGGGAGGTTCGTTGGGTTCAGGTACGTGCGGCTCCTCTTCGCGACTACACGGGTAATATCGTCGGCTCTATCGGCATGAATACCGATATTACGGAGCAGAAGCATCTTGAAGAACAGCTCCGCTGGTCCCAGAAGATGGAAGCGGTTGGCCGTCTTGCGGGTGGTATCGCACATGACTTCAACAATCTGCTGACCGTCATGAATGGTTACTCGAAGTTGTTGTTGAAGCGCATCCCTGAGGATGACCCGAACAGAAGGCAGATAGACGCCATACGGGAGGCCAGCGAGGCAGCCGGTACGCTGACCCAGCAGTTACTCACGGTAAGCCGTCGACAGATCACCCAGCCGAAGGTGCTCGATCTTAACGAAGTGGTTCTCCACATGACGGGGATTTTGAAAAGCCTCATAGGAGAGGGGATTACGCTGACGACCGAACTGAGGGAGGGCCTGTCCCCGGTTCGCATAGACCCCGGTCAGCTGCAGCAGGTGATAATGAACCTTGCCGTGAATGCCCGTGACGCGATGCCCGATGGAGGAACCCTCAGTATCGCAACTCGTGATTACACCGTTGGTGAGAATGGTTGCCATATTCGCCCGGCCCTGGATCCAGGGGAGTATATCGTTGTTACGGTCTCAGATACCGGCCGTGGAATGGATGCACATGTTCAGGCGCATTTGTTTGAGCCTTTTTTCAGCACCAAGCGGGCAGGAACGGGTCTCGGTCTTTCGACGACCTATGGAATTGTTAAGCAGCATGGCGGCAATATCTCTGTCGACTCGGAAGAAGGAGTGGGCTCCACGTTTACGGCCTATTTCAAGAAGTCTGATCTTGATGTTCTTGTGCTGGATACCGTGCGTGAAGGTGGTGTCTGGAATAGTCGTGGTTGTGAAACGATTCTTCTCGTGGAGGATGAGGAGGCGGTCCGCGAACTCGTTTGTGAAATTCTTGAGCGCAGTGGGTATACGGTTGTCCAGGCTCCTCACGGTGGAGCGGCTCTGGAGATTCTTGCCAGCGAAGAGAACAAATTTGATTTTCTGTTAACCGACATTGTTATGCCTCATGTCGGTGGTTTTGAAGTCGCCGAGAAGGTGATGTCCACGCGACCCGGTATGAAACTTATGATGATGTCGGGTTGCATTAATGATGAGTCGATTTCCGAGAAGATTACGACTCTGGGAATACCGTTTATTTCCAAACCTTTCAGTCCGGAGTCTCTCACGCAACGAGTGCGGGAAGTTCTGGATGGCGGAGCACCACTCAGCGTGGCGGCTCCGAGTCGAGCAGCCTAAAGCTTTTTTGTCCCCGTTGTATCGATAGGGATAGAAAGGCTTTATGCCTGGCTCTGTAGCGGATAGCTGTAAACCGTTATTGGCCGTGGGCCTGAACGCTTGGCAGACCGTCCGTCAAAATCTCCAGGTATGAGCAAAAATGGGAAGATGAAGTGGTGCTTGCGCCTTGAGCAAGCGCGGTTGGTACGTGTGCTATTTCGAGTGAGAACTCAATGGCCGTAACACAACATTTTTCTTTTTTGGCTCTTGGCCAAGGAGGTTTTTGTGAAAGAAGCATTTCTTTTGCCACCAGATTTTGCTTTCGACGAAGGCATGATCCAGGCGGGGATTGAACAGCAGAATGCGATAACGATTGCGAACTCGGGACACTTCGGCGTTCTTCGTCCGGCGTTTTCCGAACAGGAACGAGTTTTTCACCAACACATTCATACTCGGGGGGAACAGGAACTTGGTCTGACAGCGCGTGTTGATGCCGTTGGAAATCTTTTCCTTACGCGCCCGGGCTATGAAACGGGACTGCCCGATATCTTCATTACCTCCCACGGTGACACCGTTGGGAAGAAATCGAAGAAAAACTGGGCTGGCCTCTATGATGGTCCGGTGGGCGTTGAGTTTGCCTTACAGGTCCTGGAGGATATGCAGCGGCGGGATATTCGTACCCGTCATGGCATTACCTTCATGCTTTGCGCTGGCGAGGAGGCGAGCAGATTCCCTGGGGTGGCCTTGATTGGTTCACGACTCTATACGGGTAAACTGCAGCCTCATGATCTCCTTAACCTGTATGATGATGACGGCATCTCGTTTCGGGATGCGCTGAGGCAATGTGGACTTACGCCCAATAAGCTCAGCACCGTTTCGCCCGAGAGACCCTTGAGTGAGGTTGTGGCGGCGGTTGTGGAGCTTCATATTGAGCAGGGTCTGGGTTGCACGAATGCGGGTGTGCCTTTTGGCATCGCGGATCGCTCGGCAGGGTATATTCGCTACTCGGTTCGCGTCGAGGGTGATGCCAATCACACCGGAACAACTGAGCCGGAGCGCACGCATGATGCAGTTCTGGCGATCAGCATGCTGCGGATTGCTCTGCACGAGGCCTTAAGGGATCAGGGAGAAGGGGTGACCCGAGGAATCCTTGCTAACTTAATGGCTGAAGGGGTGCTTTCCATCGTTCCGGATGAGGCGACCGGTTCCATCGACATCAGAGACATCGATCTGAGGCGTGCTCAACGCGTTGCTCGTGCCGTTCAGGATGCGTCGGTTCAGATTGCCAGTGATACTCGAACGAGGATAACCCTGGATCCAATCAGCACCATCGAACCCTCGGTGATGGATGGACCCGTTTCTGAAGCCCTTCGCGAAGCGGCTGAGGCACGCGGGGAGAAAGTGTTTGAGACGCCCTGTTGGGCCGGACACGATTTATTCGCCTTTCGCGGATTTGATGTGCCGATTGGCCTGATTCTGGTGCGCTCAAACGGATGGTCCCACAACGGTGAGAAGGAACGATCTGAATATCGTGATCAGGCTCGGGCTTTCGGTGTGGGTTATCAGGGTCTTCTCAATCTGGACTTGAAGCTGAATCCCCCCGATAGCGGAGGGGCTGCGGCTGAGAGTACGACCGAGTAGGAAGACAAAGGTCCGCGGAACGTCTTTTTTCACTTTCAACTTGAGCTCAGCAGTTCCGCATGCGGAACTGCTGAGCCTTTTGCGTTTTTTCTTCTCCTAGGAAAAGCGCACGTACGAACCACATCTTACCCTGACGTATTAGTCGAACCTGCTGCATGGGTTGGGCACCGTCCGACATTCGGTGGTCCCGCCATTGAGGGACATTCGAATGGTAATAGGCGCAGGCCCAAGACTCTGGCAGGATGTTCTCACATCAAAATGAGCACGGTTGCCGTTGGGGCAGCAGGTACGCCTTGAGCCGTTTGCGATAACGTTTCCGTTAGCGTCGAGTACGTCTATGTCGTTGACTCCCTTGTCAGCCGAATCCCAGTATTCAGCAGGCAGCAGAAATACGGGCTGTCTGGTGTTATCAGAGACGGGCTTCCAAAGAGCGCCGCCACCACCGTCAGAAAAGTCAGTGGTCACGTCGCAACCGAATTGGCCGCCACCACCACCGCCGCCGCCACCCCCACCGCAGACCTGGCCGCCGGTGGGTTGAGCCACACTGCCATCAGGGCGAACGAGGATATCTGTCGAGGGATTGCCGAGAGCCAATTGTGTGATGGCGCCATTAGTGAGTTGCTGGAAAATCATCCCGCTGCTTCGGCGATAGACGGCTAACTCGCCCAAACCAGCACCGCTGAAGGTCCCACTTAGAACCGTGTCACACGTTAATCCAAAGGGAACTGCGATATCATCTGCGGCGCTACGCTTGATGAAGGTATCCACGCCACCAGCGGCATTTGCACGGGCGACGATGTAGTCGGCTTTACCGTCACCATCCATGTCGTTCGGGGTAAGGAGATTGTCTCCGCTAAGTCCCCAGTCGACCTGGTCGAACACGAAGGCACTGTCAGTGAGAAAACTCTGCGAATACCAGGTAATCTGACCTGAGTTGTCTCTCGATACGATGAGCTCATCGCAGCCGTCTCCGTCGAGGTCAGCGGTATATGGTTTATCACCACTTAAGCCAAACGTTTTACTTACTACACCGAACGAGGGGCTGGACGTATCAATAAACCAGGTAAGGAACGTTCCGTCTCGAACAACCGCCTTATCGTCCTTTCCGTCACAGTCAAAGTCTCCGACAATTGGTGTGTCTCCGTTCTGACCAAAGGCCTCAACGATTTCTATGCCGTTAGGATTACTGATGTGCCATTCCAGGTTGGTCGAGGGGCTTAGGAGACCGTTTACGTATACCACCGCCGCCTGGGTCTGGCCGTCTCCGTTAAAGTCACCGGGAACTACCGCATCACCCGGGGCGTTTACCACGGTCGAAGATACACTCCCGTTACTCAGGATATTGAAAAACGTAGTCTTAAAGCCGGATGAATCGACTCGAGCAAAGGTAAACTCCGTCGTATTGTCGCGGTTGTAGTCACCACGAACCCGGTATCGCGGAGCCTGAACAAACGCAGGGTCTGCGAGATTGTTTACAATTGAACGAGACGGAGCTGAACCAAGAAAGGGTCCTTCAAGGTTGCTTTGCGGGGAAAGGAAAGATCCCGCCTGCGCAAAGGGAACCTGCAGGAAGACCCCGTTTGATGCAGTGATGTAGAAAGACTGATCTTCCGGGCGGAAAATTGAGAAATCCCTCCGTCCGTCACCGTCTACATTGATCACCCTCGGGAGGTCGCCAAGCAGACCCCATTGGAAAAAAGTCGCTATGGTTGGCGCCTGTCCGGAGCGCACCGTTTCCGAGACGATGAAGTGCTTTGTCGTCGGACGGTAGAGGGCGGGCTGATCGCAGTTCCGCCCAAAGAAATCACCCGGGGTGGGGATATCGTAAAAGAGACCGTAGTTAAATGTTTGTGTGGCACCATTTTTGGAGCGCTTTATTGTCCACTCTCTGGTGCTTCTATCGTAGGTGGCCATGTCGGTTCTGCCGTCACAATCGTAGTCGGCAGGGACCGGTACACTTCCGGCGGTACCCACTTTTTCTTCCCGAATGCTTTCGTCACGACAGTCTCGGATGCGCCAAAGCCTCGTTCCGGGGTTGTAGGTTGCGAGGTCTGTGCAGGAGGAGGTCGAGTAGTTACTCGGAACCGGGACGTCTCCGAGCTGTCCAAAGGAGATGGAGTCGGGGGTTGATGTTCCGTTCAGCAGAACACTCCAAAGCAGGAGAGAAGGATTGAAGGCTGCAAGATCTCCTGCGCCATCCCCGTTAAAGTCGCCCACAGCGGGGTAATCTCCAACGCTGCCGAGGGGAATGTTTGCGAATCCACCGGTTGAGCTTCCTCGCAGAATGTATTGCGCAAAGCTGGGGTCATAGCCGACGAGATCGCCGAATCCGTCATTATCAAAGTCCGTAACCGTGCTGGTATTGTCCGCGACTACGGGTGCGGAAAATAACAAGCCTATTGCGATACTGCAGAGCAGGGTTGTAAGGGCGTTGAATGGTAACTTAGACATGTAGCAGCCTTCTAAATTGCGGATAAAAAACGTTCGTCAGTGCTGTTCAGCAAACGAGTGTAATGAGCAGCCTGCCAATCAAATAACGAATTTTAAACAGTGAACAAAAATAACCGCAGAATATTACCGCGGGAACTTTTTCAGTGGATGTGGAAGCTTCTGGCGAAGATATCCACATCTTCGGAATAAAAATCTCGTATTGCCGCTAAACTAGCGGAAACGCAGCGAGTCTCTATTCAAATACCGCAAGAACAAAGAGCTATTCCGGGAGACGACGCATGCCTTAATCTAGACCAAGATTGGCAGCTTCGTCTCCTGTTATCTTTTCTAATAGTAGCGATATGCACCGAGAAACCTCGAAATTTCGAGACCCTGGTTTTTTGTCAGCGTTCCCGGCCAATACCCCTTCACCACAACCCCGGTCCCAAATGCCCCCGGTCCCAAATGCCCCCGGTCCCAAATGCCCCCGGTCCCAAATGCTCAGACCCCACAATCGGAAGGATGCGCGCTGAAAGCACAGTCCACTAAGAGAATCCCCTAAACACAAAGACTATCATGTTTGCCAAGATTTGATTTGTGTTAAATGTCACTTTCCTTTGTCAAAATTCTAAATGGCGGCGAAAAGGTAAAAAATTTTTCATGACATAGGGATCGCGGCGTACATCGACTTCTTATGTTACCCAATAGATGAATTTGATAGAACCAATCGTGGATTCTTAATTTTGGGAGCGCTGCGGGCTACATTTATGGCGAACGTATTCGATGTCTAGTTGGTGTCAACTTACAAGGGGAGACGGAGGCACGCGACTTTCTTTGCGCGGTTCCTGGCGTTTGCCGGCACTGGGTAGAATTCGCAGGGAAATTGAGTCCCTGCCGTTGAACACGAGCGATGTGCGTATCGTCGATGCCGCCCAGGTGTCCGACATGGATACCGCTGGTGCGATGACCCTTCTCAGAAGTCTTGAGCGGCACTCGATTCCTCTCAGCAGCATAGATGTCACGTCGTTATCGGAACAGAACCGCCAGATACTGGCTCTGGCGCAGGATGCCATTTCAGATCGTGGCTCTGTTCTTCAGGTGAGCGCGATCGGTGACCCCGATTCTCTGGGTCTTGTCGCTCGACTGGGAGCAGCCACGTTGTCTGTCTTTGATGTCGTTCGGGAAACCGTGGAGTTTATCGGTGCCATCGGCGTTGAAGTGTTTCACCAG